>NZ_JBDPGY010000003.1:0-221324 GCF_039841815.1 Ruminococcus sp. 1001136sp1 | reverse complement strand
ACCGTCTGTCAGTTCCAGATTTTCCAGTTTCATACCATCGCCTGCACGTGTCAGTTCATAGGTTCCGGTGGTGGTAACATTACCTTTTTCGTAATCACGGCTGTTGGCTTTACAGCTTACGCGAACACCAATCTGCGTTCTTACTGGAAGGTCAAATTCTACAGGAAGATAAATGTTGGCTTCAGAAGGTGTAAATACAACTGTATAGTTTGCCTTTTCAGTTCCGTTATCTTCTCCGACTGGTTTTGCTTCTGGAGTTTTCCAGCTGAACGTACCTTCTATTATTTCTCCCTTCCAGATTGCCTTTCCGCCTGTAATTGTACAGTCACTTAAAGTCTTGCCATAACCCAGCAGTGCTGTCGTCGGAACTTCCTCGATTTTTGGAGTGACCATTCCAATAGAGGCTGTTGTCTCAGCTGTTTCATCCAGAAGCACATACAGGTTATCCGTGTTCTGGTCGTCCCGGATTTTATAACCGCTGAAGGTAACTTTAAGGTTTTCACCAGGTGTTTCCTGTTCAAACTTAAATATACCGTCTGTCAGTTCCAGATTTTCCAGTTTCATACCATCGCCTGCACGTGTCAGTTCATAGGTTCCGGTGGTGGTAACATTACCTTTTTCGTAATCACGGCTGTCAGCTTTACAGCTTACGCGGACACCGATCTGTGTTTTCACTGGTAATTCAAATTCTACAGGGGTATAAAGCTTTGCGCTGTCACCATCCGGTATAAATGTCGCTTTGTATTTTGCGGTTCCGTTATCTTCTCCTGTAGGCACAAGCTCCGGTTCATTCCAGCGGAAGCTTCCGGTCACCTTGTTTTCTTTGTAGGTCACTTCGCCTCCCGTAAACGGACTGAGCGCCAGTTTTTCCTGATATTTCAGGTTTCCAGCCAGTGGCAGTACCGAAACCTCAGGCTTCATTTTTTCCAGTACGAAACTGCCCTTGGCAGTACCTTCCCATTCTTTTCCAGCCAGACCTTTATAAAGGATATCTGCCCGGTAAGTATAGATATACTGGTTTTCTGTCTCTTCTACTTTGTCAAAGAGCACCACATGGAAAGAAATCCGGTTCCCATACAGCTGATACACATTTTCTTTTTTCAGGATTTCTGTCAGTTTTCCAGCGATTTCTTCCTGGAGCTTTTTGGGGGTATTTTCCAGTGGAAGATACTTTTCCAGGGAGTCCGTATAATGATTGGATAAAACTCCTGTTATAGATTCCAGTATCTGCTCCGGTGAAACTACAGGTTCCCACTGTGCATAAAGTGTACTGTCTTCTTTTAACTTACGGTCAAATTCATACGGTTCCCCGCTTCCATCTGCTGTCAGATACCAGCCTTTAAATACGTAACCAGGCACAGACGGATCCTCTGGTACTGTTACATCCTGCTTTTCTGTGGAGTAAATGGTCTTATAAACCCCGTAATCGTCTAAATTATAATCAAATGTGATCTTATGGCGTTTATAGGCCCGAAGGACCAGCGTGATATTTCTCTGTGGCATGGTAAAGGTGATTTTATTCTCACCAGTAACGCTGTATTTAAAGTTATCATATGTACTGACGACTTCCAGGTCACTGTAATCCGGGTCCAGCACAGTCCTTATTTCCACTTTCGTTCCGGAACGGATCTCCTCAGAACGGATCAGCACATTTCTAAAAAATGATTTCCGATATGCCTTAAAAGTCCTGATTCCGTCTCCAGCCTGTATGACAAGCTGTACCTGACGGAGATCAAGTTTCAGGTAGACGTCTTTCTGGCTCTCCCTGCCGGTTATGGACAGGCTGGTCTTCTGATCCGGTTCGTTATTTACGGACATCATCACCGCCTGCTGTTCCCCGTTAAAATCCCGTTTGTTTATGGTGAGGTCATAGCTGCCGTTCTTCTGCTTCTTAAATTCCTTCACGGTACCGTCCGCAGCAGTTACCCACAGCTTATAAGTGGTATCTGCTTCTTTCCCGTTCAGGCTTATGTGATAATTTACCTGGCTGCTTTCACCCGGGAATCTGTGCACATAAAGATAATAAGTTGTTTCATAATTTTGGTCATCCGCAAAAACTTTATATCTTAAGGTTCCATTTTGCGCATCCAGTGAACAGTCCTTCACGGAACCAATTCCGGATTGTAGGGAACCGCTTCCATTTATCCACTTACATTCCATACCTGCCAGTTCCGGATAAGCATCTTTTGCTTTCTGGATGATCTGGTTTAAATTCAGGCTGACGGTTTTCCACTCTGCTGTTTTCTGGCCTGTACTTAGATAACTGGTAAAAGTGTTCTGATAAACCAGGACATTGTCCCAGCCGGCAGGATCCAGTCCCCATTCGTCTGCGCACCAGTCCCTGAGCACGACTTTCATCGTGTGGTTTGTGGTTGCAACATAAATTTTTTTACTAAGATGGAACCTGCTGACCTGCTTTTTCACGATAGCAGATTTGCTGTTGTTGGTATAAGTTACAACAAGGTCCAGTTCTGCCTTTTTACAGTTATATTTTGCCGCTAGGCCCTGATCCAGATAAATAAATCCGGGGCTGGTGTTGTTCTTTCCGTTTCCTACATAAAAGAGTTTTGCCAGGGGATCTTTGTCCGATACTGCTTTCCCATCAACTTTCAGATTCTGGATCTGAAGGGAAATACCTGCATCCTTCTGGGTCGCCAGAACGAAGCTTTCTTTGCATGTGCCTTTCGCCATATCCCAGTTTTTCATCGGAATGGAAGAAAAACCGAAGGAATCTTTTTGGTCTGCATTTTTGGACACAACCTTCCACATGTCAGCCAACGTGGTCTGGTTCATATAGGAAAAACCGCTGGAATAGCTTTTCGACCACAACGGCCATCTGCCGCTGTATACGGTCCAGCTCTTTTTCTTGGTCTTAAAGATAAGCTTGACTTTCAGCTGAAGCTTGACAACCACATCAATACCGACCTCAAATTTCAATGCGCCCAGCTCTGTGCTTGCACCGCTTACCAGATTCGCGGTGTTATAATAGAAGCCAGACAATTCTGCGTAAGCGTAGACGCTGCCTTCTATGCTGGTGGAGATGAAGCCGCAGAAGGTAATGGAAATCGTAACACGGATTCCCACCCTTGCCCCTACTTTACCAATCAGGTAAACACTGCTGGTCACACTGCTTTCCAGCTTCTGTGTATAGGAGCTTCCTTCAAACTTCAGGAACTTATACTCAAATCCAATGCGTTCTCCGCTTTTTACCTCAATTTCCACGCCAAAGGTTGCCAGCACACCGACCTGGCCCACAAGGTCAATATCCACACCCAAGGTAATGATTCCGTAGAAAGAGAACCGCAGCTTCAAAAGAACGACGTTGAAAATATCATTGTAGACCAGGGAGGAATTTACAATGGAACCAACTGTCTTCATTAGTTCGGAAACATTTTTGTCATACTGGCTGTAGTCGTTGGAATCCTTTAACCCTTCTGGTTTTACGATCTCGGAAAGTGTTTTCTTCGCATCATTGAACAGCTTTACAGAGCCGCCGGAGGATGCGGTAACCGTAAGGGAAATCTTGGATGTGGAACGCAAAGTTACGGACATATCGATCCAGAATTTTCCACCTTTTACATTAGTCTGTACGGACAGGCTCTGGGTAAAGGACAGCTTAGGTGAAATGGTAAGAATCGTCTTCAAACCGTTCTTAATGGCTGCACTTGCCGAGATGCTGATCGTCGCAGTTACATTGCTGCCGGATGCAGAGATCTTTACGGATGGTTTGCCCGGCTTCAGGGTGGCATTCATTCCTGCCAGGGAATAAACTCCTTCCCCGTATTTTTCATTGATCATCTTCTGGGTTTCCTCAGAAGTCATAACCGCCATCAGCATCTGGGCTTTTAATTCCTCGTTTTCCTCTACCTGGCTGACGATTTTGGATTCCACTACCTGGAGTTCTTCTTCGGACAGCTGGCTCTCCAGATCTACATCATCTGTAGTGTTTACATCAAAATCTGCCAGGTAATCCTGTGGATCGGCATATCCGAACCAGATCCTTGTCTGATCCCCTTCGCTCTGGACATCCACAACCTGAGCAAAAAGCACATATCCGTCAAAAGAGCCTTCGGTATAGGAATCCATGCTCTTTTCATCCCGGCCGATTTCGCCGTCATAAAAGGCTACGATTTCCCCGGGCTCATAGTTAAGCGTCCCATTTACAAGAAGTTCCCCAGGCTCATATGCCGGAGTTTCGGTTTCCGGTACATCCTCTTCTGTTTCAATTTCCGGTTTTTCTTCGGAAGGAAGTTCTTCATTTTCTTCTGTTGTTGTGGAAGGCTCATCCGCTTCCTGCCGGGAAAGAATTTCCTTTTCTTCCTCCTGAAGGAGTTCAGTTGTTTCTTTTTCTGTTTGTCCTGCTGTTTCTTCTGAATTTTCTTTCTCAACAGCAGGGGTGTAGGATATTACCTGGTCCCAGAGAATATAATCGATATCTTCTGAAAAACCAACAATCTCCACCTTCTCTTTATAAACAGAAACTGTAACTGAGCGAACATCTTTGGAATAATCTGCAAAATTAATTTCTTTAGGAAGCCTTACTGTAAATGTGGCTCCCGGTTCAAATCCTTTTTTTCCATCTTTTTCGTAATATTCACCGAAAATGGAGAAACCGTTCGGTGTCTTTTTTACAGACAGGATCGGATCCAGCTCACCGGCTCCCGGCTCTAAGGAGACAGCGGACAGAACCTCGTCTTCTGTCATTTTGGTATCTGTAATCAGCGGGATCTCTCCCTGCCAGTCGAAATCATTTAACTCCGCACAGCTTCCATCCTTTTCCTGGCTTATGGCTTCATTGGAAGTAAAAAGCGCATACAGAGTCATATCTTCCTAAATCGGCTCTGTATATGCAAATAATTCGGTACACGCTTCATCACGGCACCATCCGCCGAAGGTATAGCCCTCCTTATTTGTAGAAATTCTGGATACTGGTTTGGAAAGAAGTGTTTCCCCTTTTGCAAAGGTAAGAGGTGCTGCTGGTGTACCATCAAATGTTTCAAAGGTAACGGTCACAGCTTCAGCAGCATCTGTAAAACCTGCATATAAGGTCAGAGGTCCGTTCACACAGTCAAACTGGGAATACGCTTCTGTACAGGCCGCATCCTGATACCAGGTGGTAAATATGTATCCTTCTTTTTCTGGCGTGATCCCGGTAACATCCACCGGAGTTCCGGGAACTGTCTGACGGACAGCCACTTCACTGCCATCAGCTACAAATGTAACGGAGTAAGTTTCCAGTTTCAGAGAGCTTGCTGCACCACTTGGAAGGGTTTCACTGCTTCCGTCTGGTTTTTCCAGTTCCAGTGCTTTTCCGGACTGGTTTGTTACTTTACAGGTGGCGTAAACCGCCAGGGAACTTACCGGTTCTTTTACTTCCACATCTCCGATGGTTCCGCTTCCTTCCAGTGTTACTGCCTGGCCGCCGTTTAATTCCAGTTTGGAAATATTCGTTTCAGAATCAATCTGCAGGGAAGACTCTTCTGTCTTTTCCCCGGCTATCAACAGCTGGTCTGCTTTCACACCAGTGAAGCTGATCGCAGTACCCTGGCTGATGTCCAGTGCTTTCGCAGTAACATTAGATAGCTGGATCTTTGTTGTATTGCGGATTGTGATGGTTCCTGCTGTGATGCCGGAAAGATAAACCGACCCACATGCAACCAAAATGGATTTAGAATCATCCGACACCCGTAGTTCATCGGCCTGTTCCTGGGATGTGATCACGTAATCGTAACCATCTGTATCAATTCCATCCAGAAACCTGCTATCCACGGTCGTTTCTGCTTGATCCGAAAATCCCTGATTTTCAGTTCCTGCAAGCACAGTACTTCCCATTGTGGTTGTCAGCATAACTACCACCAGAAAGAGTGCAATTGTTTTTCTGAAATGCTTCATACATTTCCTCCTCCCTTTTGGCAATGCTTTTGCCTTTTCTTGTAATTACAATGATATTTCAACTATTGATTATAGTCAATTATATATTATTTGACACCTTTAAGCAACTGTTATTTGACAATTTATGGCAAATTTCCAATAGAAAAAGGAATGCTCACTCTGAACAATCCCTTTTTATAAAACTTTATTCATTTTTCACACGATACAAAAGGATGATTCTTTTTATTATCAGAAACAGCAGCCCTACTGCTATTGCATATGTTTCTCTACCTGTTTTTTCTCCAATCTGTCACTGATTCCTATAGCAAAGTAAAGCGGCTCCCCGATATATTCCAAACAATCCGAAGCTCAATAGAACACCTCCGATGATGTCTGTACATCAGTGTACACCATATAATAATCTTCCACATATCATAAACAAGGAAAAAAGAACAGAAAAAATATTAGTTTCTTTTCGTAACCAATATTTCGAACTCCTATGATTTGCCTGATACATAAGCGAAAGCATGACACTTACCTGATTGATCTTAATCTGCATTTGCCAGTTTACTACTCGGTAAATCTTAAAAAGTTTTATGATGTCATGAAATTCTGTATTCTCTTCCCCTTTGTATTCTTTCGATATTACTCCTGCTCGTCCTCTTGACATTTTTCTGCCTCATCCTTTCGTAATTTCATCTTTTGTTGAAACGCCTTCTCCATTTCGTCGTCCACCACACTAGCTCTGATAAGGCAGCAATACATAAGCGTAATCACCACTGCCATCAGAACGAAGAACACAAGCCAAAATACCCACATTCTTTTATCCCTCCGTTTTCATAATATGGAGTGGTTCTTTACTCTCCTACTTATAAATAATAAAAATTTTCGACGAAAAGTGTAAAAATTTGAAAATAAATTGCGATTTTTTTAAGATTTTCTCGATTTATAAAAGAAATGGAATTGAAATGTGATTACCACTTTAGATTTGCAGGGTTTGATGATATAAAATGATTTCTGTATCGATATAGGGAAATAGTTGAATTTCTATAATAAAATTGCCATCCGATCAGATATTTATCCAACCAGATGGCGACAACTTCTTCATTTATGCTGGCAGCAAGTCCGCATTTTTAATAATTTCTTCAATCTGTTTTTCTTCCATTCCCGCTACATCAGCGATCTGAGCGATTGTATAACCCTTGCTGTGCATTTTTACAATCATTTCTTTTTTACCAATCTCAATTCCTGTCTCAATTCCAGTTTCTTTAATTTTCTGACTTAAATTACACATAACACTCACATCCTCTCTAAAGTCTTATTCCATTGGAATATCATATTCGTTTCCGATGATATTGCATTTTATCTGCCAGCCCTAATATAAAACAATGGAACCCATAATTTTGTTTTTATTTTCTTACCTTCCACACTATAGGCTGTCACATCACAAGTTTCAAATTTTTCTTGATTGCAATGGTGTTGTAGAGCATCTGCCTCTTGTTCCATAAGTGTATATGTGAAACTTTCAGAGGGCATAAGAACCTTGGCATTTTCTACTATGTGACAATCTACAAGCAATTTGTTTTTATAGCACAATTCAAAGCTCTCTAGTATAAATGGATTTTTACCTGTATTATAAATTTCAATTCCATGTTCTGATAAACTTGTTTTAGTACGGTATTCTTTATCTATCAGTTCCGTTTCTGGTGTAGAAACCATTTTAAAAGTAAGCTTTGGTCTTTCACGAAAAAACATCGTAATCTCATTGAAAATCCAGCCAACAATTACGCCTGCCAGAGTCGCTACTAATTCACGCATTTATAATCTCCTTTTGTTCAAGGAAAAGCTGTTCTCCTTTTATCTGGGAATTGATAAAAAGCCATTCAAATGAACATCCATTTGAATGACTTTTCCTTCACACAACATTATGCTGGTAGCAATTCCTCATTTTTAATAATTTCTTCAATCCGTTTTTCTTCCATTCCCGCTACATCGGCGATCTGAGCGATTGTATAACCCTTGCTGTGCATTTTTACAATCATTTCTTTTTTACCAATCTCAATTCCAGTTTCTTTAATTTTCTGACTTAAATTACACATAACACTCACATCCTCTCTGAAGTCTTCTTCCATTGGAATATCATATTCGTTTCCGATGATATTCAATTTTTCATTTACAGACAGATTCTGGGATAACAATGCTCCAAGTAATCTATGTAACTCATATTTTTCTTCATGTTCAGGAAGCTCTTCTGCCAGTCCGATCATGACAATATTAATCAGATCCAACTTTCCCTTCCAGGCATGCGAATTGACAAGACTATCCTTTACCAGGTGAATATGCTCCAAACTATTTTCCGGCATGTTCATACACACCCAGATGGAATAAACACGTTTGATATCATTATAATTTGAATTTGAAAAATCTTTTTCTTTCTGTGAAGAAATCATGCGACTCACATAAAAGATAGCTCGGTTTAAAATCTCATATTTCTCAGGCTCATCCTTTTGTGCTTCCACGTTCACAATAATCTGTGATAATCCATCTCTCATCCGTACATAAAAGATAATATCAAACCTTATAGTTCCTTCATGAATCTCCTGGTTTTCAGAATTAAAACCTACGACTCGCTGACCATCTTTTTCAACAACAGTATTCGTAAGTCCCGTTTCCACTGGAACAGTGTTGATAAAGGGCTCGCCCTCAATGTAAGATATTACATCTTTTGGATTCATTCCCATGAATTCATCTACTGTTTTTACCAGTATATGTGCCAGAATGCTTTTCTGACCAAGCAGTCTTTTCGCTCTCTCATCATACTGTGCATCTTTATCAGTTATGAGAATTGCATTCTTCGTTTCTGTATTCACTGGCATTACTCCTTTTCGGGTATATTCAAAAATCCTTTTCCGAATATAGTTATATTATACTCTAATTCGGCATTTGTAACAACTGCTAATTTATATACGTGATCTTGTATTATCACAGCCCAAATGAAACAGACCGAACCCTGCATAATCAATTATACTTGGTTCGGTCTTACTTTATAATAAAGCATATTGTACTTGAGATATGATCTATTAAAAAATTTTTTTCTGGTTGTTTTACTGCACAGCTTACTGCACGGTTTTTGCAATAATCCCATGCCATGAACCGCCATTCAATGCTACTCATAAAAATCTCCTAGCACCTTCGAAAAGCCTTAAAAGATCGCATTTAACGGACATTTTAATAGCGAAACAAATCACCGTTCCCATATGGGTGACATGTTTTTACTACTCATAAAACTCCTTATTTTATGCGGATTTCAACCGCTTTATCTTAAATTGACCACGTTTTTTTCACAGTAAAAGCATGGTCAGTAAATAGTTAATTTGTATTTTTCGAAACCTTTTCCAGTTTAACACAAATAATTGAAAGGTTCAAGGTTCTCTGATGTGAATTTTTTTACAGAAAACCTTTTAATTTAGCTTAATGCAAAACATTTCCTGCCACAATAAAATGAAAAGCTGCCAATACTATACCAATAACTATCAATGCAATTCCATATAATACTTTTTTCCACTTTATATTTAATTTCATCCAGGCACTCTTCTCCCATCTACCTCACTGATAAATTTTTCTATAAGTTTGTTTACTTCATCCGGTTGGTCAGTGTTGGAATTATGGCCAGCATTCTTTATCCACTTAAGGGGTAAACCTTCTCTCTGATGCCATTTTTATTGTAGTTTTTTGCTGAGCCCGCTTTATCCTTTTCTCCACAGATAAGTAATGCCGGACAACTGATATGATATGGCAAATCTGCTTTGATTGCCTCAGCAAGCATTCTATAACCAAAACCGGCAAGCCTTGCATATTCTTTACAAGGCTGGAGCGATTATACAGTGGACTATACGCAGATTGACAGTATCTCATATGAAGAAAATTCATCTCAGAACTGGAATGATTATAGAACCAACGGTTTAGGAAATCTTAGATATGCTATGGGAAATTTTAGAAATGATGTCTATGGAGATTATATCCGGTATACCCATTCATCCTGTCATTCATATGTAGTCATGAGTATAGATGGAAAAATATTGGTTGTAAATGGTGCAAATGATTCAGCGACAAAGGAAATCTATCATACTATTAGCGAAAAGGTGTCAAATGAATTAGAATAGCATCAGAAACGCTGGGAAGCTGTCGAATCGATTACTTTATTCGATCGGAAGCTCCCAGCCCCAAGTTACTCCATGGAAGAATATTCATTTTTCTTTTCCAACTGTAGTTTCGCCGCTCTTATATCCTTTAATAATCTGGAATGCTCCCCGAACGTCAATATCTCCTTGCCGACTTTTCTTATATATATTTGTAAATGGTCATCTTTACTTTCTCAATGTCGATCGGTTTTGCAATATGCCCATCCATACCTGCATCAAAAGCCTTTTTCCGGTCTTCCTCAAAAGCATTTGCTGTCATGGCAATAATCGGGAGCTCTGCCTTTCTTTTATCCTGTAAATTTCTGATACATTTGGTTGCCTTATAGCCGTCCATATTCGGCATCTGGATATCCATCAAAATCATATCATAAGTTCCGGCCGGCATCTGCTCTATTTGATTTACACACTGTATGCCATCTTCCACCCGGTCAATGACAAGCCCTGTTTCTTCAAGTATTGCAATTGCTATTTCTGCATTCAGGTCATTATCCTCTGCCAGTAAAATATGTTTTCCACGTAAACGGATTTTCATATCCGCGGCATCTGTTTTTTCTGATTTCTGCCCGTAATAGTTTTCGTCAGCCTTTTTTTGTGTCAGGATAAGGGTAAACACTGTTCCTTTTCCCAGTTCACTTTTCACGTCTATGCTGCCGCCCATCAGATCCACATATTTTTTTACAATTGCCATTCCAAGACCTGTACCTGCAACTTTACCAACGGTCGTATTCCGTTCCCTTGAGAAGGAATCAAACAGAGTTGGAAGAAATTCTTTGCTCATTCCGATTCCTGTATCACGAACCTCTATCTGAATTTTCACAGAATTCTCCTGTTCACATGGAAACTCCTGTACAGCGACCGTAACGGTTCCTCCTGCCGGTGTATATTTAACTGCATTACTGATCAGGTTTACCAGAATCTGTTTTGTTTTTGTAATGTCACACAGTACATGCTGATGCTCCACCTGTGTTTCAAATATAAGGTTCAATCCTTTTTGGTCAGCCTGCGGTTCAAATACACTTTTTATCTCATCCACAGTCTGATCAATCCGGGCATAGCTTTCATCCAGTTCCACTCTGCCACTTTCAATACGAGCCATATCAAGTACATTATTGATAATTGCCAGCAAAAGATTTCCAGACTGTTCGACCGCCCTCTGATAATGAAGCAGCTTCGGATCTGTCAGTTCTTTTTTCATCAGCTGGTTATACCCAAGTAATGCATTCATCGGTGTACGGATATCGTGGGACATATTGAAAAGAAACGCAGACTTCGCAGCATTTGCATTTTCTGCCTGTGTCTGGGATTCTCTTGCCTTCATCTCAGCAGCTTTTGCCTTTTTCAGCAAATAAATGAACATTCCCAGTATCAGTATAAATACCAGAGAAAACATAATGATAACCATCAGGAAATTATCCTTCACAAAATCAGTAAACGTAACTCTTTTTAAAGAATCTTCATACATGGCTACTGCTCCTGTCAGCTTTGAAGTCTGGATGGATTTCAAAGTCTTATTCAGGATTGACATAAGGATCGTATTTCCCTTGTCTACTGCAAATGATGTATTTGCTGTTTTGGTCAGAAACACACTGTGCATTTTTTTGTCATTGACATACTTCATTGCCTGTCCGGACCTGGCGATAAAACAGTCTGCTTTCCCCTTACGTACTGCCTGCTCCGCGTCTTTTATCGAATTATATTCTTTAATATTCCAGTCTGGATAATTATAAGTAACATACCATTTATATTTGGAATTTTCTTTTGCGATATCAACCGTATTTTCTGCACTTATCTGAATTTGCCAGATCTGCATACAGATAATATTTTTCTTCTCCCATAGGCAGGTCGGAAAAGAGCATTGTTTTTGCACGTTCATCCGTATAGGACAGAGAACTCATCAGGTCAATCTCACCATTCTGCAGCTTTTTCAACAATTCTTCCCAATTGCCAGTGACATAGTCATAATCCCATCCGGTATAGGCAGAAACCGCCTGCTCATACTCATATCCATAACCACTCCGACTTCCATTTTTGTCTGTGATATGATAAGAATCTTCATACCATGCCGCTTTCACCACCTCGGATTGTGGTTTCGCTGTTACATTTGTCTTAGTTGTCTCTGTCGCATCAATATCTTCATCTAAATCTGCCGCCCTGACCGGGGCTGCCAGAAACACAACACAAAGAATACTGCACAACAAAAGACTTCCATATTGCCGCATCCTGCTCTTATTTTTGTTACTCATCATTTTTCTTCCTTTTCTGGCAATCGAATTTGTCTTACTGTAGTTTCTACTTTAAAACCATTTGCAACGTATCCTCTATTTTTTTACTGTCAATAGGTTTTGCAATATGTGCATTCATTCCGGCATCTATGCAGTTCCTGATATCATCCTGAAATGCATTAGCTGTCATGGCAATGATTGGTATCTCTTTTGTATCCATACGGTTCAATGTCCTTATCTGTCTGGTTGCTTCTAATCCATCCATTACCGGCATCATAATGTCTATAAAAATAAAATCAAATCTGCCTGGAACGGATCGGGAAACAATATCCACAGCCTCCTTGCCATTTTCTGCCGTAGTCACAACCATCTTTTCATCCTCCAGCAGCATTTTTGCAATTTCCAGATTTAGCTCATTATCCTCAACTAATAATACACTCTTACCCGACAGATCAGGCTTTTCCACTTTTTTTTGCTGTTCCTTCTCAGCATTATGATCAATCTCAAGTGGTATCGTGACGGTAAACGTTGTACCTACATTTTCTTTACTTTCCAGTTTGATTGTTCCGTTCATCCTGTCCACAATATCTTTTACAATAGAAAGTCCAAGTCCGGCACCACTATATCCACTCGTTGTTTCTTTTCCTTCCCTGGCATAGGATTCAAATGCATGTTTCTGAAATTCTTCGCTCATACCAAGTCCCGTATCGGAACATACAAATTCAAAAACCGCTGTCTTTTCATCGCTTGAAATCTCATTGCAATACAGGATTACTTTACCACCTCTTCGGTTATATTTAACGGCATTTCCGGCAAGATTCATAAGAAGGCGGTTTAGATATTCCTCACTGCCAATAACATATCTGTGATGAAAAGTACTCATGGAAGCTCCGCCTTCAAAGCTGATACCATACTCCTTTGCATTTGTCTCAACAATCGAAATCTGTTTTACGAGCATCGCAACCAGATCAAATGGCTTGTGTTCCAGCTGCAATGTTCCAGCTTCTACTTTTCCGATGTCCAGAACATTATTCAGAAGGGACTGCAGATAGTCCATGGATTCCATTACCTTTTCTTTACATTCATACAATTTTTCTTTATCGCCACAATAACGCTCTGATATATTGATCATCCCAATAATTCCATTTAAAGGTGTCCGGATATCATGGCTCATATGTCTCAAAAAATCTGTCTTTGCACGATTCGCCTTTTCTGCCTGCTGCTGTGCCTCTTTTGCCTTTTTCTCTGCAACTCTGGCTTTTCGGAGGAATCCAAGTATCAGTACCAGCACGATCAAAAAAACAGATACACCAAGCACCGTAAAGCCCCAGAAATTGTCCCTTATAAACTCCTTTACCGTAACTTTCTTCAGATTACTGTCATACATATACACAGCATTGGAGAATTTTGAAACAGACATTGTTTTTATAGTCTTATTCAGGACAGACAGCAGCATGCTGTTTCCATGTCTGACTGCAAATGACACCATACCGTACTTTTCCAGAAAAACACTATGCAGTTTATTATCATCAGAATATTGTGTCAGCTTGCCTGAGTCCATAATCATGCAGTCTGCTTTTCCATTATATACAGCCTTTTTTGCATCCTTCCAGGTAGCATATTCCTTCACATGCCACTGTGGATAATTGTAGGAAACATAAGACTTCAAATCACTCTCTTCTCTTGGTATCGCAACCGTATTTTCAGCATTTTCATCAAAACTCTTTTTAACCGTTACAGCCGCCATATTATACTTCCAGACAGTATCTGTCAGATCATAGCCCAGGTCTTCGGCAACATTCGTATTTTGCATCACATGAAAAATCATATCAATTTCTCCATCATGCAACGCCTTTTGCATATTCTCTTGTGACTCATACCCCTTCAGATTAAACTTCAAAGTCTGTCCTTCCAGACAGTTTTGTGCAAGTAGAACGTAATCTATGATCAGACCGCTCACTTCTCTGGTTTCTGTATCAAGAGTACTGACCCCGCCATCGTTTATCAAATAACCGATTTTGATCGCTCCATGCTCTGACAGCCATTTTTGTTCTTCTCCCGTCAGGAAACAAACGCTGTCCACTGACAGAAACTGCTTATGCAGTTCATCTGCATAATAAGGATCATCATCCGTGATCCTTCTCATAGCATTATCCAGCTCTGTCTTTAAATCAGAATGACTCTGACCGATTGCAAAATATATTTTTGAACTTCCGATATTCGTTAAGGCCGCCATTCCGTAGTCACCCAGGCGGGAATCCTCTAACGATACGAAACCGTCAATTTCTCCGTCTGCAATTTTCTTCAAAGCATCTTCATTATTTGAAACATTGACATGCTGTGTATGCAGATCATATTTCGTTTCCCACTCGTTCAATACCATTTCCGGCAGGTAACCCATAAGCATCCCAATCTTTTTCCCATTGAAAGATGCAGTGTCAGAGGATGAGATATCTGTATGACCGGTTTTTGCGTAGACACAATATCTTTCGTCTCCCATTGGAATACCAGAAAAAAACATATTTTCTGCCCGTTCCTCCGTGTAAGAGATTCCTTCTATAATATCCAGCTCATCATTTTTTAATTTATCAAAACAGTTTTCCCATGTACAATCTACATATTCATATTTCCACCCTGTATAACCCGCGATTTTCTGCAGATATTCATAGCCGTATCCGCTTCTTTTTCCATTTCCATTTATCTTATCATATGTATCATCCGGTACACCAATCCTGACAATTTTCTCTTTCTGATTTTCTGCTGCAAAAGCATAAACCGGACAGATTGAAAAAAGGATGTAACTGCACAATATAATAATGATACCCCTTTGCAATACTGATTTATTCATTTTTATCCCTTTACATGGCATTGTAATTACACTAAATTTGCATTTTTCTATTTTACAGGATCAAAATACCCGATAATTCCAATATAGCCATCTTTCTTTAATGGAGTCCACAATGTATGCAGTTTCAGATTATACATTTGTCTTTTGTTTTCAATCCTTGCTTTTATCTGTAATGAAATTTCTTTATTCTTTATTGAGGTCTGTTCCAACAAATCTATGATATTTTGAATATCTTCTTCACTCACTTCAAACACTTTGGATACATCAATTCCCGGATCATCTATCTGGTATATTATCGTCTGTTTTTCATTTATTATCGTTAATTGGCCCGAACTTGCATTGTAATCAATCGAATTTATGCCACTGTTCGATTTAAAGAAATCAATTTTCTCCTGCATGACCTTGACAAGACTCTGTGAATAAATCTGGTTCGGTAGGGATTTATCACTGAGTATTTCATTCGAAAGTCTCTGTGCCTCATGATAATGTTTATTGTCATCCATCTCTTTACCAAGTATTTTTGAAAGCTGAGTACTCAGTTCTTTCAAACACTTAAGGAGAAGCGGATTAAACTGACCGCATTGCCCATCCAGGATCATTTGAATCGCTGTATCATGATCAAATGCTTTCTTGTAACACCTTTCACTGGTGAGTGCGTCATAAACATCGACAATTGATACCACCTGTGCAGAGATTGGTATTTCTTCACCTTTCAAGCCAT
Organism: Ruminococcus sp. 1001136sp1; assembly: GCF_039841815.1. NCBI lineage: Bacteria > Bacillati > Bacillota > Clostridia > Eubacteriales > Oscillospiraceae > Ruminococcus > Ruminococcus sp. 1001136sp1. Next base: position 205,460 of record NZ_JBDPGY010000003.1, on the reverse strand, counting down.
CCGGATAACCCTTTCCGTCCCATCTTTCATGGTGCCATCTGCTGATTTCCCATGCAGTATGCACCAGTGGATGATCTTGCGGAAAGTCCATATCCTTAATTATAGCTGCGCCAAGCTCACTATGGGTTTTCATAATTTGAAATTCTTCATCTGTAAGTCTGCCTGGCTTATTCAATATTTCCTCCGGAATACGGATCTTACCAATATCATGAAGGGAAGAAGCAGTTGTAATCAAAGCAATATCTGCCTCTGTCAAAGGATAAGCATCTGTTACTTTTACCAGTTGTCTCAGCATCATCTCCGTTGCTGTTTTTATATGCAGGATGTGTTCTCTGCTCTCGCTGTTACGGGATCCCAATATATTACTCATAATCCGGATCATGATATTATTATTTTCTTCTTTTTCGTAAACCTGATTATAAACCACATTTATCAGATGCTTTTGGTTCATATAGAGGCCCAAGGTATTCTGAACTCTTTTCTTTACAATCACAGAATCAAACGGTCGTGTGATATAATCTGTGATTCCCAGCTCATATGCCTTACGCATAGTATCAACAGCATCTTCAGAAGATATCATGATTACAGGAGTTTCAGCAATACACTGGCTTCTTTTCATTATTTTCAAGACTTCAAAACCATTCATCTGTGGCATATTGATATCCAAAAGCATCAGATCAATTCCAATATTTTCTCCTATCATCTGGATTGCCTGATTACCATTTTCGGCTTCCAGATAGTTATAAGCATCTCCAAGAATCTCCTTCAATATATCCCTGTTAAATTTTGCATCATCTACAATCAGTATTTTTTGTTTTTTATCCACATTTTTCTTTCCTTTATCCACTCGTTTTTTATGATCTTCCAAGCACTTGATTCAAGGCAGAAAGTCATGTCGCATCACTTAATACTACAGCCCCTTCTTTATTTCTTCAATTGTCATCTCATATACTTCTGTTACTTTTTCCATTGCTTCCGGTATCCCCGGCTGCTCTCCGGTTCTATCTCTCAAAAGTTCTGTCAACTCATGACTAACCTCATACAGACGGTCAAAGGAAAGATTCTGACACACCCCTTTCAGTGTGTGTGCACCGCGGAAAGCATCTTCATAATTTTTATTTTCCAATGCCTGTTTTAACTGTATATAACTCTGATCTTCAAGGAACTTTAATGCAAATCTCCGAATCAGTGCTTCGCTGTGAAGGCGTTCCAAGACAGCTTCATAGTTTCCTCCAATAGCTTCATAACACTCTTGCATTGTCATATTTTAGTCCTCCTGTCTATATTTCACCGCTTATTTGACACTGCTCTATCAATCATTCACCAATTTATGAATTACTTTTATCAGTAATTCCACATCAACTGGCTTAGCAACATGTTCATCCATCCCTGCTGCTTTTGCTCTTATTCTGTCCTCCGTGAACGCATTTGCTGTCATTGCAATGATCGGTACCTCCTTTGCATCCTCTCTGTCTAGAGACCTGATCATCTTTGTAGCTTCATAACCATTCATTACCGGCATCATAATGTCCATAAGAATGACATCAAATTCACCAGGTTCACTATTTCTGAACAGTTCAACAGCTTCCTGACCATCCCAGGCTTTTGTCACGTCAGCACCTTCATTCTGAAGCACAAATTCGGCGATTTCCATATTCAGCTCATTATCTTCCGCCAGAAGAATATGCAGCCCCTTTATAAATTTTTCGGATACATCCTTCTGTTCTTCACGTTTATCCGCATCCGGATCTATTTTAAATGGAACCCGGATCACAAATGTCGTCCCTACGCCTTTTTCACTTTCAAAAGTAATGGTTCCACCCATTTTCTCGACCAGCTTCCTTGCAATGGCCATTCCCAGTCCGGTTCCGACAAACTTTGTGCGGCTTCCCGTATATTCCTGTGCAAATGGTTCAAAAATATGTTTCTGGAACTCCTCAGTCATTCCGATTCCTGTATCCCGGCAGATAAATTCCATTGTCGTCATTCCTGGCTGTTCGGATGGGATTTCCATGCAGCTAAGATAAATATGTCCATTTTCTCTGTTATATTTCACTGCATTGGACAGGATATTCATTATCACACGTTTTACATACCCCGGACTTCCAATAAGATCACGGTGTATGATTTCTTTTTTCTCCCATACAATCCGGATATTCTGTTCTGCAGCAATCTGTTCAATTACAACAAGCACTTCCTCAGAGATTTTGCTCAGATTAAATGGACTCTCTTCCAGAACAACTTCACCCGACTCCAGCTTACTCATGTCCAGAACATCATTTACCAGTTCCAGCAACAGATTGGATGCCGCTTTAACCTTTGTTCTGTATTCCTTCTGCTTCTCCATATCATCTGCATAATGGTCTGCCATATTGATCAAACCGTAGATTCCATTAATCGGAGTCCTGATATCGTGGCTCATACGATGAAGGAATTCTGTTTTTGCCTCATTGGCGGCTTCTGCCTTTTTTGCTGCTATCAGAAGTTCTGCTTTATATTTTTCATCTTTTTCAAATTCTTGTTTCCGGTGCGCCAGATTGGTTCTGTATGTCCAGAACCAGAATATGCCGGACATCAGAAAATAAAGAAAAATAACACCTATAACACTTAATGGAAGATTACAAAACACTTCCGTATCCGGAAGATATGCGTAGATATAATAATCACGCTGTTTCAGCATGATTCCATAACATCCAATTCCTTCCTTCCTAAAATGATAGATATGCTGACTGTCTGTATGCTTTTTCATTGCCTGAACAACTTCGTTGTCGGCTGTATTCTGTCCCAACAGGCTCTCATTATTGCTGGCAACAACGATTCCGTCGTCTGCAACGATAATCGTTCCATCTTTCTGGATACTATAACCATTTAAAAGCCCCTGTATCGTCAGCGTATAGTTTCTGGCAAATTCAGGAGATGTGTAATAATAGATTGCAACGATACCCGGTGCATCTTTTCTGGCGCAGGCTGCAATGTCAATAAAGGATCCATCTTCCCTGGTAAACCGTTCCGAATAGCTTCTTTCTTCATATCCGGCAAAATCCATGATAATTTCTTTTTGCAGATACTCTGTAATCTCATTAGCCAGAGACTCATCCGTGCTGTATTCGCAGTCCGTCTTTCCTTCTGCATCCAGTACAATGATACCATCCACCCATAGAGTCTGCAGGTTTTCCTTCAGGAAATCCCGGCTTAGCTGACTGCCGTTTTCTATTTCCATATCGATATTCGTACTCATCTGTCTGGCACTTTCAATCGCACGGAGAAGACTTTTGGATTCCGAAGATTCATTATAATGGGTGTAGGTGGAGCACTGCACTTTCACATAGTTTACAATCTCTACCATTCTTTTCTCTGCTTCCGCTTTCTCCGCATGAAAGAAATAAAACAGAGAAACTACAGCCACACAGACTCCAATCAGACCGCCGAACAACTGGATTCGTTTTTCTTTTTTCTTTCTCTTAATATCCACGATCATCCACCTCCAGATACTTCTGGGGATCATCCAGATATTTTTCAATGATTTTCAGGGATGTGCCATCCTGACGCATTTCTTCCAGTGTCTGGCTCATCTGCTCACAGATTCCTCTGTCATCCTCTTTTGCAAAAGCGACACCTATTCCGGTGATCATCAGAGGCTCTTCCAGAATACGGAAGCTTGCATCATAATCCTTCATATACTGAACAATAGATTCCTCGTGTGCTGCAACTGCATCTACATATCCTTTTCCCAGAAATGTATAGATCAGCTCCCTGTGTCCCAGGCTGATCAGATTGCCCAGTTTTGGGATTCTTTCATCCGTCCGGTTCAGAAAGATACCTTCCGGTTTGGTTGTTGACTGAACAGCCAGGTTCTTTCCCTCCAGGTCACTCAGTTTATAGATATTACTATTCTCATTTACAGCAACCACCTGACGGCTTGCTATATATGGTCCCGCCCAGCGGTAATCATCAAGACGCCCTTCCATGGAAAAGCAGCCCATGATACAGTCAATCTCTCCGCTCTCCACCAGTTCTTTTTTCTTCTCCCAGTTGATCTGAACAACGTCCACCTGATATCCCATTCTTTTGAAAGCTTCTGTAGCCAGTTCTACATCGATTCCCGTCGGTACACCATCCTCATTCAGATAAATGTATGGTGGATAGTTGTCACTGCCGAGGGTAATAACAGGCCTTTCGGTTTCTTCTTTCGTGTTATCTGTGTTTTTGCACCCTGCCAGGGTGACTGCTAAAATTCCCGCAAGCAGAATGCCTGCAATCACTCTTTTTCCTTTCATTTTCTGTCTATCCCTAACTATCCTTTTTGATTCTTCTATGTCCGGTTACTTTCCATTCGTCACTGTACAGTGACCTGCGGTTCGGTACCCCCCCCCACCAGATTTTATGCTTCTGATCGTCTTTTCCAGCACCTTCATCTCAACCGGTTTTGAAACATGTGCATTCATGCCAGCCGCAAGGGAATGCTGAATGTCTTCTGAAAATGCATTGGCCGTCATGGCAATAATCGGAATCGTCTTTGCCAGTTTATGGGAACCTCTGCGGATTGCCTTCGTTGCCTCATAACCATTCATAACAGGCATCTGCACATCCATTAGAATCATGTCATAGTCACCCGGAGCAGACTGTTCAAATGCTTTCAAAATCTCTTCGCCATTTTCACAGATGGTACATTCCGCACCTTCAATCTTTAACAGTTCCGTCAGGATCTCTGCGTTCAGTTCATTATCCTCTGCACACAGGAATCTCATTCCTTGAAGGATATTACCATCCTGCTCATCTGTTTCTTCTTGTGCCGCCAGAGCAACCGTTCTATCCTCTGCAATTTTCAGATCCAAGATAACCTCAAAACAGCTTCCCTGTCCCAATTCACTCTCCACATCAATGGTGCCTCCCATTGCCTCAACCAGGTTCTTAGTAATCGCCATTCCAAGTCCGGTTCCCTGTATTTTATTTGTAAGGGAACTTTCCGCACGGGTAAACGCATCAAAAATTGTATCCTTGAAATCTGCCGACATTCCCATACCATTATCGCTAACTAAGAAACGGTACTTTGCATAGACAGATGACTTTGTCTCACATTCTTCTACAAAGAACTGAATTTTCCCACCTTCCTGGGTATACTTCACTGCATTGGAAAGCAGGTTGCTGAAAATCTGCATCAGGTGAACCTGATCACCATTCACCCACTCATGCTGAATATTTTCTTTTATGATTGTAAGGGTCTGCTGCTTTTCATATATTTGAGTATGAAATATAGTGTCAAGTTCCTGCATAAAATCCAAAATAGAAAAGTCAGCATACTTGAAGACTGTTTTTCCTGCCTCAATCTTACTCATATCCAGAACATCATTAATAATTCCTAACAGATGCTGTGATGAACTATCTATTTTATCTGCATACTCTATAACTTTCGCTTTATTACCTGCATCATGTCTGATCAAAGATGTGATACCAATGATTGCATTCATAGGAGTACGAATATCATGTGACATATTAGACAGAAAATCCGTTTTCGCCTTATTTGCATTTTCAGCTGTCTGTAAAGCCTCTGTTGCAACGTTCTTTGCCTTTTTCAGTTTTTGATTGACTACTTCCATTTCCTTCATTGTTTGTAAATGAAGTTCATTCTTTCTTTTTTCATATTCTGCTTTTTGATCTGCAAGACTAAGTCTGGAAATACTGTAGAATAATCCGGCAAAAAGTAAAAGTATAAAACCTGCCATGAGTATTGTTGTAAACAACACCGTTTTCTGGTAATCCCTCAGCACATTGTCAACAACTCCCCTTGCCACAATGCATACCAAAATGGTGTTGTTGCTTTCTATCGGGCAATACCCCAGATAATAGGGATTCTGTTTTCCCAAAAGTACAACTCCCGATTCTCTGTTATCAAACTTATTTTTGAACAAATCAGCCTCTTCTTCTGTAATAGCCTGTTCCCCTTTTAAATGTTTTAACAAAGAATAATTACGCAGGTATTTATCTCCACTCTGGTTCGTATACGTAATATTTCCGTCATGATCCAGCATGAACAAATATGCTTTCCCATCATAACCTTTCAGTTTTAACATGGAATCCAGTTTCGAATGATCATACACAGTTCCAATTGCCGTATAAGTTTCCCCATTGATAGTGTATTCCTGACATGGGATCGCAACCAGATAACCGTCTTTTTTCTCCTGATCATAATCAAGACGCACCAGTTTTCCAATATTGTATCCATTCTTTAAGTCCAGCAGAAGTTTACTTGGCATATCAATCCGCATTTTTGTTCCACCTGCTGATACTGCCTGACCATTTTCCTGAATGAATATAAGGGTGCTTTCCGATTCTTTTTCCCATGCTTCAAAGAAATTTTTGTTCGTATCCGTTTCAAGAGACAGCTCCCTCTCATGAAGTAAAAATTCCTCAACCAACTGCAGCTGGCTGTAGTATCCACTCACTTGAAGATCATAGGTCTGCTGTATCTGTTCAACAACAGCTTCCATACTGCTTTTTCCATTTTCGCTGATATACTTGCCAGACTTACTTATCAGATACTTGATACAAGCTAAGCTTAAAAGAATAATAAGTAGTATAAGCAACAGCCTTGTTATTTTTTTCTTTTATTTACCGTTTGTTCTATCTCCACTTTTACTGTTCAACCTCTATATAGTCTTCCGGTGCTGACGGCTGCCGTCCTTTTGACATTGCTTCGATCCATGCACTTGATAATGTTGTATCTTTAAGCTGCTCAATCTCACATTTCGGATTTATTTTTTTCAAAACAGACATTGTGGTGTCTGTAAGAAGAATAAAGTATTCCTTTTCTTTGTCTATTTTCTTATCATTAACTGTCAAGTCCTTTAACGAAAATCCACTTTCCGCTTGATTGACGATCATTTTCATACCGGATGCAATTGGTAATTCGTATTTATTGGTTACATAAAAATTCTCATCAGCTTCGGCGAGATAATTTTCCACGAGTTCAAAAACCTGTTTACCATTAATTTTTGCAAAATATAATGCTGTATCTGAACTCTTCGCTGTCATCATGCCAACCCGGCTATTGGTACATTCTCCTTTGTACATAGAAGAAGTGAAATAATAATATGGTGCCAGAGCCAGCTGTGCATCATTTTCTTCTCTGATCGTAGTTAAAATGGAAGATGCTGCATCACGGCCATTTCTATCGTTCAGTGAAATGGAATATTCATTTTCAAAATTCACCATTGCTTTTTCTTCTGGATCTTTACGATTCATTACACTGCGCAAAGTATCATAAGCCTGTGTTTCATCCATTTCCCCTGACAGTAATCCGTGAACAGCCTCAAGACCTGCATCAAATGATTTTTGGGCGGAATATCGGATATAAACAGCATTATGATTAATTTCCTCTTCCAGTCCAGGTACATCCTGCATCATGGTTGGAACATCTGTATTCAATGAAATAACACCGCTTCCATCCGCAATCAGCTTTTGCCCCTCTTCTGAAATCATACAATCCAGCACATCCAGTGCGGTATCCAGTTTCTCCCGGTCTTTTTCCAGGTTTTTGTTAAATGCAATGTTTAAGGACGGAGTCATGTACACGTAGGATTCATCCGATGTCTGTGAAAAGTAAGGAATACGGATCAGCTCCGCATCCATCTGTTTCTGCAGCTGCTGCATAACCGTCGGATGTCCATGAAACATTGCTGATTTTCCCTCGACAAACATCTGGATTCCTGTATCGACGTCAATATTGATATCTTCTTTACCAAAGTGCGAATCCTTAAGAAACTGACTGGTTTCTGAAAAAATACGTTTCCATAATGCATCATCAAACTTCACTTCATCCGCTGCAGTCTCTGCACTGTTTCGCCATTCAATACCATCCAGGCTTGTAAACTCACCGATTGCCGCCGCCTGGATGATTTCATTATTAGACCAGTCTTCCCCAAGATCCATGGAATACGGTTTTATGCCATTATCATAAAACTGCTGACAGGCCTGTACATATTCCTCATAATTTTCTGGAATCTTTACGCCATACTGATCAAACAGTGTTTTGTTGGCAATGATCGTCTGCGGAATACCACAGATTGGCAGCCACTGGATTTCATCCTCCGCATTCTTATAATATTGCACCGCATAGGAATAATACTTGGAAACAACATCATAAGAAGCAAAATCCATAAGATAAGGCTGTAAGTCCTGTGCATCTGTTCCAGAAAATCGCCGTACTGTTATGATATCCGGTAATTCATCATGTTCTTTAAAATAACTGTATAAATCGGTATCATTGTTACCAATAATAAATTCAATATCCTGATCAGGAAACTGTTCATGGATATAGGGTGCAATATTTTTCATCAAACGATTTTCCCACAGATAAACGGTAAGATGATCATCGTTTTTAGATACTTCTTTCTTTGACTGTCCACATCCAGACAAGACAGCAGTTGCTACAAGCACACCTGACACCACTGCTGTCAGACAACGTTTTGCCTTTTTCATACTTTTATTTTCCTCATTCTTTCCTGATAAAATCATTATTGTTACGTCTGTGAAATAACTCCGTAAAAAAAACACTGTCAAACAGACAGTGCACGTCATTTCATGCAACTGGCTGCCATTTTACAGGCCCTGTAGCTTTGCGTCCCAGACTTTCATCTGGTTTGCCGATTTCCTTATTATAGCTTTTAAATTTATGCAAAAAACTGGTTTTATTATACTATAGTACTCTACTGTACACAAGAAAAACATTACCGTTTTAACGCCGTTTTAACGCCCAAAAACATATTGTCATTATACTGTCATTTTTTTTTTAACTTATTCCGTTTTTCAACTTCTATGATATAATGCTTTATTATAAAAACTCCAATGAATAAAATGAGGTGAACCAAGTGAAGAAAAAAACACTTGTGCCTCTTATTATTTTTTTACTGGGCATATGCCTTTTTGGTTTAATTGTATACAAAACAGACACCCATGAAAAAAATCAGAGACACATATTGGCACAATTAAACGCAACCACCTATGGTGAACGCATAAAGAATGAAATTGCAGATGGAATTGAAATTACAAATGCTTTGGAACAGACCTTAATCAGTGAAAATGGCGAAATCCATCAGTTTGACACGATTGCCGGGAATCTTATGTCTGATTCTATTGAAAGCGTGCAGCTCGCTCCTAATGGTGTTGTAACAGATATTTATCCGGCTGAAGGAAATGAGGCAGGTAAGATTGATCTGCTCCATGATAAAGACCGTAAAGAGATTTCTTGTTATGCAAGAGATAACCATGCAACCATTACGCAGGGGCCCTTCGAATTAAAACAGGGCGGTTATGGAATTGCAGTCCGCAATCCAGTCTACCTGAAGGATAAAAGCGGACAAGAGTATTTCTGGGGATTTACCATTGTTATCCTGCGTGTTCCGGATATTTTTTCAGATGCAGTCATTGCACTTTCAAATTTTGGATATGAATACAAAATTTTAAAAACAGACACTCCCTGGAGTGATACTTATAAAGTGGTTTATCAGTCAGATGGTCAAATAGATCATCCGGTTTCTTACGCTTTTACAGTAGGAGATGGAACCTGGAAGCTTGAGGTAACTCCTAAAACCGGATGGAGAAATAACACACTACTGATAATTATCAGTGGTATGTTTCTTACTATAAGCCTTCTTCTGTCAGTGCTTACCAGGGTATGGCTGGTAGCAAAAGAACACAAGAACAAATATAAAATACTGGCGCGCACAGATTCTCTTACAAATATTTATAATCGCTATGGATTTGATGAATTAGCAGAAAAAATAATTTCTAAAAATCCACAAACACATTTTGTGGCTGCGCTCCTTGATATTGATGACTTTAAGTTTATCAATGATATCTATGGCCATAGTTACGGAGACAAAGCATTAAAGAGTCTGGCAGACAGTATGAAAGCTTTTTTCCCATCCGATGCATTGCTTGGAAGAAATGGTGGTGACGAATTCTGCATTCTTTTACCACATTGTACCTTTAAGGAAGCAGATAAACAGCTGCAGCAATTCACTAAGCTTCCAAAAACGTTTTCATATCACGGTAAAAAAGTTGCATTTTACATATCTCTCGGATATGCAGAATATCCAACATTTGCAGCCAGCCCTTCACAGCTTATGCGCTGTGCAGATGCAGCTCTTTATGAAATAAAACTGCATGGAAAAAACGGATGTATGGCTTACAGAAAGGGGCTCCAGTCAGGAGTCCGCAAACAGCTTGGATTTGCACTGAAGGATATCTCTGAACACCTTCCAGGTGCATTTATCATATACAGGGCAGACAAAGAAGATGATGAGCTCTTTTATGCAAACCACGAATTTCTTCATATGGCTGGTTATAAGAGCATGGATGAACTATTCAGGCTTACTCAAAAAAGGTTCCGCAATCTGATCCGACAAGATGAACAGCAACAGATTGAAACAAGCATCTGGGAACAGATTGACACAGGCAATGACAATGACTATATTCACTTTCATCTTCGAAAAGCTGACGGAACTTATCTTTCCGTGCTTGATCATGGAAGAATCGTAGAAAGCCAGCAATACGGAAAAGTATTTTATGTATTGTTCATGGATTGGGAAGATATGCAGCTTCGTTACAGTGATAAATTTTCCGAATAAATAAAAAAAACTGCTAAAAAGTTGTTAACCGAACTTCTTAGCAGTTTTTTTACTAATCTACCAGATTGTTTTGTAACGTACTGATCAATTCCTCTATAACAATTGGCTTGGATAAGAAGCCATTCATACCACATTCCAGTGCTTTCTTTTTATCTTCGTCAAAAGCATTGGCAGTCATGGCAAGGATGGTGATTCCTGCCAGTGCCGGATCCCTAAGGGCACGGATCTGCTTCGTGGCCTCATATCCGTTCATTACCGGCATCTGCACATCCATCAGCACCAGATCATAACCGCCCGGTTTCGACCTCTTGACCTTCTCTACTGCCTCTGCCCCATTTTCTGCAGTATCCACCAGGAAGCCATATTCATTAAGGATCTCCACCGCAATTTCACTGTTCAGCTCATTGTCTTCCACAAGCAGTATACATCTGCCTCTGAAATCTGAGCATGCCGCCGGAAGAACAGGCTTCTCCTGCTCAGCCTGATTCTGGCCAATGGCAGTCATCAGGGTATCTCTGATATCGGACATAAACAGAGGTTTCGCACAGAATGCAGTTACTCCTGCAGCCCTGGCTTCCACTTCGATGTCTGACCAGTCATAAGCAGTCAGAATAATGATCGGTGTATCGTCACCAAGACTGCGGATCTGTCTGGTGACCTCAATACCATTCATATCCGGCAGTCGCCAGTCGATGATATAAGCATGGAAGGCATCCCCAAGCTCCATAGACTGTCGTGCACGCAGAACAGCCTCCTTACCGGAAAGTGTCCATTCCGAACGCATTCCAACCCTCACAAGCATTTTTGTCACGCTGTCACAGGTATTAAAATCGTCATCTACAACCAGAGCCTTAAGACCTTCCAGCTCTATGATCTTCTCTATACGTTGGTGCTCAGGCTGAGTCCGGAATGGCAGTCGGACGATAAATTCGGTACCTTTCCCCTGCTCTGTCCGGACCTCAATGGTGCCACCCATCATATCCACAATATTCTTGGTGATGGCCATACCAAGTCCTGTACCCTGAGTCCTGCTTACAGTGGAAGTCCGCTCCCTCTCAAAAGGAGAAAAGATCTTCTGTACAAATTCCTGACTCATACCGATTCCGTTATCCTTCACCCGGATCTCGTACAGTTCACTGCCTCTTTTGAGACCCGGATACTGTTTCAGCCGGACAGAAACGGTTCCGCCAGCAGGAGTAAACTTGATCGCATTGGACAAAAGATTCAGCAGCACCTGATTCAGTCGTGTCTTATCACAATAGACATCCTCATTTGTCACATCCATGGCATCCATATAAAGCTCCAGCTGTTTCGCATGGATCTGCCCGCTGATGATGGTCTTCAGATCATGAAGCACATCCGACAGACTGACCTCCGTTTCTTCCAGATGGATCTTTCCACTCTCAATCCGGCTCATATCCAGGATATCATTGATCAGGGAAAGCAGATGGTTACTGGAGGAAAGGATCTTACCCAGATAATCCCGGACCTTTTTCTGATTATCAATATTACTTACAGCCAGTGTGGTAAAGCCGATGATTGCATTCATTGGCGTCCGGATATCGTGAGACATATTGGAGAGGAAGGTACTCTTTGCCCTGTTTGCTGTCTCCGCCGCACGTACTGCCTCAGAAAGTGCCTGATTCATATTCCTGTCAGAGGTACGGTCCGACATAACCAGAATATATTTCTTCTTCCGGTTCACCTCACTGCCCATTGCCACAATATGAAACCAGCGTCGTTCTCCTGTTTTCTGATGAAGATATTCAAAATCCCATTCCTGCTGTTCCGAAGTCTGGATTCCCTCCAGATAATTCTTCTTCGAATTCTCAGAATCCCATGGATGCAGTTTTCCCAGAATATAAATATCCTTCCGAATCTGTTCTACCGTAAATCCCATCAGTTTTTCCACATTCGGGCTGACATAATCTGCCTGATATGTTTTGGCGTCCAGCATCAGGAAAACATCATCCACATTCATTGACAGCTTTTGAAACAGTTCATCCCTGTACAGGATCTCTGTATCTTTTCTCCTGAGACTTGCCCTGCTTTTTTGAATAATAAAGCTGATAAGTAAAGCGGCAATACAGAGCACAACCACACTGACAAGAAGCATTGTACTACGCTGCAGACTGTTCATACTGGCGTTGACGATATCCTCCCTTACAAGTCCCAGAAACATCCAGTCCTGGATATCCGATTTTTCATAGACCAGATAGTAATTCTCTTTATCCAGATTCACCAGCATCGCATCGGTACGTCCTGCTTTAAACTTTTCCGAAAGCTCATTGATTTCTTTTTCGGACATGTCTGAATGTTCTCTCAGAACGCCAAAGAAGTTATACACGTTCCCCCATGACTCAGAAGAATGATCGACCACAACACGGCCATCCGGATGAACAATAAAACTCTGAGCATCTCCATTGAAGACAGAAATATCCAGCACATTTACAATATCAGAATTTTCATACGCAATGGCAATTGCATCATATTCAAATCCCTGATAGATTCCATGGGCCCTGGGAGTGGCAAAAACAAGCAGCTGGGATTTTCCGGGAACTGCTGCATTCGCTATCACATCATTCCCCTGCCGGATATCCTCTTCAATGTTTTCCTGTAATCCAAGGTACCCGGTTTCCCCTGTCGCCATCTTGTAGTCCCCGTCAACTGACAGAAAAAAGAAATCTAAGAATCCGGCATCTTCCTGCGCTTTCTTTATATAATTACGAATTTCGTCTTCGCTGAAGGTATTCTGCAGATTCTCACCCCACATATGAAGATAGGTCAGATTCTTATCTGTCAGTTCTCTCAGCATGTTATCAGACTGATGAAAAACTTCCGTCAGATGAGAAACACTTTCCTCATAAACAGTTTTCGATACAAATCCAAAATATCGGAAAACCATCAGAACAATTCCCAGTAAAACAGCTGTAAAGACAGCTATCTGGAATGGTTTTCCCATGACAGGTTTCTTTCTGCCTTTATTATGATTCTTAATATCCATTCTTCTCACCTCAGAGTCATGTAGTCTTCAGGCTCTGCAAGAATGGCATCACCATCTGAAACATATCCTGTCCAGGTATCTTTTACAGTGGTATCTTCTCCATCAAACACAATATTCTCATCTGCCGGATAAGCTTCCATGTGTTTAGATATCGCAAGGCAGGTTACCGTGAAAGTATCCTCGTCCTGAACTTTTTTTCCATCTTTTGTAACTTTGCTCAATATATAACCATCATCTGTTTCTTTGACTTCCACGGAAATGCCGCTGACCACAGGCAGAGAGCCACGGTTAAAGGGAATGAAACCTCCCTGATAGCCTTCTACAAAGTTTCTGACCAGTTCTGTCAGTTCTGCCCCGCTTATCCTGCAGCTATATGCCGAAAGACTGTTTGGCATGATCATGTCTCTTGCCATTTTTTCTGTATATCCAGCTTTCAGCACGTTTCCCGTAAAGCTGTTTCCGGTTGCGATTAGCACATCCGTCCCATAAATACCACGCAGAGTGTTTGCCATAACCGAATAAGCCGCATTTCCCCCACTGCTATGAAAACGGTTGGAATAGGATTTCTGTGAATCCAGCACGATATTTTCTGAAGCAAATTCTTCCGCAAGAAGCTGGGAATTAAATGACTGATAGGCCTGCTCTGCATCGTATTCTCCTGAAATCATCTTCGAAACCACATCCTTGGAAACGGAGAAAAAGTCATTTGACGCAATACGGATATACATGTGGTTTTCCTCGATCACAGGTTTCACATCCTTCAGATATTCCGTAAGCTTAAGATTCACATCCTGGCTGTAGCTTAACAGATCCTGTCCATCACTAATGATCCGGTTCTGTGCATCCTCTGAAAGCATTGTATTCAGTACCTTCATTGCTTTCTTCCGGCGCGTCTCGTCCTGTGTCAGGTCACGGTTTAATGCCACCTGAAAATATGGGGTCGTCATCAGCCACTTTTCGCCATTCTCCTGAAAGAATGGCAAAAATGTTGTGTTAATGCCCTGATCCTGTAACATTTTTACACCAGCTGAGCTGCCGAAGTACATGGCAAGCTTACCACTTTGGTACATCTCAATTATATCATCATAATTCATATCCAGATCGTCCTGGTTCAGCCCGGTATCCTGGATAAACTGTTCCATGCGTTCAAAAGCCTCCGGCCAGACGGTATCATCCAGACCTTCTCTCTTTGTATTATCCGGGTCACTGTAGGTGGTGCGCCACTTGCGTCCGTCTACAGAAGACAATTCTGATGCAGACAGACCCTGCAGTGTTTCCATACAGGTATAATCGTAATAATAGTCTGCAGTAAAGCCACGGATTCCCACCTCGTCAAATGCCTGGCAGGCAGAGACAAAGCTTTCATAATCGGTTGGCAGCGGAATTTCATACTTTTCAAAAAGGTCCTTGTTCACTACAAAACCGTGGGCATCTGCACACACGGGAAGCCAGTTTACGCTGCCATCCTCGTTCATAAAACTGCTGAGGTAGGTATCATAGACAGCACCTGCCTCATTGGTTGTGGAAAGATCCATCAGACTGTCCTTCAGCGGACTTGCGTCATGCAGGGAAAACCGGCAGCAGGTAATAATATCCGGCAATCCACCGTTTTCATCAAGAAACTTATAAAAATCCAGATCATTATTGCCGACTACAAATTCAACATTGATATCCGGAAGCTGTTCCTGGATGTATGGTGCATATTTATCATACAGGCTGGTGCTCCATAAATACACTGTGATGGTTTCTGCATCTTCTTTTTCTGCAATTTTTCTGCCGCAGCCTGACAAAAGTGATGTGCCTGTCGCTATCACCAGAAGTACAGCAAGTAACTTACTCCGTTTTTTCTTTTTCATTATGACTCCCCCTGAAACTGTGTTTCATTAGTTTATAAATTATATTTATTAATAATTTTCCATCAACAGGCTTTGCTATATGTTCATCCATTCCTGCTTCTTTAGCTCTCAGTCTGTCCTCCGTGAATGCATTTGCTGTCATTGCAATGATCGGAATCATCTTTGCATCCTCTCTGTCCAGAGAACGGATTTTCTTTGTAGCTTCATAACCATTCATAACCGGCATCATAATGTCCATAAGAATGACATCAAATTCACCAGGTTTACTTTTTCTGAATAGCTCAACAGCTTCCTGTCCATTCCATGCTTTCGTCACCTCAGCACCTTCATTCTGGAGCATAAATTCTGCAATTTCCATGTTCAGCTCATTATCTTCTGCCAGAAGAATATGCAACCCCTTTATAGATTTTTCTGATACATCCTTCTGTTTTTCACGTTTATCCGCATTCATATCTATTTTGAACGGAACCCGGATCACAAAAGTAGTTCCTGTGCCTTCTTCACTTTCAAAGGTAATGGCTCCGCCCATTTTCTCGACCAGATTCTTTGCAATCGGCATCCCAAGTCCTGTTCCGGCAAATTTTGTGCGGCTTCCTGTGTGTTCCTGTGCAAATGGTTCAAAAATATGTTTTTGGAACTCCTCAGTCATTCCGATTCCGGTATCCCGGCAGACAAATTCCATTGTGGTCATTCCTGGCTGTCCGGCTGGGATTTCCATGCAGCTGATATAGATATGTCCGTTTTCTCTGTTATATTTCACCGCATTGGACAGGATATTCATCATCACCCGTTTCACATACCCCGGACTTCCAATAAAATCCCGGTGTGTGATTTCTTTTTTCTCCCACACGATCCTGATATTCTGTTCTGCAGCCATCTGCTCGATTACAGCAAGTACTTCCCTTGAAATACTGCTCAGATTAAATGGAATCTCTTCCAGAACGATTTCGCCTGACTCCAGCTTACTCATATCCAGAATTTCATTTACCAGTTCCAGCAGCAGGTTAGATGCTTCTTTCACCTTTGTTCTGTATTCCGTCTGCTTTTCCATATCATCTGCATAATAGTCTGCCATATGTACCATGCCGCAGATTCCATTGATCGGAGTCCGGATATCATGGCTCATTCGCTGTAGAAACTCTGTTTTTGCCTCATTGGCTGCTTCTGCCTTTTTTGCTGCTATCAGAAGTTCTTCTTTATATTTTTCATCTTTTTCCTGTTCCTGTTTTCGGTGTGCCAGATTGGTTCTGTATGTCCAGAACCAGAATATACTAAACATCAGAAAATAAAGAAAAATAACGCTTATCACACTTAGTGGAAGGTTATGGAACACTTCTGTATCCGGAAGATACGCATAGATATAATAATCCCTCTGCTTCAGCATAATTCCGTAACATCCGATTCCTTCATTCTTCAAATGGTAAATGTGCTGACTATCTGTATGTCTCTTCATTGCCTGAATAACTTCGTTGTCAGCCGTATTCTGCCCCAGCAAGCTCTCATCATTGCTGGCAACAACAATCCCCTCGTCTGCGACAATAATCGTTCCATCTTTCTGGATACTATAACCATTTAAAAGTCCCTGTATCGTCAGTGTATAGTTTCTGGCAAATTCAGGAGGTGTGTAATAGTAGATTGCCACAATACCCGGTGCATCTTTTCTGGCACAGGCTGCAATATCAATATAGGATCCGTCTTCCCTGGCAAACCGTTCTGAATAAGATCTTTCTTCATATCCGGTAAAATCCATAATAATGTCTTTTTGCAGATACTCCGTAATCTCATCAGTCAGAGACTCATCCGTACTGTATTCGCAGTCCGTCTTTCCCTCTGTATCCAGTACAATGATACCATCCACCCAGAGAGTCTGCAGGTTTTCTTTCAGGAACTCCCGGCTTAGATGACCGCCGTTTTCTTTTTCCGTTTTAATATTTGTACTCATCTGTCTGGCACTTTCAATAGCACGGAGGAGGCTTTTGGATTCCGAAGATTCATTATAATGGGTGTAGGTGGAACACTGCACTTTGACATAATTTACAATCTCTACCATTCTTTTCTCTGCTTCCGTTTTCTCCGCATGAAAGAAATAAAACAGAGAGACTACTGCCACACAGATTCCAATCATACCACCGAGCAGCTGGATTCGTTTTTCTTTTTTCTTTCTCTTAATATCCAAGATCATCCACCTCCAGATATTTCTGGGGATCATCCAGATATTTTCCAATAATTTTCAGGGATGTGCCATCCTGACGCATTTCTTCCAGAGTCTGGCTCATCTGCTCACAGATTCCTCTGTCATCATCTTTTGCAAAAGCGACACCTATTCCAGTGATCATCAAAGGTTCTTCCAGGATACGGAAGCTTGCATCATAATCCTTCATATACTGAACAATCGATTCCTCATGTGCGGCGACTGCATCTACATAGCCTTTTCCCAGAAATGTATAGATCAGTTCCCTGTGTCCTAGGCTGATTAGATTGCCCAGCTTTGGGATTCTTTCATCTGTCCGGTTCAGAAAGATGCCTTCCGGTTTGGTTGTGGACTGGACAGCAAGGTTCTTTCCCTCCAGGTCATTCAGGCTGTAGATATCGCTGTTCTCATTTACAGCGACCACCTGACGGCTTGCTATGTACGGTCCTGCCCAGCGGTAATCGTCAAGACGTCCTTCCATAGAAAAGCAGCCCATGATACAGTCAATCTCTCCGCTCTCTACCAGTTCTTTTTTCTTCTCCCAGTTGATCTGGACAACCTCCACCTGATATCCCATTCTTTTGAAAGCTTCCGTAGCCAGTTCTACATCTATGCCCGTCGGTACGCCATCCTCGTTCAGATAATTGTATGGCGGATAGCTGTCGCTTCCGAGGGTAATAACAGGCTTTTCAGTTTCTTCTTTCGTGTTATCTGTGTTTTTACACCCTGCCAGGGTGACTGCTAAAATTCCCGCAAGCAGAATGCCTGCAATCACTTTTTTTCCTTTCATTTTCTGTCTATCCTAACTATCCTTCTCGTATTTTTCATATCTGATTCCCTGCCATAAAATTATTATTGTTACGTCTATGAAATAACACCGTAAAAAAACACTGTCTCACAGACAGTGCACCTCAGTTCATGCAACTGGCTACCATTTTACAGGCCCTGTAGCTTTGCGTCACAGACTTTCGTCTGTTTTGCCGATTTTCTTATTATAGCTTTTAAAATTCTGCCAAAAACCTATTTTATTATACTCCATTGCTCCACTTTACACAAGAAAAACCTCACCGCTTTAACACTTAAAAATTTAAAAAAAGAACAGCCGATACATATACTCGAACTGTTCTCCTTCTTCCGAAGTCCACGCAGCATTGACATTACTGTTTCCTACTCATTTGTACTCAGATCGTTCCATATCCTTGGAACTTCTTTTTGCTCTTCTGTCAGCTTCTCCGAATTAATATCATAGGTTATTACGTTTTTACTTTCTTCTACGTTTTTGTGAGGCGGCCAGCCTGTAATAGGGCCAACTTCCGGATCTTTTGCATTATTAAAATGCATTCTAAAATTTTTTCCATACACTTGGTTTAACCCCGCCCGGATACAATTGTATTTTTTAGTTCCCTTGCCGCAGCTCCCATAGGATGCTGGCTGTCATACACCAGGCAGATCTGGCGTTCCGGAATTTCATCTTTTAATGGAATCTGTACGATCTCTTTTTTCAAAAGGGAAGGTGCGGCCATTGGCTGGGGCAAAAAGGCAAGCCCGAGCTCGCATTTTACCAGAGGCAGGATCTGATCCGCAGTGGCAGCTTCCGTATCCGGGGAAAGATCCAGGCCATGGGACAAAAATACGCTGTTGTAAAATTTATAGGTCATAGTTTCCCGCCCAAGAGAAATCATCGGATAGTTCTTTACCTCCCGAAGGGAAAGTTCCTGGCTGCCAAGGGCAGTAAAAGTAGTGCCTCCAACCAGAATCTCCTGAAACGGCATGAGCATGATCTGTTTCAATGGGGAATCCACCTCTGCCGGAGTGGAAACTACTGCAAAATCAATCTTTCCGCTTTTAACAGCTTCAATGGCTTCCGGTGTGGAATGGTTGTAAAGCTTCAGCCGGATTCCCGGATAAGTCATGTGAAAACTTTTTAATTTATCCAGCAGGAAAATATTGAGGGCAGTTTCACTGGCACCGATGGCTACACTTCCGTGAGATAATCCGGAGCTGTCTGCCAGCTCCTCTTCTGCTGCCTGAAACTGCTCCATTGCACTTAGCACATGATTATAAAGCCGTTCTCCTTCCGGAGTGAGCTGTACGCCGCGGTTGGTACGGATAAATAAAGTGGTATTCAGCTGTTGTTCCAGACAATTCATGGCCCGGGTAATATTAGGCTGGCTGTTGTTTAACGCCTGAGCCGCCTTGGTAAAATTGTGGTATTTTGCCACATAATAAAAAATCTTATAATACTCGAAGTTAACATCCATAATATTTTTCCTTTTCTTTTGGCATATCATATGTTTATTTCAGTTATATCAATTATAGTTTTTACTTATTTCTACGTCAAGCGTATTATGTACTCGAAAACCATATGGCGTTGTATTTGCCACATGCTTCCCTCTTAAGGTAGAAACTACCACCACCTCCCCTGTATATCGCTTAAGAGGAAAATACCCTTTAGGATGATTTCTACTCCTAAAGGGTATTTTTATAAATAATTATTTATTTAATTTATGAAATAATATAAAACAATACTTAACCGCTCAGGTATTTTCCGGATAAATCCCAATAAACGTTAGAAGCGGAAGTACACGGAAATCATGTAAAACAATTTTCATTTCCCTGGCTTTTTTCCCCTTAACACGAATGATCTTCTGATAGCCAATTACCGTTCCTGTGTAAATACTGTTCCATATTTCCCCTTCTTTAACAAATACCTCATATTTTTCTACTCTCTGGCTATAGCAGACAGCCTCTTTTAATACCAGATACCCCAAATTGTATGAGTCGTCCAGGCAAATCGTTATCTCTACTGGCAGCTCACTGCTTTCAGGCTGATACCATGCTTCTAAAGTATCCTTTGTCAAATTGGAAGCCGGATGCGCCGGATCTTCATTTTCCGAAAAAACATGTGCTGTACTCATTAAATTATGAGCAAAAGATTTCTTTTTCCAGCTTCCAAATTCTTCCAGACGTTTAACATCATTTTTATGAAGAAGTCCGTTTGGCATAGGTGGAATGTTTAACAAAAAGGTTGCATTTCCTCCAACAGCCCCAATATAGATATGAACCAGCTCTTCCAGACTTTTCACCTGATCATCTTCTTCTGGATGATAAAACCATCCAGGTCTTATAGAAGTATTTACTTCTGCCGGATACCAGATCAGATCCGTTTCACCTTCAAGCGCTTTTCTGCTTCCAAGATCTTCCATATCACTGGTAATCCGGCGCATTCTGAATTCCTCATCATCGGTCTGCTGGCTTCTTTCCTGTACACTCTCTGCAAGTGCTGTACGCGCAGGAACAACACTCCACTCAGATTTTCTTACATCGCCAGCTTCATTTCCACACCATCGGATATCTGGCCCGCACACACAGATACATGCGTCTGGCTGATATTTTCGAACACATTCGTAATAGCGATTCCAGTCGTAGACCTGTTTTTTCCCATTAGGTCCTTCCCCACATGCACCATCCAGCCAGACACTGAAAATATCCCCATAGCCGGTGAGAAGCTCAGTCAGCTGTGCCAGATAGTAATCATCATATTCTTTTCCACTTCCATAGCAAGGCTGGTTTCGATCCCATGGAGAAAGATAAATTCCAAATTTCAGTCCATGGCGGCGGCATGCTTCGGACACTTCCCGGACCACATCTCCCCTGCCATTTTTCCACGGGCTTGCTGCAACGCTGTGACTGGTATATCTGGTAGGCCACAGGCAGAAGCCGTCATGGTGCTTACAGGTAAGAATTACGCCTTTCATGCCGGCATTTTGTGCTGCAGTCACCCACTGGTCTGCGTCAAACTCTGTAGGATTAAAAATTTGCAGATTTTCCGTTCCATCTCCCCATTCCCGATTGGTATACGTATTCATTCCAAAATGAAAAAACGCATAAAACTCTGTTGCCTGATAGGCAATCTGGCGGCAGGAGGGAACTATTTTTATTAATTCCTGATCAGTTGGCATATGATTTCTCCTTTTTTCATCCCTTCAACCCGCCTGCACCGATTCCCTGAAGCAGATATCTCTGTCCAATGAGATAGATAATAATTGTTGGGATCATAACGATTACAAGTCCGGCAAACAGGGCACCCCAGTCTGTAGCATATTTCTGCACCTCAAACAAGTTTGCCATACCGATGGGAAGGGTTTTCTTTGCATCTTCCGTAAGAAGAACAAGTGCCAGTGGATATTCATTCCAGAAGCCCATGGCACTTAACATCGTAATGGTCGCAATCCCGGGTTTTGCAAGAGGCACCATAACTCTTAATAACAGCTGGATATTAGTAGCACCGTCAATTCTTGCAGACTCCTCATAATCCCTTGGTACCGCAGACATAAATCCCTGTAAGGTAAAAATACAGAAAGGAAACTGCATAACTGCATAAACAAGACATAATACCGGCAGGTTATTTAATCCGTTCACAGCCTGTAATTCCAGAAACAAAGGAATCATAATGTAAGTAGCCTGCAGAAAAATACAAGCCATGTAGACCGTAGAAATCAGCCTGCTGCCCACAAAACGGTATCTTGCCAGTACATAAGAGATGGGAATGACCAAAAGCAGAAGCAATACAGTGGAAAGCACTGTTACAAATATGGAATTTCCAAAATAAGCGGCAATATTTGCTTTCTGCCATGCTGCCACAAAATTATCCAGATTCAAAGCTGCGGGCAATGCATAAGGATCTGTCAGATATTCTGCATTTGTCTTAAACGCAGACATCAGGTTCCAGAAAAGCGGATACAAAAAGATAACGGTAAACAGAATCATCAGGATTCTGATACACCAGGTTCTTACAGTTTTCATCAGTCTCCCTCCTATTCTTTTTCAGATGATATTTTTTTAGAAATCATTGCAAGGACGATTGCAAGGCCAAGGGTAAACATGGCGATTGCCATGGCATATCCAAAGTTGGCATTTCTCATACCCTGGGTGTACATATACTGCAACAGGACACTGGATGCGCCGTTTGGTCCACCACCTGTCATAACATTGGACAGGGTAAAACTTAAGTTGATAGTACCAGACAGGGAAAGTATATAGGTCGTTCCAATTGATCTGCGAAGCAACGGAATGGTGATCTTAAAGAACTTCTGCACTCCTGTTGCACCGTCAATGGAAGCAGCTTCATAAACCTCCTGGGAAATCCCATCAATGGAAGCCACATGCATGACCATGTAATAACCAATGGCCTGCCAAACCAAGGCTGCACCGATACACCAGAGAGCCGTTTTTCCCTCTCCAAGCCATGCGTGTTTCCAGGTGGAAAGATGGAACAGATCCAGCATATGATTCAGAATTCCTCTTGTGGGATTAAACACAAAGGACCACACAATACCAACTACAGTCATGGAAACAATACTTGGGAAAAAGAATACGGTCCGGTAAAATGACTTTTCCTTAAGCTGTCCCTGAGTAAGGATAAATGCAAATACAAGACTTAGAAATATGGTCACAGCCGGGATTACCAGCATCAGCTTAAGAGTATTAAACAGTGCCTGAAGAAAATCCTTATCCTGGAACATATACCTGTAATTATCCAAAAATACAAATTTGCTGTTAAAGCCTACGCTAAGTGCAGTGGAACTGGTAAAAGACAGATAAATGGCATTTACCATAGGGACAATCATAAAAACAATGGTTAAGATCAATGCAGGAAGCGTACACAGGGCTATAAATAATCTGGGCTTTTTTACCACGCTTGCTCACCTCTTTAAATTTAAATATTGAAAAATGTGGATGACATCACCGATTGGCAATCTATCTGTTCAGGGTTACAAAAGGCTGCCGCATACACTGTGCAGCAGCCTTTCCATGCTTTACCGTTTTTATCCGGCTGGCATATGAAGTTTAGTTGGCAGCTTCCATATCAGCACGAACCTGTGCGAAAGCAGCTTCCACGTTCTGTGCCCACTCTTCTACTGTCATTTCATCGTTCATAACAGAAGTGATCGGATTGAAGATCTCATCTTTCGGGTTGATCTTGCAGTCAGCCGGAACTGCTGCAAAGCTCATGATCAGGGAAGAAGCATTTGCCTCTTCGTAGATTCCGTACATATTATAGATTGCAGTAGACAGCTTATCTTTTGCTACTTCACGGGCACTCTTGGTAGCATAGAGGGCACCGGAAGCCTCTGCAAATGCAGATACGGATTCATCGCTGTACAGGAAACGAAGGAATTCTTTTGCAAGCTCCGGATTCTTTGCAGCAGCCGGAATGGAGAACTGCTCACAGCTGTCGAATACATAATGCACATCATCTGCGTTCTCAGTTGGGATCGGGGCCATTGCAAACTCAAAGCCTTCTTCTCTTGGAGCATCCTGCATCTCATTTTCCATCCAGGTTCCGTTCGTGATAAATGCAGCTTTTCCAAGCATCATCTCTGTCTGGGACTCTGTATGGTTCATACCTACAGTACCCTCTAACAGATAACCTTTCTCTGCAATTTCTTTGATATGGGTAAGAGCCTTTAACACACCTTCGTTGTTGAAGGAACCTTCCTCATAATTGGCAATCTTGGTAAGAGCTTCCTCACCGCACTCATTTGCAATTGCCGGCCAGAGCATTTCTTCCATGTATCCCGGATAAATTCCCTGATAGGTGAAAAGCGCACGTCCGTCAATATCCTTTAAGGTATCGCCAAGTGTGAAAAACTCGTCCCATGTTTTTGGAACTTCCAGATTGTTCTCATCGAAAAAGGTCTTGTTGTAGATCAAACCCTGCGGACCACTGTTAAATGGTGCCAGATAAATTTCATCGTCTCCGTATGGTGCACACTTTGTACTGGAAAGAATTCCGTCTGTAATGTCATCGCGAAGAGTACCGGTTCCAGCATAGTTTTCTCCGTCAAATACATCGTCCAGATTTAAAAGTGCATGTTCTTTAATCAAAGAAAGAATTACGCCGTCCTCACCACCATCGTTGAGACAGATAAAATCCGGCGCGTTTCCGGCTACGATCTGTGGACGAATAATATCACCAATAGTCGGGCTGATCGTCATATTTACCTTCACGCCCTCATGGCTTGCTTCAAAAAGCTCTACCATCTGATTCCAGTAAGCATCTCCGTATCCACCCTGGAAAATGGCAATGTTCAGTTCCTGTTCTTCTGCTTCCGCAAATGTTGTGAGCGGAGAAAGTACAGTAGCTGCGCTCATGGCAAGAATCATTGCGGATGCTGCAAATCTTTTTTTCATATGGTGTTTCCTCCTTCTGGTTGGCTGTTTTATTACGTTTGCCTGATGATGCTATTATATTGCGAAAATCTTTTGTCGTAAATTAATAAAACGATTCTCGTTATGGAGCATTTTCTTGTAAATAATATCTGATATGGATTTTCTTGCGGCATATATGTATTATTTTTTCATCTTTTGCTTTTACATAGATTATTCTGTTTTTTTCCTGTATAATAAATGAAAATAATAATATTTTGACAGATACCCGTCAGTGGTCAGCAACAGGAGGAACCTCCATGGAAAAAAAACATCATTTTCAGGGATTTCGTAAATTCAGCATCAAAACAAGACTTGTAATTGCCCTTCTGATGATTTCTATTATACCATTGGTAGGAATCAGCGGCTATTCTTTTCATATATTTTCCGCGGCACTTCAGGAGAAGCTTTCTGCATCTATTTCCCAGACCCTGTCCATGATCAATCTGAATATGGTAAGTGAGATTGAGAAATACCAGTATCTGTGTGGTTCCATCTGTATTAGTGAAGAGATTAAAAAAGGTCTTCTAAAAAAAGACATGACAGATATGGAGAAGAATCAGGCGATGCTTGAGATTCAAAACATGATCCGCAATAAAATCATCTATCCTGCCCAGGCAAAAAATATTACTGTCTATGATACCGATGGAAATATTTTTTATGATCTGGGCTATGACGGGTTCTATCAGGAAGATGTGGACCGGATCCTGTCGCAGCTTGAAGAGCAGGACCAGGATGTGTGGGCTTATGCACATACTTACCGTGACAGAAATATTCTGGTTCTTGGAAGAAGGATTTACGAGCAGTATTCCAAAAGCCGGGTAATCGGCTACACTCTGATTTCTATTGAAGAAAAAATCTTTTCCAAGACAGTACTGGAGCCTGTGGGACTGTCAGATTCTTCCAATATTATGTATATGAATCTGGATGGAACGGTGCTCTCTTCCTGGAACCGAAGTATAGCCCTGGGGGAGAAAACGGATGATGAGCTTCTGAAAAAAATCCAGGAAAGGCTTCCAAAGAAAACCGATTCCTTTAGTATCCATGAGAATGGGGAGGAACAGCTGGTGACCTATATTTTTAATAAAAATCTGAATCAGCTGTTTGTATATACCATGCCTTACCACTATATCAATTCAGAGGTTTATGCCATGCTGAAACAGATTCTTGTAGTGGTAATGTTTCTGGTTTTACTGTGCATCGGAATTGTAGCCATGGTATATCAGGGAATTATGTCTCCTATTAAAAGAATGCTGGAATTCTGCCGTGAGGTTTCCGAAGGAAAATTATCTGTGCGTATTCAGGACAAGCATAAGGATGAACTCTCCCGGCTTTCCGGCAGCATGGATCATATGGCAGATACCATCGAACATCTGATGGACCAGCAAAAGTCCCAGGAAAAGAAAAAAAGAGAGCTGGAGCTGCAGATGCTTCAGTATCAGCTGAATCCTCATTTCCTTTTCAATACTCTGAACAGTCTTCGGTTTGTGGCTGCCATGCATAAGGATCAGATTGTAAGCGACGGAATCCAGGCGCTAAGCAGTCTTTTACAGAATACCCTTACCAATAAGAATGAATATATTACTATTCAGGAGGAACTGGAAAATCTGGAAAATTATTTTTCCATTCTTAGGATCCGGTATGCAGGAAGCTTTGAATATTCTTTCCATGTGGAGGAGGATGAGCAGCTCTCCTGCCTGGTTCCAAAGTTGATTCTGCAGCCCCTGGCAGAAAACTCGGTAATGCACGGTTCGTCAGATAATGGCACGGTGATGAAGATTCAGATTACCTGCTGGCGGGAAAATGAGGATGTAATTATCGAACTGTCTGATGACGGCAAAGGCTTTGAGGTGACAGATGACGCCCTGGCGCCTCACCCGGAGCGGAAAAGGATTGGCGTCGCCAATGTAAATGACCGGATCCAGCTGAATTTCGGATGGGAATACGGGCTGAAAATTAACAGTCAGCCAGGAAAAGGAACTACTTGTACCCTGACCCTGCCGGAGCTTTATGCGGATACGCTTTCATAAAATACACAACTGGTCAGAAAGGACGATACATGTACAGTATACTGATTGTGGATGATGAGCCCATTGTAAAAATTGCACTTCGTTCCATCCTGCCCTGGGAGGAGCATGGCTTTTCTATTTGCGGAACGGCATCAAATGGACTTGAGGCACTGCCTTTGATCGAACAGCATCATCCGGATGTGATCATCACAGACCTGAAAATGCCTGGGATGGACGGGCTTGAGCTGATTCGGACTTTAAAGGAAAAGAATTGTCCGGGAGAAATTCTGGTACTTAGCAATTACGAGGATTTTGATTCTGTGCGAAGTGCACTGTTGCTTGGTGCGGCAGATTATCTGCTAAAAATTAAGATCCAGCCAGATACCCTTCTTGCCTGTCTGAATAAAACGGTAGAAAAATTAAAGGACGAAGTGCCCAGAAATTGGGAAACCGAAAAAAAGGATCCGGAAGAGGATATAGCAAAGCTGCTGCTGGAATTTTTTCAGAAGGATGTAAAGCTTTCAGATTATATGGGACAGCATGCTAAAACCCGACTTGCATTTATGGAAGCTTCCTGTGCCGTCTGCTATGTAACCTTTGAGAAGTATTTATCTAATGACGCATTCTCCATCTCCGGGAGTCTTCTGCGGGATATGATCCTGGATGCGGTTCAGGGAGTGCTTCAGCCCTATATTCTGGTGCTGAACGATTATAGCGCACTGGTTGTTTTTTCCCAGACAGAACTGTCCGACAGTGAAATTAAGGTGGAACAGCTGGTAAAAAAGCTATACAATCGTTTTACCATGTATCAGTCCTTTGCACCAGATATGCCCTATCAGGAAATGTTGGAAAATTATGAGGAAGCGCGAAATGTGTTCCGGGAATTTTCCTCTAATGAGGGACACTATAAAACTGATGTAGCGAAAACCCTGGAGTATATGGAGGAAAATTACATGTACAGGCTGACCCTGTCTTCTATTTCTGCAAACGTAAATTTAAGCTCCAGTTATCTGTGCAGGATTTTTAAATCTGAGGTTGGCACAAGCATTACCAATTATCTGAATAATCTGCGGATACGCAAGGCCGCAACCCTGATCAAGGAAAATACCATGTCCATGAAAGAGATTTCTTCCATGGTAGGAATTGATGATCAGCTTTATTTCAGCAGGCTGTTTAAGAAATGCATGGGAATTTCGCCATCGGAATATGGAAAGAAGTATCATCAGTAGACAGATCATAACACCAATATACCATAATGAAAGGAATAAATATATGGAATTGTATTATAAAAATCCGGCAAAATGCTGGCTGGAGGGATTTGCACTGGGAAATGGACGAATGGGAGCGGTTATTCACGGAGCTTTGGATCATGAAGTGTTACAGTTAAATGAGGACACCTTATGGTCAGGATCCCCTTACAGCGGACAGACCGGACTTTCCCCTGAAGTAGTGAATCAGGCCAGGGAGCTTGCAAGGGCAGGGAAATATGAAGAAGCAAAACTGGTTATGGAAAAGAAGCTGGAAGAAGCTGAGGATGTACAGGTTTATCTGCCCTTTGGAGATCTGCTTCTGGATTTTGTGGAGGATAATTATGGTGCTGATGGAGATACAGTTGCAGGTGCTTCGCCAGATTCAGATACAGCTGTGACAGATTATGAGAGACATTTGGATTTAGACAGGGCTGTGGCGTCTGAGTGCTATGTGAGAAATGGAGCTAAGTTTACACGTACCTGCTTTATCAGCGCACCGGCTCAAGGACTTGTGTATCAGATTAATAGCAGCCGGCCATTTTCTATTTTGGTCCACTGTGACGGAGCCTTTATCCGTGAGAAAGATTATAAGGAAAATCATTTCACGCTTACCGGAATCTGTCCGGGAAGAAGCGGACTGAAGGTTATTAAGGAAAATAAACCGGAAGAGTTCCTTTTCCCGGACGAACCAGAGCTTCAGGGTGTACACTTTATAGGAGAAGGGTGCGTAACTGCAGAAGGTGGAAGAGCTACTGGATCTGCTGATGGAATTCTATTGGAGCATGTAACTGGGGTGGAAATCCGTATGGCAATCCGTACCAGCTTCCGGGGATTTGACAAAGCATATACTGAGCAATATTCCGATGCCCAAATTCATCATATGCTGGCTGCCGATTTAGAAAAACTTTCAAAACCATTTGAAGAGCTGCTGAACGAGCACGTAGAGGAATACAGGTCTTTTTATGGGAGAACTTCATTGAGACTGTGGGATGATGTACCGAAGATTTCTGCTGAAACTTCTCAGTATGATCTGCGGGAGCGTCTTGCAACATTTCATGAGGGCGCATCTGACCCGGAGCTTTATGCAATCCTGTTTGCTTTCGGAAAATATTTGCTCATCTCATCTTCCAGACCAGGGACCCAGGCTGCCAATCTGCAGGGAATCTGGAGCAATGATATTATTCCACCATGGTTCAGTGATTTCACCGTAAATATCAATACCGAAATGAATTACTGGATGACAGGGCCTCTGAATCTTGCCAAAATGCAGGAACCACTGGTAAATCTTTGCAAAGCGCTGGTTAAAAATGGACAGAAAACCGCCAGAGAACTGCTTAACTGTGAAGGAACTGCCTGTTTTCACAACACGGATATCTGGGGTAAAACTTCTCCTGCAACAGGAAAAGCGGTGTGGGCGTTCTGGCCTTTTGGAGAGGCATGGCTCTGCCGAAATCTGTTCGACCAGTACTTATTTACAGAAGATAAAGAGTATTTGAAAGAAATCATGCCTATACTTGAGGAAAATGTGCGATTCTGTCTGGCTCAGCTTCAGGAAACAGATCAGGGACTTGCCATCTGTCCCGCCACCTCACCGGAAAATCTATTTTATGAAGATTGTTCCGTAGCAAAATACAGTGAAAACACCCTGGCCATTGCAAGGAACCTGTTTCGGGATTATGTGAAGGGCTGTGAAGTGCTTGGCTTGCAGAATCAGATAATGTGTGATGTACTGGAAGCGCTGGAGCGCATGGTACCTACTGCTATTGGAAGCAAGGGACAGATTCTGGAATGGAACCAGGAATTTCCAGAACAGGATGTGCATCATCGCCATGTTTCTCATCTTTATGAGCTTCATCCTGGCTGCGGCATTACTCCACAAACACCGGAATTATATAAAGCAGTGAGAAAGAGTCTTGAACTTCGGGGGGATGAGGGAACCGGATGGAGTCTGGCTTGGAAGGTTCTGATGTGGGCCCGTATGGAAGATGGCGCTCATGTGGAGAAAATTATGAAAAACCTGTTTTATGTAGTAGATCCAATGGAAGAAATGGGAATACGAAGAGGTGGCATCTATCCCAATTTATTTTGTGCCCACCCACCGTTCCAGATTGATGGAAATTTAGGTTACAGTGCTGCGGTTGCCGAGATCCTGGTTCAAAGCCAGGGAGAAGAGCTTGTCCTTCTCCCTGCGCTCCCACCCTCCTGGAGAAATGGGGAAGCCACGGGGTTCATTGCCCACGGAAACATCCGCGTGGATCTTAAATGGGAGGGGAAGAATGTCACCTACACCTTAACTCCTGCTCATGACACCACTTTACGTCTCCGCGTCGGAAAAGGGGACGTGAGGGGCTATTCACTGCGTGGAGGTGTGGCGTACGAAGGGAATGAGGTGCTAAGCTGAGGAAGAACTTTGTGAGAGCAGACGGTTTTCCGCCCGTCTTATTCGCCTGTTTATTCGTTACTCTGGAAGGCGCCCTTCGTACATAATACTCAGTTCACCATACACCTGTGCCCAGTTCCGGATCGTACTGGTCCATCTCTTGGTAACTTCAAATGTGGCAAGATACAGTGCCTTTAATAGAGCTGTATCGCTTGGAATACGCATCTCTGGCGATTCAGTTTCCGGTAGGTAGAATTCAGGGATTCAATGGTATTTGTAGTATAAATCACCGTCCTGACCGTCGTCGAAAATTTAAAAATTGGAGAAATTCTATGCGTTGTTTTCTCATATTTGCAGATAACGCCAATCATCTAAACTAATTAAATATATTATAAGCAAGTGCATGTACCTGACATAAACCATGGATTGGCATGTAGCTTCTATACGAAAGCTTAATACCTATTTTTTATAGTTTCTTCAATCTAACTCATATATTTTTCCATATCAAGCTTCTTTTCTGATTTTGCAACAATTAGGGATGCTGTCACATCGCCCAGGCTGTTGCTCATTGCACGCATCATTCCAAGCAGGGAGTCCAGTCCCATGACCAGTCCGATTCCTGCAAGCGGAACATTCAACTGTGTCAGAAGTACAGACAGGCATACAAGCCCCGCTCCTGGAACTCCTGGCGCACCTACAGAAAGAACAAACACGGAGAAAAACATAGACAGCATCATTCCACCGTTGATATCAACACCGAAAACTCTTGCCAGTGCCATGCCAAATATCACCAGATATATACAGGTTCCGTCCATATTTACCGTTGCCCCCAGGGGAATAGACAGGGAATAGATTTTCTTTGATATACCAAGTTTATTCTCGCAGGCATCCATGTTCACAATGATCGCCGCATTACTGGAAGCCATGCCGAACACCTGAAGCATTGTGGGATTGTATTTTTTCAAAAAGGGAATCGGATTCAAACGGCCGATTACTCCAAGTAATATACAATATACAGCGATCATCGCCACGATTCCCACTGCAAAAGTTCCAAGCATGGCCAGCATGGACAACAGCACATCCGGTCCTGTCTTTAATACAACCGATACAATGGAGCAAAAGGTTGCAACAGGTATGAAGCGTACCAGCATCACTGTAATCTTCAGGAACAGGTCATTGCATGCTTCGAATATATCCTTTAATAATCTGGAATGCTCCCCGATCTTCTCTAATGCAATTCCAATCAGAACTGCCAAAAAGATGAGCTGCATCATGTTGGAATCTAAAAACGGTTTTACAAAGTTTGCCGGAATGATTCCTACAATTGTATCCTTGATTGAAATACTTACATCCGAAACCGACACCGTAGCTGCATCTCCAGCCAGTTTTGCCGCAAGCTCTGGATTACCTGGCTTCAATAATTCAAACACACCTGTTGCCGTAAGAATTGCCAGAACCGTGGTAAGCAGGTAAAAGCCCATGACTTTTCCACCAATACGTCCGGCTTCTTTCAGATCTCCAAATTGGGAAATGCAGCATGCTATGGAGAAAAATACTACCGGGCCTACAATCATCTTCAAAGCATTCAGGAACATTGTACTGATAGATGTAAAAATAGTATTGTTCAGTGCTTCGTTCACGCCTGAAGGTACAAACACTTTCATCAATACACCTATTACGATTGCAGCTATTAAAGCCAGCATTGTATGTAATACCATGGTATGGGGATTTTTCTGTACTGTAATTTCTACCAGGTTCATGTTGTTCTTGTTTTTATAGCGCAGTCTTTCTTCATTCGCCTTGAGAAGGACATCCCGGATTATTTTTTCTTCTTTTTCCTGTGCGCTCTGAAGATCATCATTTTCCTGGTCCAGTACTTCTTCTATGGTATGACCATAAATAAACTGGAATTTCTCACCACGGAGTGACAGATTCACATATACCCTGCCAAACCTTTTATTCAAAATAATGCAGATATTTTTATCAGGGTCTTTGGCATGCTCCCTTAATTTCACCAATACTTCCTCTACTAAAAGCATTGTCTTTATGGTCTGCTTTTTCTCTATGCCAAACTCTTCCAGACCTTCTTTGATAAACTCTATTCCCGCTTTTGTATGCTTCTGCTCTACCAGCAATCTTTTGCTCATAGTTCTATTAATCCCTCCTAACCCTAAAATCTTTTATTTACAGTTTTTGATTCCACTTGACGTCATATAAGTTCCTACCAATACCGATATAACTGCAATAATACCGGAAATCAAATCGGTGCGTGAAGTTCTCCCATTTCTGATAAAATCGTCCG
The DNA here is from genome assembly GCF_039841815.1 of Ruminococcus sp. 1001136sp1. NCBI lineage: Bacteria > Bacillati > Bacillota > Clostridia > Eubacteriales > Oscillospiraceae > Ruminococcus > Ruminococcus sp. 1001136sp1. Next base: position 172,628 of record NZ_JBDPGY010000003.1, on the reverse strand, counting down.
GACCTGTTCAGCATCATGAACAGAGATCATTAAATCAATATCATGAAATTCTGAAATAATCCCTTTAAAGTACAGCAGCATAGATGCGCCTAAAGCCCACTCTATATTTGCCTCATTAAATCGATGTGCAATTTTCTGTAGTAATTCAATTTTCTTCTGTATTTCAGGCATAATATCTCCCACTTGTATATTTATCTGGATAAAACATGTTTGTTACTGATTCCTACGGACCACTCTGCAAGGACTGCCTACAGCAATCACATTGTCGGGAATATTTTTTGTTACAACACTGCCTGCTCCAATCACAACATTATTCCCGATGGTAACGCCCGGTAAAATAATAGCTCCGCCACCAATCCATACATTATTTCCAATGATAACTGGTGCTGTTTGTGTTTTACAAAATTCAAATGATCCGTCTTCTTTAGGTATCCCGAAGCGATCTATGGCATTTGTCGGATGAAATGCCGTATAAATCTGTACATTCGGTGCAATTAAGGCATTATCACCGATACGAATTATATTGTCATCAAGAAAGGTACAATTCATATTTACTTCACAGTTATTTCCGAAGTAGATATTATTACCATAGTCAACGTAAAAAGGAGCCGTTATCCATAAGTTTTTGCCTTTTCCGCCAAGAAGTTCCTTCAGAATTCGTTCTTTTTCATCTGCATCCGCAGAATTCATCTGATTATAATCTCTTACCAGATCTTTTGCCTTATGCCATTGTGTCAGCAGTTCCGCATCTCCACAATCGTACAGTTCTCCTGCCAGCATTTTTTCTCTTTCTGTCATAGGTCCCTCCATCTGATATCCAGTCCACATTGTTTTTTAATAATACCATAAAAACAGGACTTATAATATGTATTCCATTTGTCTTTCTTTTGTTCGCATCCCCATTTTCTCATAAAACTTTTCTGCTGAAGTATTTCCTGTCCATACATTCAATGTCACTTCATAGCAGCCCAGTTGCTTTGCTTCGTTTTTTACATATTCAAACAGGCTTTCACCAATATACTGCCCTCGTGCTTCCTGATCAATACACAGATCATCAATAAAAAGAGATTTAAATGGAACCATATTATTTGAAAAAGGCTGCTCCCGTAATTGACAAAATGCATACCCTACGCAAACATCAGCCTCATTTACTGCAACATATATTGGTGTTTCTTTATTCTTCAAAATCTCTCTCAATTCGTCTATGGTATATTTTGTTGTACCCGGAATAAAAATATCAGGTCTTATATCTGCATGAATTTGCAGCACCTGTTTTAATAACTCTAGAATTCTCGGAATGTCTTTTTCTTTTGCGTCTCTGATCATCATTTTCGCTCTCCTTTTAACAGATTGATTTATCCGCATTTTCCCTCGCCAATCACAATATTTCTATTTCCAAAATAAGGAGATACCATCAACAAAGTTTTATCTGGCATCCTCTTACAAACTCAACTGCATTTTTAATATCTTCATCATCTGGATGCCCTTTTGCAATTCCACCAACCAGTTTAAATGGACCAAATGTGTCATAACCCTTGCATCCGAATTTTCCGATCACCTTAGAATGCTTCTTACTCAAAATCTGCTCTATGGATTTATAGTTCGCATTTCCACCATAAGTACAAATCAGAAATACCTTTTTGTTGTCTGGTAAGTTTTTCTCCGCAAATCCCAATAATGATTGATGAAATTTCGAAAAATAGATTCCCGATGCAAAACCAATCATATCATAGCTGCTCAGATCTGCATTTGGCTGCTTTACAGCATCAATTAAACTGAACTGACACTCGTCTGCTATGCGCTTTACTAATTTTTCTGTATTTCCATGATGCACAGATGCATATACGATTGCTTTTCTCATTTGTTTTCCTTTCTGATAAAGTAAAGCGGACATTCCAGGTCCGCTTTGCTACTTGCTCATGAACGCAGTCGCTTCGTGACCTGTGTTCAAATTATCGAAGCTCCTATGTGTATGATGTCTTTATATTATCATATATAGCTTAACTATTCTATATTCTTCGGATCAAAATAACCTGTTTTTGCAGACATTTGAGTGTGCAAATCAGAAAAAGATCCCCGCAAAGCGAATGGCTAAAACGCCTCCACTTTACTGGGATCTTTTCATGTATACAATATCAATGTACCTTGACGGTTAATCAGATTTCCCTGTCAAGCGGATATTCCAGATTCGCTTCGCTACTTGCACTTGATTCGGTTAAATACCATACGCACCAACTAGGCCATCAATATCCGGCATTGGATCATCCGACAGCTGGCAGCTGTCCTTCTGTACCTGGGATTTATTTACAATTATATATGCACTGGCAAACTTCTGAGTCACAAGCTGCAGCTGTTCATCAGTAGTATCCTCTGGCACCATGATAGTAACTGTGCTGTTCTGTAAGTTCACCCAGTCTGCTTCCATTACATCTGGATCAATCCCTTCCAGACAAATTGTTTCGATTCCTGTCAGCATTGCAAATGCTGTCATATTAAGATTCTCAACTCCGCTGCGAATGTGTATTTCCTTCAAATCTTCACATCCGATAAATGCATAACTGTCAATATTCTTCGCATTCACACAGAACTGCTCCAAACCTGTAGCTCCAAAACACTGTACCCCGATTCTGTTTACCTTTCCCTTCCACCATACGGTCTTCAAATTCTTACAGTAATTAAACAGGTAATTGTCCATCTCTCCAACCCCGTTCACAAAAATCACTGTTTTCAATCCCTTACATTCCTCAAATAAACCTTTATTCGTATTTTCCAGAGGTGCATAACAAATCACAGTTTCCAGATCATGGCAGTGGGTAAAAGCACTGTCCTCTATAGACTTCAATGTCTCCGGCAGAATCAGACAGCGCATTGGCAGCCACTCGCCTTCTTTCTGATTGGTTGCCATATCCGAATGCACATAATCTCTTGCACATTCAAAAGCATTATAAGAAATATTTTCTACCGGCACACCACCAATCGTACGCGGTATAATAACATCCACAGATGTTCCGATATACGCAGTAATCGTTCTGCTTGCTTCATCAAACTCAAACTCTTCTTCCGGTAATGCTTCATAAGGCATCTCTGTCAGGCACTCCACGGCTTCTTCCGGAACAGTTTCTTCTGCCCTTACCGGTGCCGCAATTCCTGCCAGTATTGCGATTGCAATCACCACAGTCAATATCCTTTTCTTCATTCTGCTGCCCCCTTTCCACAATCAATATTATGCAATCTTTACATTATCAGAATATAGTAAAAGAATTTCATTGTCACTATCATTACAGCCAGTAAAATTATGTTTAATCCAATAATTTTCCTTTACGATATGATCTGACCCAAAAGAATAGGTACACTGAAATTTACAGGACGAAGCAAAATTGCGGAAATAAGAAGCGTTTCTCGATTTCATTTCTGATTTCGAAAAACGCTATTTAAATGGCGGGTTCTGAGGGTACCTTGCCATCATTTCTTACCGCAATCGTAATATCTTCCATCAGCGTTCCACTGTTTTGTGCCTAAACTGCATACAATGTAACATCTTTATCCTGAATCGGATATGAACTACCTGGCATATAAATTATTTGTGCGTAAGCATCTTCATTGGTGGCAGGATCCTTTGGCATCTATTTTTTTAAATTTGGTTCTAAAGAAATACGGAGAATTACCGCCAACCTATCAGGTTGTTGGTTTTGACGATTCACCGATTGCGTCAGAATACCTTATACCATTCAGCACGATACATCAGCAAATCGATGTTCTTACTAAAGAAGCCATGGATATCCTCGTCATGCAGATGAAAAACCGTAAAAAGCGTCGCCCAGCTATTATGGAGACCCCCATTCACAAAACAGTACTACCCACTCTAATTAAACGTGAGACAACCATTTTTTAGTTTTTATCCAAAAGTCCCGGAATCCACATTACTGGCATTCCGGGACTTTTAACACGACAGCTGTTGACTGCCGGAAATGGTTAATTTGCTTCGTTTTTTACATATTTAAACTATTATTTGCGAATATCTACAAGTCCATTTTTTAGTATATTTTCAGAAAACTCATACGAGGCTCCATCACCGGTTACATTAAGATACAGATTTTCCAGGTCATTTTCATTTACGATCCAGGCCATGTTCAGCTGCACGCTTTCATCTGGCTTTATAGAGGAAATGTAGTTTCCGCCATTGCCATAATTTTCAGAGACATTATAATAAACCATTTCTCCGGTCTTTGCCATGCCATCCCAGGTGATGCGGTCATAGCCATCGCCGGACTGTTCCGTTGGAACGTAAATCTGTACTCTTCCATTTTCCTTTGTCATGGTTAGCAAAGCACCAAGATAAAGCATATGGTCGATTTCCTCATCTGAATTGTTTGTATAGGTCACTGTGGCATAAACCAGTTTCTGGTTCACAGCTTCTGACTTCACAATCTCATCCAGGGAATTGATTCCATCACCAGATTTTACATAATTCAATGTATTTGCAGACAGTTTTCCATCAGCCCCAATTGCTTCTGTCCATTCCTCCGGTATTTTGTCAGGCTCAAGAAGCTGAAGGTCATCTGCGATCTGGATGGAATCCACCTTTGCAGAAATGGTTTTCGTCAGATACTCACCATTTGTGTCTTCCCCAGTCGCATTCAGATCAAAGGTGTCACCGATCTGGTAAACAGGCAGCTCCTTCTCATTTACAGAAGTGATTATTTCATCATCATCATTTTCTATCTTTTCAGCTATCATGTCTTCACTCCAGGTAGGCATCCCGGCAGTTTTTACCATAGTTGTGTTTCCCGTAATCACCAGATTCTCAGCCACCTTTATGGCATCCTCTTTTGATACGTCATCTCCTATGTAGATCATAATCACACGGTATAAATCCGGGCAGACAAGGTAAATTCTCTGGTTAAAAGCTCCACTTTTGGCGATGCTATTATACTTTAGGTATACTCCCTGATATTCTCCAAATGTACGCTCCTCGCTATCAATAACATTCTGATCCTGCACAACCTGTCCCAGATCATTTTTATCCAACAGAACAGATGCAAAGCTAAACCCGCCGGTCTGTTCATGTTCCGGATACTGAAGATGATACTCGTCATTCCAGCTCATGCCTTTTGGAATATATCTGGCAAACAGATTTACCTCTGGAACCTCATCTGGAAGCATGGTTTCCTTTGCCATGCTATCGGCATCAATTTTAACCGCTACACCATAAGCGCCCTGCTTCTCCAGAAACCAGTGATACAGATTTACACCTGCATATGCTGCTGTGGAAACTGCCAGCGTACAAGCAGCTGCTACAGCTGCGATTTTGGGAATCGTCCATGTTTTTCTTCTTTGAAGATTCATCACCTTTGTATCCTGTATCTGCTTTGCAACCTCATTTTGAATCATTTTATGGATAAAATCCGGTGTTTCGGGAATATCGCTTTTCATATCTTCTAATCTCATACCAGCACCTCCTGCAATTCCTGCCTTAATTTTCCCCTTGCCCTTGCAAGTCTCTTCTGAACAGCACCTTCCGATATTTCAAGGATCTGGGCGATTTCTCTTACGCTGAAATCTTCTATGTAATACAAAATAACGGGCAAACGCAGCTCCTCTTTTAAGGAATTTACAGCGGCATACAATTCGCTGTAATCCTTTGACTTTTCTGATTCCATTTCCAGTCTGTCCTCCAGATCTTCAAACGAAATAAACTTACTGGACTTACGTACGAGGTTGTAACATTCGTTGATCAAAATTCGGATCAACCAGGTACGGGCATATTTATCGTTTTTTAATGTGTCTATTTTGGAAAAAGCTTTTACAATTGTCTCCTGGATAGCATCTGCACAGTCCTGGTCACTGAATAAGATTGTTTTTGCAGTTGAGTATAATTGTCTTTCCGAATCCAGGATCAGATTTCCCAGTTGTTCTTTTGTCATTTAAATACCACCTCTTTTTCATGCCGGCCAGCTTTTTCTTTACATCTATTAGACGCATAGAAAACAAAAATATCCCCCAATAATTCATTTTCGCATAAATAATTATGATAAGCTGACTATGCAAATGCTAAACTAACAGTCCAAAAAAAACTAAACTAATTGTACTCTTGATACCTTCCTTATTTGCAAATTTGCAGTAAAATATAGATATAAAGAAAAAGGGAGGTACCAAAGATGAAATTATCACTTTCTGCAAATATAAGCAAGTTGCGAAAAGAACACGCTATGACACAGGAGCAGTTAGCGGAAGCTTTAGGCGTTACCTTTGCATCTGTCTCAAAATGGGAACGGGGTGTGGCGACGCCGGAATTAAACCTGATTGCGGAGATGGCAGATCTGTTTGAGGTGTCTATCGATGCGCTTATCGGATACCAGTTTAGAAACAATAACAGAGAAACTGTAATTACAAGGCTGAAGCAGTATTCTCACGACAGAGATACTGAGGATGTTTTTTCTGATGTTGAAAAGGCATTACAGTGTTATCCGAATTGTTTTGATGTTGTTTATTACAGTGCCAGAATCTACCGTTTAAGAGGACTGACGCAAAAGAATGCTGCTTATTCAAAGAAGGCGCTTTCCCTTTGTGAACGTGCATGTATACTGATCGGACAAAACAAAGATCCGGAGATAAGTGATGTTTCTGTTCGCAGGGAAATGGCTGAAATCCATTTTGCGCTTGGGGAATATGACAAAGGAATTGCATTATTGAAAGAGAACAATCCATGTCGGCTGAACCACTCTTCGATTGGAATGGTGCTTGCGTCCTCTTGCAATGATCCGGAGGGAGCACTTCCCTTTTTATCGAGGGCATTATTAGATTTAACTGTGACGCACTTTGAAATTGTGGTGGGATATATGAATGTTTTCTGTAAGACAAAAGATTATGCAAATGCTCTAGCTCTTGTGGATTGGGCTCTTGCCTTTTATCCCGGGCTAAAAGATCCCGAAAAACAGGGATATATGGACAAAAGCGAAGCATTTCTTTTGGCACTGCGAGCGGATGTTCTGCTGTCGCTGTGTAAAAAAGAAGAAGCAATCAACAGCCTTCGGCGAGCAAAGGATGTTGCATTGCACTTCGACGAATCACCAAATTACGATGTTTCAAGTATCCGATTTGTTTTCTGTAAGACTCCTGCAAGCGCTTTTGATGATTTTGGTGATACTGCCATGATTGGGGTTGATGAATTTATCAAAAGCCAGGAAAAAAGCGAGCTGAGCAATTTATGGAAGTGTGTCAGGGATGAATAACAATTACAAAGCCAAATGAAAAACTATACTGTGCAGTTTTATAAAAAGGGGGGCATGCTTTACGATTTTGCAATATACAACACACCTAATGTGCCAGGTCCACAATGACTTGATATAACACCACCTGCCCTGGTTTCCAATATCTCATCAAAAACGCCAAGCTCTTCCAGATAAGCCCGCACTTTCTCTACAGTTTCCTGTTTACAGCCAGAATGTGTTATGAATACACGTTCTGGTCTCGCATTTTTTAAATCTTTTTCCATATCTTTAACATAGTCCATGATAACAGAATTAATTTTCCCCCGGTATTTCTTAGAAGCATTCATGGCGCCATTTTCTACTACAATCCTGGGATGCAGTTTTAAAATACCTCCGGCCATAGCCGCTACTGCATTGCAGCGTCCACCGCGGTATAAATAGGTGAGGGTATCAACCACAAAGCTTGCTCGCACATTTGGCTTTAGCCTCTCTATCTCAGAAACAATCTGGGAAGCTGTCCGGTTATTCTTTGCCATAATTGCAGCCTCTATTACAAGAAGACCGATACCTGTAGAAAGATTTGCAGAATCGATTACCTTTATCCTGTCAGAAGCCCCCAGCTCTTCAGCAGCAAGGCGCATCACATTTCCAGAGGTGGACATACCTGCTGAAATAGAAAAGCAGACAATTTCCCTTCCAGCCTCTGCATATGGACGAAAAAGTTCCATGGCATCTGCCAGGGCAGGAGCAGAAGTTTTAGGCGTTGTCTTATTTGCGTCAGACCAGGTATAAATCTGATCCGGGGTAATGTTTTTTCCATCCCCATATTCTTTATCACCCAGAAGAATATGAAGCGGAAGAATGTCAATCTCGTATTTTCTCAATAATTCCTGCGAAAGGTCGCAGGTACTGTCTGAAATAATTTTTACCATATTCGTTTCTCCTCTGCCAACTCATTTTCTATCAGATTCCCGGCCTGCAAGAGCCAGAAATTTTTTATCAGACTGTATCCCCTGTGTCAGAAACCTTCCATCTCTGAATAGCGCATACGTTGTCACCGGTGCCGGAACGTTCTGTGCAGCTTCTCTGCTTGTAACATGAATTACCTTTAAAGAAATATTGTGTTCTTTTGCCACTTCCACTACACGAGGCACCCAGTAACAGGTAAAAGGACATTGATCTGTATAATAGAGAACAAATCCTTCCTCTTCTACTTTCGGATGTCTTGCACATTCTTTGAATTTTGACGGCTCAGTATCTGTGTCAAATGGTAAATACATAAGATTGATTCCGCAGTCCGAAATATCTGCAACAGAAAATCCCTTAAATTTTAAATATTTCGGGTCTGCCAGAAATTCTTTTTTTCGTCCTTCTGAATACAGAATACAGACTCCCTTTTTCTCTTGTTCTTTTGCATCACGAATGCATTCATTCAGCAAATCATTGGAATAGCCGTGTCCTTTCATGGAACCGGAAACCCATAAGCAGTTAATGTATATATATCCGTCTGCATCAATGGGCACCCAGGCATTCTCAGCAGGAATATATTCAATAAAACACTTTCCGCGCTCTGCACTCCGATAAAAAACCAATCCTTCTTCAAAACGCTGTTTTAACCACTCTTTTTTTACGATACTGTTTTTTCCTGACATAGCACAGCAGATATGTTCCTTGTCAATGTTTTCTTTTGTAATTCTAATATAATGCATAATATCACCTTTCCCAGATATCATGATTGCTTAAATAACCTTGATCTAACACGCTTTCATAGCTTCCAGAGCCAGTTCATGACTCTCTGGCGTTACTCCTGCGCAACAGAGCGAATCTACAATGATTGGCACTTCCGGCAAAAATGGCTTCCAAAGGTAGTTTTATCAATGGGACCAGATTCCAGAAGCTCTGCAATCTCCTCCCTGATTTCCCAACCATAGGTACCGCGGATGCAATGCTCTACAGGAAGCCATATGAAATACGGCATGTTTTCTAAAAAGCCTATCTAAGCTAACTATATCACGTTATTGAGATTTCGTATACTGCAATAGGCTGATTTCAGCGTATATATTTTTGAAATTTTATATTTTCTATTGCATAAAAATAAGCCATTCAGTCAGAATTGCATCCAACCAAATGGCTACTTATATCAGTTTTCTCCTGCCATTTTTTTTGACATACCCAAATAAAACACAGCGCAAAATACCAGAGCAAACACAACACCAAATACATTCTGAATCACCCTGAGACTGACTGCACCCTTTAATCCATAACTCTCTGCAGCGATAGCCAAAGCGCCAAATGTATTAAATACAGCCTGCCAGCCATATTTTGCGGAAAATCCTACACCGATTCCGCCAAGGATTCCTATATATGCATAGATGGATGACGGAAGCAGGAAATACAATGCTGTAAAACAAAGAACTCCTGCAATATTTCCCACAATTCTTTTCTTCACTCTGTACTGCATGTCTTCCATAAACGGTAAGATCGCTGACATAGCTGCAATACCTGCCCACATTGCACGTGGCATTTTAAAAAGCTCTGCAATACAAAGTACAGCCGGTACACACAGGATCTGGCATAACTGCCATTTTGTCCTGGAAGAAGAGAGATCAAATTCCTGCAGTACATCCTGTATCTTTCTTTTATAAACCCGGTTTCTGTGATTCCGATAAAATACCAGACAGGTAAGTACAGCTCCTGCTGCCATTCCCACCAGTCTCATCTCATAGCTTTTCCCTGTTACGTCATATCCATACAGCAACAGATATCCAAGAACGAGTGTGGACTGATTAAACATAAATGGATTATGACAGCCGAACAGAATCAGCACTGCCAATGCAGCAATATTTAACAGCATTCCCGGTACCGGGGAAAGCTGATTTGCCAGATGTGGACACACAGTCATAACTGCGAAAAACAAAGCCAGAAGTATGGTAGACTGTCCGGTATGGATTCCGAGATCGGCATTTCGAAATACCATAAGACATAATAAGACAACGACACCTACAATACTGTTCTCATTTCCAAGCAGAATGCTGAAAATAGTAACAAATAAAAAACAAAACGCCATTGTGACCGCTACCTTCGCCATATATACAAACAGATGATAGATTTTTTCTTTTGCGGTCTCACTTTTTTTCAGCAGGTCTTTTGAACCTGCCTGATTCAACTGAAGTTCCTGATAAAATGTCATATAGCACCTCCCGTTTTTATGCAAATAGGCATTTTATCACAAACAGGAAGGTAATTCAAGAATGATTTTTAAGGAAATAATTACCTGGCCAGACTATTGCTTTCAATTCTGATCATACGATATCCGATTCCAATATGCGTCTGGATGTATTGCACACCATTTTTTTCTGGTTCCAGTTTTTTTCGAAGTGTTGCCATAAAAACGCGGAGGGAAGCAATATCATTTTCAGAACACTGTCCCCAGATCTGCTGGGTAATAAATGTATGTGTCAATACTTTTCCCACATTACGGGATAAAAGGCAGAGCAGCTTATACTCAATAGGAGTCAGATGTAATTCTTCACCCTTCAGATATGCACAGCCAGCCGAATAATCGATCTCTAATTCACCATTTTTAAAAACAGAGGTTTCCTGCTGTTCTCCGGTCTGCGTTATTGCCAGTCTCCTTTGCGTAACACGAATACGCGCAAGCAATTCCTCCACGGAAAACGGTTTTGTAATATAATCATCTGCACCAGCGTCCAGTGCTTCAATTTTATCTGTATCCTCACTTCTGGCACTGATCACAATAATCGGCATGTTCGACCAGGTACGGATTTTCTTTATTACCTCTACCCCTTCCATATCTGGAAGCCCGAGATCAAGAAGAACAATATCCGGATGATGAGAGGAAGCTTCCAGAATGGCCGAAGAACCATTCTCTGCTGCCAGATATTTATAGTCATGTGTTTTTAGCGTCGTAATGATCAGATTTCTTATAGGTCTGTCATCCTCAACCACCAGAATTAATGTTTTATTCATTCAATGTCACCTCACTTAAAGGTAAAGTAAAAGTAAAATTACATCCATGGGGATCATGGTCCGTCAGAATCAGGGTTCCGTCATGGGCTTCTATAATAGAGTGACAAAGCGCCAGCCCCAGTCCCAGACTTCGGTGACTATCCGCAACTGTTGTTTTGCCGGTATAAAACATCTGGAAAATATGCGGCTTCATTTCTTCCGGAATCCCAGGTCCATTATCCTCCACGCTTATCTGCGCTTTTCCATCTGTTTTAGTTCCCCGGATGCTGATTACAGTACCTGGCGGCGTATATTTTATGGCATTGTCAATTAAATTTACCAGAACCTGTATAATAAGGCGGACATCCATACGTGCAAGAACAAGTTCTTCACAGTCAGTTACGATTTTATAATCGTCATGCTTCCGGCTGATATGCCGCAGAGCCTCTGCGATCACCTCATCAAGCAGCTGATCTGTAAATTTGAATTTCAGTCTTCCATCATTTAGCCTGGTAATGGAAAGCAGATTCTCCACAACTCCGATCAGCCATTCAGAATCATCATAAATATCCGTATAGATCTGATGCTTTGTAGCTTCATCCAGCCGTTCACTGTTGCTAAGAAGCATGTCTGCATTGCCTGAAATGGAGCAAAGGGGAGTTCGAAGATCATGGGAAATTGCCCGAAGAAGATCTGCCCGCAACTGTTCGTTTTTTGCTATCACTGCATTTTTCTCTTTTTCCATGGCATTTTGTGCGTTTTCCATTGCAAGTGCACATTCATTTATCACGGACAGCAGGATACTGTATTCAAAAGAGTCCAGTGTTTCTTTCTGCAGCGGTATTCCTATTACTCCATAAACATTGTTCCCGCTCCGGATTGCCAGATATAAGCATTTGGCCTGTGGAAAATGATGTGTGGATGCACCGGCACGCTGTCTGTTTTCATAGGCCCATCTGGCTATCTTCAGTTCTTCAGGTGTTAAAAAATCCTCCGCGTCCTCTTTTTCCTCTCCAGAGAAAAGCTTCCCTTCTGATAATGCTCCATTTTCTACTACATATGCTGTAATATTACGATTCAGCAGGCGAAGGAGCTGTGTACAGGTAACATCAAGAATCTCTATCTCTCCTTTTGCTTTCTGCAGCAAACGGTCTGTATCAAACAAAATCTGTGTACGAAAAGCAAGCTGTGCAGAAAGCTTTGCATGTGTTTTCAGCTTTGCCGCAAGTGCCCCTGTAAGTACGGATGAAATTAGCATTATGAGAAAGGTCACCGGATAACCCACTGCATAGGTCTGAAAAGACATCCTTGGTTCTGTCAGAAAAAAGCAAAATAAAAAGACACTTAAGAAAGAACCGGCTACACTGCATAGATAACCATCTGTCACAATGGAAGTAAGCAAAACCCCCAGAATGTATATGGTTACAATATTCGTGTCCGTGAAATCCAGCTTCTGAAACAGCAGACCAATCAAAGTACATACTGCAAATATAAAAACTGTCAGAAAATAATCCTTTGCAGACGGTTTTTCCATATACCATGTAAATGACCGTTTCTGGTAGTTTCCTGTTTTGACCGTATCCGGAATAATATGGATATCAATATCTGGTACAATTTCAATCAGTTTTTCTGTCAGAGTCACTTTACTGAAAAAATGATTTCGTCGGGCATTACTTTGTCCAATCACAATTTTAGTAACATTTGATAGTCTGGCATACTCTGCGATCTGTACCGGTATGTTTTCCCCATGAGTCATTACGATTTCTGCTCCCAGATTTTCTGCATACCGAATATGTTCTTCCAGTTTTTCTTTATCTAAGTCTTCTGATTTTGTGCCAGTGCGAACGTACAAGGCTGTAAAACGTGCCTGCAACGCATTCGCCATTTTTGCCGCTGTATCTATTATTTTCTTATTGGAGGGTGCTGCTGACAGACAAACAAGGATATGTTCATCTGTTTTTTTATTATCCTCTTCAATTCCAAGACTCATCCTGCCAGTCCCCTTTTTCTGCCTTTTTTGCAATTATATCATGCGACTGTATTATGGTCAAAATTCTTTTTTTCATACCCGGACTGTCCATCAAAAATTATAATTTCAGCTTCCTTATATTCAATTTTACACTCATGAATCTCTCTTAACAATTCTTCATCTGAAAGAGTATTCAAAAACAATGTCTTCGATGACTGCTGTTTTTCTTCCATATTTTCCTGAATTTCGCCCCAAAACTGATCTGCTTTATTTGCAATATAAAATCCAAGTCCAAACATACAAAATACAGTAACTGCCAATATTCCTTCTGCCATTGTCTTCACCTCTATAGCAGCCTCTCCATAACAAATGACTATATTCTGAAACATTTCTGAAGGGCTCTGTATTCTCCTAACACCAGTAATTTATGATTCTCTTCAAAATACGTATCCGGTGAAATTGCAATACCAAATTCTCCTTCATTTTTTACTGCCAGAATATTAATATTGTAGCGTTTTCTGATATCCAGTTCTCCTACTGTTTTTCCAACCCATTCTTCCGGCACTTCCACTTCAAAAATCGCATGGGATGCATCCACCTCCATATAGTCGAGGATGTGATCATCTGTGTAACGGATCGAGGCCCACTTTGCAACCTGCTTTTCCGGGTAAACCACTTTATCCGCACCATTGCGCAAAAGGAATTTTTCCTGAACATCACGCTCAGCCCTGGATATCACCAGTTTCGCTCCCAGTTCTTTCAGAAGGGAAGTTGTTTCAAGAGAATTCTGAAAGCTTCCTCCAATGGTTACAAAACAGATATCGTAATTTCCTATTCCAAGGGAACGTAAAAATTCAGCATTGGTACTGTCACCAATCTGCGCATTGGTCACAAATGGTAATGCTTTATCTACTCTCTCCTCATTCCAGTCAACTGCCATAATTTCATGTCCCAGCTGATTCAGCTGCTTAGCAATATGTCTTCCAAATCTTCCAAGTCCAATAAGCAATACATTTTTCATAATTATATTTTCTCCTTCTTATCCAACTGTTATTTTCTCCAGAGGCAGTTTTGCATTTCCCCTGTTTCTTCCTGAAAGCACCGCATAAATCAGAGTCAGACCACCTACACGCCCTAAATACATCAGTATAATCAGCACAATTTGCGAAAACATATGAAGCTTCGGTGTAATTCCCAACGTGAGTCCTACTGTTCCCACAGCTGAAGCAGCTTCATACAGGCAGTCTAAAAGAGGAAGTTCTTCATATATACTGATTGCAAGTCCGCCGCAAAAAAATAACGTAAAATAAAGCATGGCTATTGTCGCCGCATTTTTTATCACATGGTATTCCAGCCTCCTGCCAAAAGCCCCTGCATTTTCCTGGCTTCGGAATGTGGCAATTGCATTTAACAAAAGAACTGTAAACGTTGTGGTTTTCATTCCACCAGCTGTAGAACCAGGTGAACCGCCAATCAGCATTAACAATATCATAACAGCTTTTGAGGCTTCACTCATCTTTGAAATATCAATCGTGTTAAATCCGGCAGTTCTTGTAGTTACCGATTGGAACGCCGCAGCTAATAAGCGATTCCCTGCGGATAGATTTTTTAAATCACAGGTGAAGAAAAAAATAATCGGAATTAAAATCAGGCATGCAGTAGTCACAAGGATAATCTTGCTTTGCATGCGATAACGTTTAAACTTCATTTTGTTGGTATAAATATCGTCCCAGGTGAGAAAACCGATTCCCCCTATGATGATCAGAAGCATAATCACTACATTTATAAGAACATTTGCAGAATACCCTGTCAGGGAAGGAAAAGGATTTGCAGATGTTCCCAGAATATCAAAGCCTGCATTACAAAAAGCGGAAATAGAATGAAAGACTGACAGCCAAATTCCCTTTCCTTTGTAATCCCATAAAAAAACCGGCAGCAGTAACACTGCCCCTGCAGCTTCAATCAAAAATGTCCCCTTTAAAATAAACCTTGTCAATCTGACGATTCCGCCAACCTTAGGCGCGGAAATCGCATCCTGCATGGTACTTCTCTGCATAAGGGATATTTTTTTACCGGAAAGAAGGGAAACAGATGCAGCCACCGTTACCACTCCCAGACCGCCTATTTGTATGAGTATAAGAATAATCGTCTGTCCTGCCAGAGACCAGTAGCTTCCGGTATCCTTTACTACAAGCCCGGTTACACATACCGCCGAAGTGGCTGTAAAAAGAGCCTCATGAAACGGAGTTGGTATTCTATCTACAGATGAAAATGGAAGCATTAAAAGAATGCTTCCCAAAAGGATCACTCCTGCAAATCCCAGAATTATTAGCTGAAAAGATGTCAGATGTTTTTTCTTATATGATTTTTCCGGCATAAATGATCAAAACTCCTTACGAATGATTACTTTTTTGTTGCACCCATTATATATAATTGCCTTTAAAGATGGTATAAGAGTATCTGATTCTGTATTAAGATTGTATAAAGATGTGTTTCCGCCATATTCAGCCTGAATTCGGTTGCCGTAGCAAAAAAATAAGCCATTCAGTCAGAAACATATCCAACCAAATGGCTTTTATTCTTATCTTCTATCCAGTATTTTATCAAATCGCCTGAAGAAAGTTGAAGTTGTAATGATTGCTGCCAGTATATCGCTGATTGGTTCAGCCAGAAAAACGGCAAATACCTTATTCTGAATGAAAAGCGGCAGAATAAAGATCAGCGGAATCAACAGGATCAGTTTTCTTAAGCATGCAAGCAGCAGACTGACTTTCGCCTGTCCCAGTGCCATAAAGCTCTGCTGACAGGAAACCTGGAATCCCAGTGAAAAAATACCAGCCATATAGATTCTCAGTGCCCATGCGGTATACGTGATCAGATCCGTATCATTGGAGAAAATACCTGCAAAGAGCCTGGGAAACAGAAGCATGATCAGCCAGAAGCAGCCGGTAAAAACCGTGCAGACTGTAAACTGCGTAAAAAATGCTTTTTTAACACGCTCTTTATTGCCGGCACCGAAATTATAACTCATGATCGGCTGTCCGCCCTGGCATATTCCCTGCAGCGGTAAGGTTGCAAGCTGGCTGACACTTGTGATAATGGTCATGGCTCCAACCGCAAGATCTCCGCCATATCTTGAAAGGCTGGAGGTGAAACTGATGGACAGAATACTTTCTGTAGACAACATGACAAAAGTGGATATTCCAAGCCCCAGGCATGGTAAGATAATATTTTTTTGTAATTTGAAATTCTCTTTCCTAAGATGGAGAATGGTCTTTTTTCCTGACAGGAAACGAAGAATCCAGATGGCACCAACAGCCTGGCTCAAAACAGTAGCAATTGCAGCACCGCTTACGCCCAGGTCAAATACAAAAATAAAAACAGGATCCAGAATAATGTTGATCACCGCACCGATCACAGTGGTCATCATACTGATCTTTGCAAATCCCTGTGTGGTGATAAAGGGATTCATTCCCATTACGATCAGGACAAAAATGCTTCCCAGTATATAGATTCTTGCGTATGACACTCCATAAGGAAGGGTCTTATCACTGGCACCAAATATTGTCAGAAGCTGTGGAGCAAAAGCGAAAAAAATCACCGTAAGAGCCACAGCCATAAGAATAAGAAGCGAGAAACAGTTTCCAAGAATCTTTTCCGCTGTCGCATTGTCCTTTTTCCCCATGGAAATTGCGGCTCGGGGAGCACCTCCTGAACCTGCGAGCATGGCAAAGGCATTGATCAGCATAAGAATTGGCGTAAATAACCCCACGCCGGTTAATGCTGCCGCACCAACACCGGGAATGTGTCCAATATAAATACGGTCTACAATGTTGTACAAAAGGTTAATGATCTGTGCCACAACAGCAGGAATTGCAAGCTGCGCCAAAAGACGTGGGATTTTTTCCGTTTCCATTGCCTGTGTATTAGATTTACTACTCATATCTGTTTTCTCCTGACAAATTTTTTGACATAAACCAATAAAATATAAACGAATTATGTCTTCTGATTTTAACTCATATATTTGTCAATATCAAGCTTCTTTTCTGATTTTGCAACGATCAAGGATGCGGCTGTTGCTCATTGCACGCATCCTTTCTCCACTGATCAACAGCCTGTTTACAGCTTATGTTTTCTCCTCCAGATACAATCCTTAAGTACATTTACAAGCCTCGCCGGTTCAAGGGGTTTGGTAAGATGCTCATCCATGCCGGATATCCGGCTGTTTATAATGTCTTCTGCAAATGCATTGGCACTCATGGCAATAACCGGTACACGCTCTGCATCTGATCTTTTCATGGAACGAATTCTCCGGGTAGTATCCCAGCCGTTTAAGTTTGGCATCATGATATCCATTAAAATCACGTCATAATAGCCTGGCTCGGACTTTTCAAATTTTCCAATTGCCTCCAGTCCGTCTTTGGCGCAATCCACAATTATTCCATTATCTTCCAGCATAAAGCTGGCGATTTCCATGTTCAGTTCATTATCCTCAACTACCAGTGCACGCAGACCTTCAAGGGAAATCGTATTCGGATCCTTTACAAAATCCTCCAGCTTCCGGGCTTTTTCTGCTTCTCCGATTTTGAACGGAATTGTCATGACCACAGTTGTGCCGGTTCCCTCTTTACTTTCGATCCGGATTGTGCCGCCCATTCTGTCTGTCAGCTTCTTTGCAATGGAAAGTCCCAGTCCGGTGCCTTCATATTTCGACCGGCTGGTTTCCTTCTCCTGGGTAAAAAGGTCAAACGCATGTGCCACAAACTCCTGGCTCATACCAGGACCATTATCTGCACAGCCAAATTCATACACTACCCGTTTTTCATCTGCATACTTCTCTTTACACCATACATGGATTTTTCCGCCTGGTTCTGTAAATTTCACCGCATTATCAGAAATCGCATTCAGAAGCCGTTCCAGATAAACAGGATTTCCGGTTAATAATATATGACTTAGCTCTGACCTTTCCCAATCCACGATGTATTCTATATTTTTCTCAGCTGCCTGAAGCTGCTTTTCTGTGTTGGTCCTGCTCAGAATTTCTGTCAGATCAAAAGTAAGCTCCTGGTCAACAATATCTCCCGACTCCAGTTTATTCATATCCAGTATATCATTTACAAGAGAAACCAGATATCTGGAGGATTCCATGATCTTATCCCTGCACTTCTGCTGCATTTCAGGGTCATTGGGATAACGGTTTGCCAATTCGATCATACCTATGATCCCATTCATGGGAGTTCGGATATCATGGCTCATATTAGACAGAAATCTGGTTTTAACCGCCGCATCCTTCTTCGCTTCAGCAGCCTGGTATATAAGAGTCTGCTCCCTTCTCTTCGCATCACTGATACTTCGGATTGCACAAAGAACATGGGTCAGGCGGCCGTTTTCATCCCTTTTCTTTTCAATAAAGCGCAGACTATGCCAGCTTCCATCCTTCATCCGGTATTCCAAAACGACAGATTCTTCGTCTTTCATTCGTTCCGGTAGTGTAGAGATATCTGTAAATTTTTCAAAAGCATCCTGATACTCTTCTGCCACCTGTTCACGGCAAACTCTTCTGTTGTTTTCAGACAGAGTACCTGAATGAATATATTTCAGATGCTCCACATCCCTGTTGGAAATTTCCTCAAAATAATCTGCCTGGATATCAATTCTGGAAATATACTGGTATGTTCTGGCAATGGAGGAAATGATCTCATTTCCCAATCTGGCCTCATCCAGAGTTTTTCGCAGTTTCTCCTGGATTTCCTTCTCTTTGTAAAGGATACTGTCTATATTGCGATATCCAAGAAAAACATCAAAGGTCTCATCCTCTGTCTTTCCCTTCACTACATAGGCTTCATAATAGCTATCTTTTCCTTCCTTTGAAACACTGTGGTAATGGTAAGTAAGCTTCTCTTCATGTAAAAGCCTTCTTTTCATATTTGCGCAAAGATGCCAGTCTATAAACTCTTCTTTCTCTTCATCCAGAATAAAATTGTCTGCATATCTTCTCGCATATTCATCAAAATTTTCAGCCGGATGGGGATCTGTCTCCGCCAGCTGCCTGGCATTGGTATTCGCATCCAGTCTCAGTATTTCATATTTGCCGGAATTAAGCTCTATCCGGTATAAGGATACATACTCGGGCAATAATCTGCTTAAAACATATTGTTCTTTCACCGGATAATCATTTACATCCTGCCTTTGATCGTCTGTCTTTGTTTTTTCTCGTGAAAGCATAATACCGTTTTAAATTTATCCTTTCTTTTGCTGTTAACATTTGTTTTTGCATGCCAGGCATAAACCACCACGGACGTTTCTGGTGGAGCCGCATAACTTGCAAACCTCTGTTATTTCCGGCTTCCAATCGCTGTCCAGCCTCTTCAGGCCTCCGCTGACCTGATTCAATGCTTCATCATCCAACTCAACAACTGCCTGGCTCACAGGCTTCATGCTCTCTTTTTTGTCATTCGCTTCTTTCATAATAGTTTCCTCCTGTATATGATTTTAATACGATTTCACTTTTTACTATAGTCAATTATACAATTTTTCACCTGTGTCTTCAACTATTTTTTGGCATTTTAGCCAAAACGTTACTAGTCACACGCTTCGAAATAATATCTCTGTTTATTCACGCCTGCTTCGTCTGTACTCCATAGCAGTCATACCGCAAGATTTCCGAAAACTCTGCGCCAGATAGCTCTGGGAAGAAAAGCCTGCAAGATGGGCAATGTCAGAAATATCATGATCTGTATTTTCCAGAAGATTTTTGCAAACCTCAATCCTGCGCCGGTTCAGATAATTAATGGGAGAAATCCCATAATATCGTGTAAACTCGTGGCTTAGATAATATTTGTTCAGATGACTTAATGCCGCCAGCTGATCCAGATTGATATCTTCCCCATAGTTAGAATCCAGATAGCGCTTGACCTGTGCACACTCCTTACTTGGATGAAAAGAAGGCACCAGCTGGAAGCCGGAATCTGTTATCCTGCGAAGCTGGGCAATAAGAATGGAGAGCGTATGTCTGCAAATCTCTTCATAACCCTCTTTTTTCTCATCTAATTCCTGAAAAAGGGAGTGGAAATAAAACAAAAGATCTGTATTAATCTTCCGGCAGTTGAAAATCTGGAATTCCTTCTGATCCCGGAAAGAAAAACTAATTCCATCCACTCCTACAGTATAATAAGAAAGGGGCGCAGCGCTCTGAGAAGTTTCCGTGTGCAGGATATGTGGATTGATAATGACCAGATCGTCCCTGGCAATGGAAAACCGCTGATTTTCTATAAGAAATTCGCCGCTTCCTCTGGAAACATAAAAAAGCTCCGTAAAAGCATGGGTATGAGGAATGCTGGGCCAGTCCTCTTCGTATCTGGAGGATGAGGCATTCACCAGAACTGCTTCTGTAGAAAGTGGATTATCATTGGAAAAAGAAAAGGAACGTGTACTCATAGATTCTCCTTATGTATCATAAGCTATAGTTTGTTGTCCGCGCTGTCGGCTCCCGATATTCCGAATACAGCGTTTTCAAACAACAGGGAATAAACACTCGCACACTTAGAGTACCATAGAACGGAAAATACAGCAATATTTCTAAAAACCTTAGCAACAACTCTGTTGAAAAACAGCTGTCAAAAACGTATTCTTATATTACAGAAAAAACAACTATCAAACAATGTTAACAACCCTTGTAAATAAAAAAAAGAAAAGCGAGGTCGCAAAATGGAACAGAAAAAAGGCAGAGTTACTATTCCTACCAACCTGGATGTGGTAAAGGAAACACTGGATATTATGAATGAGTGGGGCGCAGATGCCATCCGTGACTGTGATGGAACCGAATTCCCACAGGAGCTGAAGGACACTGGTGCGAAAATCTACGCTACCTACTACACCACCCGAAAGGACAATGCCTGGGCAAAGGCTAATCCGGATGAGATCCAGCAAATGTACATTATGAGTTCTTTCCACACCGCAACATCAGACAAACTGGAAATCCACCTTATGGACCACCTGTACCCGGATATGCTGAAGGTGAACACACGCGATGATATCACAAAGTGGTGGGAAGTAATCGACCGTACCACAGGAGCAGTGGTTCCGGCAAGTCAGTGGCATTATGATGAAACGAGCGGAAATGTGGTAATTACACCTGTAAAACTGTTCCATGAGTATACCGTCAGCTTTCTGGCTTATATTATGTGGGATCCGGTACATATGTACAATGCAGTGGTAAACGACTGGAAAGATGTAGAGCCGCAGATCACCTTTGATGTGCGCCAGCCAAAAACAAGAGCTCATTCTCTGGAGCGCCTCCGCAGATTCCTTGATACCCACCAGTATGTGGATGTGGTACGCTTCACCACCTTTTTCCATCAGTTCACCCTGATCTTTGATGAGCTGGCAAGGGAGAAATATGTGGACTGGTTCGGTTATTCCGCATCTGTCAGTCCATATGTGCTGAAGCAGTTCGAAAAAGAGGTTGGCTATCCCTTCCGACCGGAATACATTATCGACCAGGGCTACATGAACAATACCTATCGCATTCCATCCAAGGAATTCAAGGACTTCCAGGCATTCCAGCGCCGCGAGGTCGCGAAGCTTGCAAAGGAAATGGTAGACATTGTCCATGAATATGGCAAAGAAGCCATGATGTTCATGGGTGACCACTGGATCGGCATGGAGCCATTTATGGATGAGTTTGCTTCCATCGGTCTTGATGCTGTGGTTGGAAGTGTAGGAAATGGTGCAACCCTGCGTCTGTTCAGCGATATTAAAAATGTAAAATACACGGAAGGACGATTTCTTCCATACTTTTTCCCGGACACCTTCCACGAAGGTGGAGACCCGGTGAAAGAGGCGAAGGTAAACTGGGTAACTGCAAGGCGTGCCATTCTCAGAAGCCCCATCCAGAGAATTGGTTATGGCGGATATCTGAAGCTGGCTCTTCAGTTCCCGGATTTTGTCCAGTACATTAAAGAGGTCTGCCAGGAATTCCGCACCCTTTATGATAATATCCAGGGTGTGACTCCTTACTGCGTGAAACGTGTTGCTGTGTTAAACTGCTGGGGGCGCATGCGTTCCTGGGGCAATCATATGGTACATCACGCAATCTATTACAAAC
Organism: Ruminococcus sp. 1001136sp1; assembly: GCF_039841815.1. NCBI lineage: Bacteria > Bacillati > Bacillota > Clostridia > Eubacteriales > Oscillospiraceae > Ruminococcus > Ruminococcus sp. 1001136sp1. Next base: position 150,373 of record NZ_JBDPGY010000003.1, on the reverse strand, counting down.
AGAATTACTCTTACTTTGGCATTATTGAGGCATTAAGCGGTGCACCCTTTGATGTATCCTTTATCAGTTTTGATGATATTCTGGCAGATAAGGATCTGCTGAAAAAATTTGATGTTGTGATCAATGTAGGGGATGCGGATACTGCGCAAAGCGGCGGCGAGTACTGGGTAAATGAAACCATTATTACTGCTGTAAAGGAGTTCGTTTACAATGGCGGCGGTTTCATCGGAGTTGGCGAGCCTGCAGCCCATCAGTGGCAGGGAAAATTCTTCCAGCTGGATGATGTACTGGGTGTGGAAGAAGAAAGAGGCTTCAATTTAAATACCGATAAATACAACTGGGAGGAACACAGAGACCACTTTATTCTGGCTGATGCAGAAGGTGATGTGGACTTCGGTGAGGGCAAAAAGAATATTTTTGCGCTTCCGGAAACCCGGATCCTGATCCAGAATGACCATGAGGTACAGATGGCAGTAAAAACCTTTGGAAAAGGCCGCGGTGTTTACATCAGCGGACTTCCATACAGCTTCAGAAACAGCCGTGTGCTCTACCGTGCGGTTCTCTGGTCTGCATCTGCCGAGGACGAACTGAACCGATGGTATTCCACCAATTATAATGTAGAGGTCCACGCTTATGTAAAGAATGGCAAGTACTGTGTCGTAAACAATACTTACGAGTCACAGGATACAGTCGTCTATAAAGGAGATGGCAGCAGCTTCCCGCTTCATATGGATGCAAACGAAATTAAATGGTACCAGATTTAATAGTCATAGGTTTATTATAATTAAACCACATCCTATTTCAATAATTCTGTCACGAAGTGTTGGAAAATGGCGCGAATGGTATTATAATAAACCTATCACAAAATAAAGGAAACCATTATGAGAATTGCAATTGTTGATGACATTAAAGAAGAGCGTGACAAGCTCGCAGACGTACTGACGAAACAGCTTTCCAGACGTGGGATTCACGTAAATTTATTTGAATTTGAAAATGGAGAAGATTTTCTTATTGCGGCAAAGGAACGTCCTTTCACCGTCGTTTTTCTGGACATCTACATGAGTGGTGCAAATGGGATCGAGACTGCCAGAGAGCTTCGGACATTTGACTCGGATGCACTTTTAATTTTTACTACCACTTCTACGGATCATGCTCTGGATGGGTTCAAGGTCCGTGCCATGCACTACCTTGTGAAGCCATATCCCGAAAATGAAATTTCAGACCTGATCGATGAGGTTCTGTCCCGGATCCCGGATTCCGGAAAATACATAGATATAAAAGTAAATGGAAGCAATGTACAGGTTCCGTTTCGACATATTATATACGCAGAACATTTTTCCCATATGATCCATATTCACACTACCGGCGGCAAAGAGCTGATCACCCGCCAGTCCTTCGAAGCCTTTACTGCATCCCTGAAAATGGATCCAAGATTTTATCTTTGCAGCAGAGGCGTTGTGATCAATCTGGAGCATGCTGTTGATTTTGATGGAGCCCTGTTTATCCTGGACGATGAAACCCGGATTTCCGTCAGCCGGAAGCTGGTTAAAAATGCAAGACAGACTTTTATGGATTTTCTGTTTCAAAGGGGACATTGAATATGAATACTATATTAAGACCTGTTCTGGAGCTTACGGTAATGATTTCTGGTCTGTTCCTTGCCTATCTGCCGGTACAGACATATCTGAAACAACCGCCCGGCAGACTGGCTGCATGGCTTGCACCTCTTCTGGCAGGAATCTGTCTCCTGGAAGGAGGATTTTGTTACTTTCTTAACATCCCTACCAGCTCAGTGCTTTTTCCCACTCTGCTGGTACTGATGCTGATCTATCACAAAAGCCTGACTATCTCTATCTGGAAATCCGGCAGCATTTTTCTGGCAGTATGTGCGGTCTTTGCCTGTGTAAACAGCCTTTCCAGAGCAGTAAATGCCATTGTGGCAGAAAGACTTGGACTTCCAGAAACAGAAATCTGGTTTCACACCAGTGCCGGTATTTTTTACAATGTAATATGTCTTCTGTTCGTTGCTGCCGCCTGGTACCCGGCCTCCCATGCAGCCCACACTATGATTGATGACGAAAATTTAGCCCAGACCTGGTATGTTTTCTGGATACTGCCACTGATTTTTATAGGTCTGAACCTGTTTATGATTCCCAAATATGAGGGAACTCTGTATACCGGACGTATTTTGCAGGGCTACATTGTGATCAGCCTGGTGCTTCTTATAATTCTCATGCTGTTTTACACAATGTTTCTTATGATGGCCAACAGCCTGAATAAAAATGCAAGGCTTCAGCAGGAAAACCATTTTCTCTCCCTTCAGCAGGCACGATATGAGAACCTTTGCTCTGCCATAGAGGAGGCAAGACAGGCACGACATGATATCCGCCATCACTTTTTGCAGCTTTCTTCCCTGGCTGAAAAGGGAGATCTGGAAAAAATAAAAGAATATCTTTCCAATGCAAACAGTAAAATCCCAGACTACAACCTGCATTTTTGTGAAAACCAGGCGGCTGACAGCGTAATCAGCCATTATGCCGCTCTGGCAAAACGAGAGAACATTCCTTTCCAGGCAAAGGCAGATCTGCCAGCCCACATTTCCATAGACCAGATTGATATGTGCCTGGTTCTCTCCAACCTTCTGGAAAATGCTCTGGAAGCCAGCCTGAAAGCAAAGTCTTCCAACAGGAGCATCCATGCAGGGGTTTACCTTCATCATAAGCACCTTCTCCTGATCCAGGTGGAAAATACCTTTGAAGGGAAAATACAGGAGAAAAATCATATTTTCCAGTCATCCAAGCGTACCGGAAACGGAGTGGGAATCCAGTCTGTCCGCCACATTGCAGAAAAGAATGGAGGAGACAGCAGCTTCACTTATGAGAATGGTGTTTTTACTGCTAAAATTATGCTGCGCATACAGAAAACAGCCGTTTCTCATCCATAAGCAAAGCAGAGAGGTTTCATGCAGACACACTCTGGAGCGTATCTGAAAAATCATTCCCGCAATCTGCACGCCCCACTTTGCGGTATATTTTCCCCGAATCCAACAAAAAAAGAAAGCTGCAGAACAATATCAGAAATGATACTGTCTGAAGCTTTCTTTTTCTGCATCAATAAACTACAAATGCCATGACCACATACACCAGTATGGATACCAGGCAATACAGAGAATTGGTGGTGGAAACATAAGCGCTTCCATCCTCACTCTTCAGGAAGGTCTGCATACTGAATGTGGCTGGAGCGGACATGTAGCTGATCACTGCAAGGTTCAAAAGAAGATGATCCCCTACTATGTAATGTATTGCCAGCAGCACTCCCCCGATCATAACTGCCTGAAGAAGAACACGAAGTACGATGGTCCTGATACATGGGGAAAGAAGTTTCTTATCAAATTCAATGCTGAATCCTACCACCAGCAGAATAACTGAGGTTATGGAAGTGGTGAGAATGTTCTCCACACTTGTATAGGTACCTGCAAACGGTCCGGCAAGAAGCTTCTGCACCACACCGGTAAGTCCGGCAATAATTCCCAGCACACTTGCAATAAACGCCGGTGTGCGTATTGCACTGGAAAACAGTTTTCCCGGATCGATCTTTTCCCCGTTTTCCACCTGTCCGAGCATTCCCATATAGACGCTGAAGCCAAACAGAAGACCTGCAATATCCAGCACAGCGATCTGGGAAAGATTCTCCGCTCCGCAAAGGCTGGTATATAAAGGATAGGCCATGGAACCGCCTTCGTATACACTGACCATAAAGGGCAGATATTTCCGGTAACGCTCTGCCGGCATAAGCGGGCGGAGTAAAAAACCGATGCTAAAGGAAACAACCAGCATTACAAACATAATTCCAACCAGAATTCCGGTTTCTTTATTATATTCTGACGTAGCAAGGGCATGGAAAATTGCCACAGGAAGCATGATCTGGGTCACCAGAAGCTTCATATTGTTAATTCCATTCTGATCCAGCAGTTTCAGCCGCTTGCAGGCCATACCCAGAAGGATCATCACCAGTACGGGCAAAATAATTTCCAATACTTTCATTCTATGCACACTTTCTATGTATTTCTTAATATTGTATTTTGGTATTTCTTAATCCAGACTCTTCCTGATTTCTTACCTTACAGGATATTTCGTATGGCAAACTCTTCTGCCAGAGCGTGTCTGAATAGTTCTTTTATTCATCAAAATCGGTCTCAAATACTCCCTCAGGCGTACGCATGGTAAGAACCCCGAGATTAAAATCATCATCCATTACCGTGATATGATACTCAAAGATTACATCATCCTCAAACTTGGACAGCAGAATATAGCTTCCGTTCTCTTTTCCCTCGATCTGGTCGCAGATATCATCATACACATCTGCACCGGAAATCTCACGCGGATAACCGGAAGCTTTGATTTTTTTCTCAATTGCAGCGTATAATTCTTCCATTTTATGTTCTGCAGCAGTGCATGCCATCAGGGCTTACCCTCTCAGTTCTTTTTGACTGCCGCATACTCCTTTCCTGAATTTTTTTCGATTAAATATGATTGTATAATATCCGCCCCTGAAATGTCAAACCACATTTTAACCAAATCCTGGTTATCGTAATTTCTTCGTGAGCAAAGAAATCCTGATTTGTATGATTTCGTACCATACTTCTCGTTTTTTGTATAATTTTTTATAAATTATCTGTTATTTTATTCTACTCTCTACATTTTTTCCATGGCTTTTGTGTTTTTTTGTTTTTTCTTTTGTGTATTTCGTTGTGTTTTTCTTTGTTTTTGATATTTTTCATTGTTTTTTTCACCAATTTCTGTTGACATCTGACTGTTTTTGTTGTATGCTATTTTCTACAGAGAGGCACTCCATTTGGTACAAGGATGTATCTATGGAATGCCTCAACTCGTATCTAAAGGGAGGTAATACTTATGAAAATGAAACAGGTTTTAGCAACAGGCGCAGCTTTATCAATGGCTCTCTCCATGGCTCCGGTCACCGCATCCGCCGCAGACAAAGTAGACATAAACGTCATTGCTGCACAGTATGGCCAGCAGACTGCTGACTGGTGGGCGAACTTCGTGACAGAATTTAATGAAGCAAACCCGGACATTAACCTGAACGTAGAGGTTGTTTCCTGGAACGATATCTACACCGTAGTAAATACCCGTATCGCCAATGGCGAAGCTCCTGATGTCCTGAATATCGACGTATTCGCAGATTATCAGGCAGATGATCTCCTTCTTCCGATCCAGGACGTTGTTTCTGAAGAGACCTACAGCAAGATGTACGATGCATTCCTTGCACAGTCTGAAGTAGACGGAACTGTATGGGCTATCCCGGATCTTGCATCTGCACGTGCTATGTACTATAACAAAGACATCCTTGATGCAGCAGGCGTAGAAGTTCCTACTACATGGGATGAGCTGAAAGCTGCTTGTGAAGCCCTTAAAGCTTATGATGACAGCATTTATCCATGGGGTATCGATATGACTACTGACGAAGGTCAGGCAGCATTCGCATACTACACCTGGAACAACGGCGGCGGATTTGTTGACAATGAAGGTAACTGGACACTGAACAGTGAGCAGAACGTTGAAGCAATCCAGTACGCAATCGATCTTGTAAATTCCGGTTACACAAACACCGATCCTGCTAACGATACCCGTTATGATCTGCAGGATATGTTCGGCGCTGGCAAAGTAGCTATGCTCATCGCACCGAACAGCTTACCTACCTACATTGCTACAGGCGGAAATGAAGTAAACTACGGCGTTGCTTCCATTCCTTCCAATACAGGCGAGTCTGTATCTGCAGGTGTTATGGACCGCTTCATGTGCTTCGATAACGACTACTCAGATGATGAGAAAGCTGCTATCTCCACATTCTTTGATTATTTCTATGATGATGCTCGTTATACAGAGTGGGTTGACATGGAGGGATTCCTTCCGGCAACCAAGTCCGGCGGCGAGGCTCTCGCAGCAGCTAACGAAGATATGGCAAGCTGGATTGATATCTTAGACAGCTGTAAATTCTATCCAACAGCGAAAGCAGAATGGGCAGATGTAAAACAGGGCGTTATCAACGTAGAGCAGAATGCTCTTCTTGGCGGCGACGTTCAGGAATTACTGGATGACCTTCAGGCAGAAATCGCTGGCTGATCTTAATCCACTGTTTTTCCCATTACGAGGAAGATAATGGGCCGGACTTACGGGTCCGGTCCATTTTTAAGTTTGCGAAGCAAACGCTACTTCTTGTGCCAGGCACAAGAAGGTTCCACCTTTTTGCGAAGCAAACACTACTTCTTGTATTTGTCACAAGAAGGTTCTGTTTTTCTGCGTAACAAACGCCGTTTTCTGTGCTTGTCTGCGCAGCGTCAACGCTATTTTTATAAAAAGAGAGGTATCCCTGTGAAGAAAAAATTCAAAAAAGTGGAACCATATGTATGGATCCTGCCAAGTGTCCTTCTCATGGCAATTTTCATCCTGGTTCCTATTATCTTTGTATTCCGTATGGCCTTAAGCGACGTCAGCAAAGCTGGTCTGATCAAAGGCTTCGCCGGATTGGAAAATTTCCGCAAGGTAACAAGCAGCCCTGTTTTTGCCATGGTGCTGAAAAACACCCTTGTGTGGACCGTTGCCGTAGTCGGCATCTCCACACTCCTTGGATTTATCCTTGCGATCCTCCTCAACAATGAATTTAAAGGCCGTAAGCTTGCACGTGCCGTTGTTGTTTTCCCATGGGCCACAACCCTGATCGTTCAGGCAAGTATCTGGAAATTCATCATCGACACAGATTACGGTACCTTAAATACACTGTTGATGAAGCTTGGCATTATTGACCACGCTGTGAACTGGACTCCTACTGCCGGTGCTTATTTCGCCTGGGAAATTGCCTGCGGTATTTTTGTTACCATTCCATTTGTAACCTTTACCGTACTTTCCGGTCTGCAGAGTATTGATGCCAGCTACTATGAGGCAGCAGCCGTAGACGGAGCCAGCTACTGGCAGAAAATGTTCCAGATCACCATCCCGCTGGTACGTCCGAATCTTACCATCAGTACCATCCTGAACATTATCTACGTATTTAACTCTTTTCCGATCATATGGACCATCACCAAGGGTGACCCTGCCAACCGTACCGACACCCTGGTTACCTATCTGTACAAACTGGCCTTCTACAATGGCAAACAGGGACAGGCAGCAGCCGTATCTGTTATCGGCTTCCTGATTCTTCTTTTCTGCGCCAGCCTGTACATGGTTTCCGTACTGAAGAAAGGAGACGAATAATATGGCAAACACCAATGCTTCAGTTAAGAAAAAAAATACCAGAAACACAGTTTTGCGTGTATTACTCTATGTAGTGATCATCGCCATCTGTCTGATAACTTTATACCCATATTTTGTAACTGTATGTACTGCTCTTAAAAGCCGCGCGGAAATCTTTTCCATGAATGGAACTATTTTCCCTGTTGAGGCCATCTGGTCCAACTTCACAGACGTATGGAAGCTGGCTCCCATGAGCAATTACATGATGAACTCCATTGTGATCGCAGGAGGCTCCACTCTTCTGGCTATGGTCTGCGGTATCCCAGCTGCTTATGCCCTGTCCAGAATGAAATTCAAAGGCCAGACTGCTTTTCTGGGATTTGTTATTGTCTCCCAGATGTTCGCACCGGTTGTACTTCTCATCGGTATCTACAAGGTTATGATGGCGTTCCATCTTACCAACAGCATTATCGGCCTGATCTTTATCAACGCAGCATTTAACCAGGCATTTGCTATCTGGCTGCTCCGCGGTACTTTCCTGAGCATCTCCCCTGAGATGGAGCAGGCTGCCACTATTGACGGCTGTAACCGCGTACATGCCCTTTTAAGGATCCTTCTGCCTGTTGCTGCACCTGGTATCGTTACAGCGCTTATTTTCGTATTTATCAACGCCTGGAACGAATATACAGTGGCACTGACACTGATCTCCACTGATACCTTCAAGCCTCTCACCGTTGGTATCAATATTTTCAATGGTTACAATATGATCGAGTGGCAGTATCTGTTTGCTGCTTCCCTCTATGCAATTGTTCCAGTTGTAATTCTGTTCGTCGGAATTGAAAAAAATCTGGTTGGAGGACTCACTTCTGGTGGTGTCAAGGGTTGATTTTTATTTTTTTCCAAGTATAATAGAGGAAGATGCGGACGCGAGAAAGGGTTGCCCAGGGCAGCCCTTTGTTCATGCCCCGTAACTATTCAGAAGGCAGTATTCCGCCAGGTGTTTTTGTGAACATTGTTCACAGCTGCGGCGCGAAATCATACAAAGCATGTTACTGGTCATCCAGTAACTGTTTTATTGTGTACGGTAAAATTTCACATACGGAATAACCCCGATGATTCCGCACATTTCAGGAACTCTATACCGGAGATCACCGAATGATTCTTCTGTCCTGCTGACGAAAATTCAGCACATTTCACAGATTTTTAAAATCAATGGTTTTGACCTTGACTTTTCTGTAGAATACTGTAATATTGATAGTGCACAACATCTAGTATGTAATTAAAGATTTAAACACAATATATGGAGGGATTTGAAAGAATGAGTACTGAGGTCAATGCAAACGTCATTAAACGAAATGGCGTGGAAGTTATTTTTGATAAGGCGAAGATCATCAACGCCGTTGAAAAAGCGAATGAGGAGGTTTCCAAGCTTCACAGGCTGAGTCATTACCAGATCACAGCGCTTGCTGATATGATTGCCACCCGTGCCCTTGAATCCTCCCACGCTGTCAATGTGGAAGATATTCAGGATATGGTAGAGACCGGCATTATGGAGATGCGCGGTTATGAGGTTGCACAGAAGTATGTGCGCTATCGCTACAAGAGAGAGCTTACCCGCAAGTCCAATACCACAGACGACAGCATCCTTGCTCTTCTTGACCAGATTAATGAGAATGCCAAGCAGGAGAACTCCAATAAGAACCCTACTATTAACTCTACCCAGCGTGATTACATGGCAGGCGAGGTCAGCAAGGACCTGACCATGCGTGTTCTTCTTCCTGAGGAGATCGTAAAGGCTCACGACGAGGGAATCATTCATTTCCATGATTCCGATTACTACGCACAGCGTGAGCATAACTGTGACCTGATCAATCTGCAGGATATGCTCCAGAACGGCACGGTTATCAGCCAGACACTGATTGAGAAGCCTCACAGCTTCTTTACCGCATGTAACGTTACCACACAGATCGTCGCACAGGTAGCCAGCAATCAGTACGGCGGACAGTCCTTCTCTCTCGCCCATCTGGCTCCTTTTGTAGACATCAGCCGCCAGAAGATCCGTAACAAGGTAATCGAGGAACGTAAGGCTTGCGGTGAGCCTCTTGATGATGAGATCATCCAGAAGGTATCGGAACGCAGACTGAAGGATGAGATCCAGAGTGGTATCCAGACGATCCAGTACCAGCTGATCACTCTTATGACCTGTAACGGACAGGCACCATTTGTAACGATTTTCATGTATCTTGATGAAGTTCCGGAGGGACGCACCCGTGATGACCTTGCACTGATCATCGAGGAAGTTATGAAGCAGCGTATGCAGGGTGTTAAGAACGAGCGCGGTGCGTGGATCACACCTGCATTCCCGAAGCTGATCTATGTGCTGGATGAGGATAACATCCACGAGGATTCCAAATATTGGTACCTCACAGAGCTTGCAGCGAAATGTACTGCCAAGCGTATGGTTCCGGATTACATCTCAGCCAAGATCATGCGCCAGTTAAAAAACGGCAATGTTTACACCTGCATGGGATGCCGTTCCTTCCTTACCGTTGAGGAGAAACAGAAGAACCCGGACGGTTCCTACAAGTTCTACGGTCGTTTTAACCAGGGTGTTGTTACCATTAACCTTGTAGATGTAGCCTGCTCCTCAGACGGCGATTTTGATAAGTTCTGGGAGATTCTGGAGGAGCGCCTGGAGCTTTGCCACAGAGCACTCCGCTGCAGACATGAGCGTCTTCTTGGCACAGTTTCCGATGTTGCCCCGATCCTGTGGCAGTATGGTGCTCTTGCACGGCTTAAGAAGGGTGAGACCATTGACAAGCTTCTTTATGACGGCTATTCTACGATCTCACTTGGATATGCAGGTCTCCATGAGATGTGCATGAGAATGTACGGAAAGCCTCATACAGACCCTGAGGTTCGTCCGTTTGCGCTGAAGGTTATGCAGCGCCTCAATGACAAATGTGCCCAGTGGAAGGCAGCTGAGAACATCAGCTACTCTGTATATGGCACTCCGATGGAATCCACCACATACAAGTTTTCCAAATGTCTCCAGAAGCGTTTTGGCATCATTCCAGGAGTTACGGATAAGAATTATATTACAAACAGCTATCACGTTCACGTTACTGAGGAGATCGACGCATTCTCCAAGCTGAAATTCGAGTCTGAATTCCAGAAGCTTTCTCCAGGAGGAGCCATCAGCTACGTGGAAGTTCCGAATATGAAGCAGAATATTCCGGCAGTTCTCTCTGTTATGAAGTTTATCTATGATAACATCATGTATGCAGAGCTGAATACCAAGAGTGATTTCTGTGATGTCTGCGGATATGACGGAGAGATCCAGATCAAAGAAGACGAGAACGGCAAGCTGATCTGGGAATGCCCGAACTGCGGTAACCGCAATCAGGACAAGATGAGCGTTGCCAGAAGAACCTGCGGATACATCGGTACCCAGTTCTGGAACCAGGGACGTACCCAGGAGATCAAGGATCGTGTATTACATCTGTAATAAGTAATGGTTCCCGGGTTTTCTGTGAACTACGTTTACAGAACCTTATATAACGTTACCACTGAACATAACACTCCGGACAGTTTTCTGAATTTCATAATTTTGATTTCTGTCCGGATTTTTTTGCATAATGGTATTTTACTATGAAAGTCCTGAATCGTGTTTGAAAAAGGCTTTCTGCAAGATGTGTGCATTTGATTATCAGGCACAGAAGGAAAAGAGGAATCAGTTATGAACTACGGAAACATTAAATCCTACGACATAGCAGACGGCACAGGCGTGCGTGTAAGCCTGTTCGTATCTGGCTGCAGGCACCACTGTAAGGGCTGTTTTAACGCACCTACGTGGGATTTTAACTACGGTAAGCCATTTACCCGGGAGATACAGGATAAGATTCTGGAGCTGCTTGCTCCTTCTTATATAGAGGGCTTCTCCTTACTTGGAGGAGAGCCATTTGAGCCAGAGAACCAGCCTGTGCTGGCAGAGCTTCTGGAAGAAATCAGACGTACCTTTCCGGATAAATCCATCTGGTGTTACAGTGGATATCTTTTTGACAAAGATATGGTTCCCGGAGGTAAGATCTACACTCCTTTTACAGACCGGATGCTCTCCTGCATCGACGTTCTGGTAGACGGAGAGTTTATTCAGGAATTGAAAAACCTCTCCCTTCAGTTCAGAGGGAGCAGTAATCAGCGAATTCTGCATTTAAAGGATGGTAAGCTTATTAAAGAAGGCCTGTGATACGGGTCTTCTTTTCTTATATCTGCATTCGAATAGTTGCATTAGTTTTTACATCCGGGTAACCCAAAATCCCCCTCCTGTCTAACAGGAGGGGGATTTTATTACACTTTATTTATTTTGCTTTCGCATATTTCGGTGTACTGTAAGAAGAATAGATTGGAACACCTGCTTCGTTGTTTCCAACGGCGCGTACTTTGTAATAATACTTGGTTCCAGCCTTCTTGGAGCTCTTGTCAACGTATTTCACTGTGGAGCCTTTTGTAATAGTTCCTACCAGTTTATATCCGGAACCTTTCTTAGTGGAACGGTATACCTGATATCCGGTAGCTCCTGTTACTTTCTTCCAGCTGACAGTAATCTTGCCCTTTGTTGCTTTCGCTTTTGGACTGGTTGGCTTCGCGATCTTTGCTGTGGAAACTATAGCACTTGCAGATTTGCTTGCACCACTTGTGTATGTTGCGTCAGCAGAATCTTTGTACTCATAGGACTTACCATTCTTGTAAGCAATTACATAATAGTAATATTTTACTCCTGCTTTCGGTCCTTTGTACTCTGTGCTTGTTGCACCATTATAGGTGTACTTGATCTCGCGATCTGTAATAGTCGTTTCCTTCAGTTCACTAACGAATTTATATCCGCTGACTGTTGTGGAATCAGCAACATAATTCGGAACAGTTGTACTGGAACCGTAACTATAGCTGTAAGAATTGCTGTCTTTGTTATATCTGTTCCAAGAAGAGGTGGTTCTGTATACACGATAGTAATCAGCACCTGCTACCGGATTCCATGTTACAGTAATACTTCCATCTGCTTTGTTTGCAACCGCTTTTACATTGCCAGGAGTTGCTAAAACAGGATTAACTGTTGCTCTGATTTCATTGCTGTATTCCTGTCCTCTGTATGCACGTACACGATAGGTTGTTTCCGTATCTGCTGCCGGGAATGTAATGGAAGATGTGGAAGCTTTCAGTGTCTTATAGGTTTCCCATGCACCAGTCTCTTCATTTCTCTTCTCAACCAGATAACCCTTTCCTGCATATACCGGCTGCCAGCTTAACTTCATCTTACCGTTTGCATAAGAAATTCTGTTAACGGTAGTCATCTCGAAGCTAAGATTTGCATATACACCTTCATCAATGTAATACTTGCTGTTTCCTACAGTCTTGTAAGCTCTTACAAGATAGTGATAATCCATACCGCTCTGAAGCTTCTTGTCTGTATAACTGGAAGCCTTTGCACTTGTAGTCTTGATCAGTTTATACTTAGCAAAATTGTTGGCCATGCCAGCTGCTACAGTATCTCCAATAGAAGATCCTTCACATCTGTAAATCTCATATCCCTTAGCACCTTTGATCTTGGTCCAGGACAGTTTTACAGAAGTTGTACTCTTAGGTGTTGCTTTCAGTTTCAGCGCACCGCCCCAGGTAGTAACCTTATTATAAGCCCATGCTCCATAAGTGGTCTTGCCTGTTTCGGAATCATAATAATATGGTCTTACTCTGTAAGTATAGGTGGTATCTGCTTTCAGTTTGGTGTTCTTATAAACGCTGTCTGTAGTTTTGGCAATTGTTTTATATTTCTTGCCATTCTTTCTCTGGATCTGATAGCCGGTAAGCCAGCTTTCTGATCCGCTTTCAGCGCTCATCTTTAAGGTAACGGTCTTAGCTGTGATAACATTTGTTACAGATATATTCGGCATACCAGCGTTAAATGATGCTGTATTTGTGTATGCACTGTATTTCTGTGCAAGTGTAGCTGCCTTATCATTTTTTACACGGGCACGCACATAATAGGTCTTGCCTGGTGTAAGTGATTCAAAGTAAAGTGTTGCCTTATTATTCTCACCAGAAATACAATCTGTAACCTTGTAATCATTTACAAATTCAGGTGATTCGGAATACCAGAATTCTACATCTTCTTCTTTTCTTACAGTTCCGTCATAGGAGAATACATAACCATCCGGTGTTTTCTCAACCAGCTTCAGGTTACTGATCGCTGAAGTGGCTTTGGATACATTGACAGCTACTACATTGGAAGGAGTACCGTATTTCTTGTTTCCGCTCTTGTCTTTTACATAAGCGACAACTCTTACATAGGTTGCTCCTTCTTTTAATAAGGATTTTCTCAATGTAAGTGCATCATCATCCTCATAGTACTCATCTTCATCTTCATCATAGTAACCACTGGAAGAAGCTGTTACCCAGTCCTCTTCGGAAGGCTGTGCCTTATCTGTGTACTGGAGTTCATAAGAGTCGCCATCTTCCAGAACAGCATCAAAACGGAATTCGAAGCTGTTTTCAGATTCTTTATACATCTCTAAGCCAGTCACATTCTTAGGTGCCTTTTCTGCATCTGTAGTGAAGGAGACTGCTGCAGGTTTCAGTTTTGCAACCTCTTCCTCTTCCGGTCTGTCTGCACTGCTCACTGCACGAACATAATAGGTTTTTCCTGCTTCCAGATTACCGTTGTTTTTGCTGATCTTCAGTTTCGCAGAACCAGCTGAGCCATCATAATAGACGCGGCTCCAGTCACTTGCCATAGTTGCAGTAGTAAATTCTGTGCCTGTTGCAATCTGATACCATACGCTGTTTAAATCAACCTTTGCACTGTATGTGAAATAATAGTAATTGTCGTCAGCTTTCACATACTGAAGATCTGTGATCGGCTGAAGAGCATCTACAGTAAATGCTGCGGACGGTGCTGACCAGTCGCCCTCTACTGTCTTTGTGACTTTCTTTCCGTCTGTATCAACGGTATAAGTGCGTACTGCACGTACCTGGAAGGTATAGGATTCTCCAGGAGCCATTGCCTTGATCGGATCGCCATTCTCATCTCTTACACGGTCAAATGAAACCTTAGGATCTGTTGTATATGTATACAGATATTCATCTTCATCTTTAAGCTTTGACAGGGAAACACTTGGGAAATTACTGCGACCGACGCTGTAATAGGTCTTATCAACAGTTCCGTCATCCTTCAGAGAAGCTGAGCGCACGTATTCACGTCCGGCAGAATCTTTTACAAGGATTTCATAGCGGTTTACATTGTCAAGTGCATTCCAGCGCAGGGTTGGCTCACTGTCCTCTGTGTTTACGGTTACACCGGAAACAGCTGCAGGCTTCTCACTGGTACCTGCATCTGAAGCGGTTACTTTGTATGCAAATGCATTGGACCAGTCTCCGTATACTTCCTTGCCATCATCTCCGATCTTAACAGCACGAACAGAAAGATTATAAGTCTTTCCATCTTCAAATGCATAAACAGGCTGACCGGTAGCCGGGTAAATAACAGGTTCCAGAACTCCGTCTACACTTGTATAAGTGTTATAATCAGAGTCATCAAATGAATATCTGGTGCCGCTTACTCTGGTATAACGGCCACTCTTCCGATCGGATGCCAGCGACTCAAAGTACTCACGTCCAGCTTCGTCTGTGATCTTAATCTCATAGCTGTCTGCATTCTTATCCGGATTCCAGCTGAGAACATAAGAAGAAGCTGTTACACCGGAGACTTTCTTCAGGCTTGTATCTACAGCTTTATAAGTTACTGTATAAGCGTCAGACCATTCACCTTCCTGCTTCTTGTTTGCACCATTCTCATATCTGTAATTAATTCCGCGGACACGGATGGTATAGGTTTTACCTCTTTCAAATTTGAACTCTCCGTAGGTTCTTCCTAAATAGAAGTTTGGATAGGAATAATTGGAATCTGTTGTAAAGGCAACTTTTCCATCTACTTCAACTTCGTACTGGGATACATATGTATTCTGGATACGGTTCCAGCTTACATATTCATATTCATCGTTGTATTTGAAATTACCGGTCTTCTCTGGTACAAGACTGCCGCTGTCATCTGCTTCTACAACCAGCTCATTGGACCAGTCGCCTACCTTCTTCTCGCCGCCGGAGCCTGTATATGCACGGACTTTAACGGTATATTTCTTGCCTTTCTGGAAAGCACCGATATATTTTCCGTCTGCATCAGAAGCGACTTCATAAAGACCTGTGGTGTCGTTCTTTTTAAGCAGATAACCGTAATTCTCATAGAAATTGAGCCAGTTACCTGAAGCAGTTACATAGGAGGGTTCCTTTGCTCCATATGCATAAGAATAATATTCATTTCCAGCTTCATCCTTAATGGAAACCTCGAGGTTCTGGTTCTCGCCGGATACCTGAATCTGATTCTTTCTTTCAGCTGCATAAATTGTCACACTCTTCGGCTCAGCGACCTTCTTTGCGTAGGTATAATCTACAGCGTCAGACCATTCACCATATGCAACAGTTCCATCTGCGCTGTTACGGTTTACGGCGCGAACGGAAACCTTGTATGTCTTGCCATTCTCAAGACCTGCAATATATCCGTCTTTACCGTCTGGTTTGTATACAAGGTTTCCTTCTGCGTCAACCTTGAACGGCCGCATGGTAAGATTTGTAAGACTATAGCTTAAGTTGACTGTGGACGGATAACCGGTCTCTGGCTCGCTTGCATTATAATTGTAGCGGTAAGTGTACTCTCCGTCTGTTACACGGATCTGGTATTCATCTGCCTTCTGGTCCGCATACCAGATAAGGACATTCTTATCCTCCTCATCAAATGCAACATGTCCAATCTTGCCAGGTGCCTCTGCATCAAAAGCAGCAACCTCATCGGTGCTTCCGCTCTCTTCTGCATCTGCAACTGCCTCACTGTCACCGAAGCCCTCCTCGGTAACAGCTGCCACTGCGGTTTCATCTCCGAAGCCATCTGCCTCTACAGCAGCTTCCTCTGTGATGTCCGCTTCCGCTGCCGGAGACTCAGATACGAAATCTCCTCCATCTGTAAAATCTGACGCCAGAAGTGGTGTCGGTGCGGAAGTTGCGGTCATTGCCGCTGCAATTGCAATGGCAACAGACTTATTGAGTGTTTTCAAATCTTTCTTCATACATTTCCCTCCATGAATTAAATTTATTGAAATTGATCAATAAGTAGTATGGGGAAATTATAGCGTATTACTCCGTTTTAGGCAAGCGTTTTGTGAATAATTTATGTATTTTGTGTAAATAAACACACATTACCAACACCCATTTGTATTTTTCTGATATTTTCTCTTTTTTCTGACAATTAAGTGTTTTCTTTACATTTTGACTATTTTAGTGTTTTTTCATATTCCGTCAAAATACTGTTCATTTCGTAGCGCTTTAACTGTCTGATCAGTTCTTCTGCATTAATATGAAGCCGCATATCTTCCAGGCTTTCTTTTATCTCAATGTCACGTTTCATAGTTGCCAGCTGTTCGCTTAAGTATACCATCTCTTTATTTGTTTTCAGTGCTTTCAGAGGGCTTCTGCCTATTCCAAGGTTTTCTTTCCAGAAAGTATTCAGTTCCTTTTCTTTCTTTGCCACGTCTTCGCAGTCCTCAATTGCTTCATAGATCGCGTCCAGGGTTTTATATTCTGCTACAAGCGGCGCTGCTGCTGAGGAAACGCCCTTACAGCCTGGAATTCCATCGCCTGGATCTCCAGTGATCGCCAGAAGCACAGGAATCTGTTCCGGATATACCCCTTCCTCAGAACAGACAATTTCCGGTGTATATTCAAATACATTAGAAGGGAGTTCCTCGTAAGCCTCTTTTCCAAACAGGCCATATGCATCCTTTAAATTCTCCAGCTTATCCTTCGTAACAACACGCCACATGCGGGTATATTCGCTTACCAGCTGAAAATAATCGTGATCCTTGGTAAGCACATAAGTCTGCAGATCCGGGCCCTGGAATTTCTCCACAAGAGATGCCGCATAATCGTCAGCCTCATAGTCCTGGCTCATAAATACCGGACAACCGATTGCTTTCAGAAGCTCTTCCATCTGGATAAACTGTTCTTTTAATGGCTGGGCAGTCTCCTTGCGATTGGCTTTGTAAAAATCGGCGCCAAGCTGGGTACGGCGGAAAGTATCTCTTGTCATGTCAAAGGTAAATGCCACGTATTCCGGCTTTACCTTCTTATAGACAGCCAGAAGGGTGCGAAGCATGGTGAACATGGCATTTGTGTATTTTCCATCGGAGGTGTGCAGGATTTCCGAATAGTGTCTCTCTTTTTCCTCGTCCGTCTTTGCGAAAAGGATAGATTTGGGAAGATTTCCGTAATAGGATGTAGACAGCATGGAGGAGCCGTCGATGATCAGAAATTTTGGCATGATTGTTCTCCTTCTATGATTATTTGACAGTCTCCTAACAAAGCGTTGATTTTTACACACTGTCAGGAAGTGTCTTTTCAATATCTGATATGATATCAGACCTGTAATTTTTCTCAATCTCTCTGTAAGTATACCATAAATTTATCTTATCTGAAAAATTTCCAAAAATTTTTTCAGATTTCGTGTTATTTCTTTCTCTGGTTTTCGTATATATAGTGAAGGGAGCAGAAAACAAAATTATTTCTGAATTCCCGCTTCTACGTAGAATGAGGAGGTACTCAATGAAAAAAATAATTTTAACCTTATCCGGCGTTCTTTTTGTGATCGTCACCGGATACTCGCTACTGATCTGCATGATGAACGGAATTCCGAATTTGGATCAGCCGGCTGCTGCCTTTTACCTGGCGAAAGCAATTCTGTTATCCTTTAGCCTTCCTCTGGTAACCTTAGGTCTCTTCGTACACTGTTTGCAGCTTAGACGAAAGCTTGATAAGAAGAACCAGTTGTTCCGGAATGCGATGAAGGAGCTGATAAAAAATCGCCAGACCAGCTGCAGGGATTCTGGAGATTCTGATTTCCAGAGCTTTAAAAATTCACTTACCTGTCTGTTCTGTGCCTTTGCAGAAGATTCCGGTCTCAGCGAAGAGGATCAGAAGGACTTGCTGGATTTTATTGACAAATTTTAAGTGAGGGACTTGCATGCTTTTAATCTGTATGAGCATAGCAGGAACAGTACCACTGATCATCTGTCTCCTGCTATTGCTTCTCCAAAGGAAAAAATTTTCATACCGGCTTGGCCGGAACCTGGTGTTTCTGAGTCTGGCGGGGTATTTGATACCGTTTCAGGTGGTTAAATATCTGATGCCGATGGATGTTTTGAGAAGAACAGATGCTCTTGCAAACATCTCTTATTACATCAATTTTGATGACAAAGGATCAATTTCTTATCACGGAATCTCATTATGGATGTCCGACTGGATTCTTATGATTGGATTATGCTGGCTATTTTTAATCTCAGGCTTCAGTATTTACGAAATCATAAAGTATCACCTGCTCACGCGAAAGCTGAAAAAGATTACTGAGAAAAGAACTTGTTTCTTACCTGGAATCGGGGATGTAGAATACCGTATTTCTCCCCTTATTGGTTCTCCTTATACTATAGGTTTCCTGAAGCCTTTCATTGTCGCGCCGGAGAGCCTTGAGGATTCCCGATTGTCAGAAATGATTTTGCGGCACGAATATTCACACCTGTGCTGCCATGACTCAGCTGTAAAGCTGCTCTGCCTGTTAGCCATTTGCCTTCATTTTTATAATCCGTTAACATTGCTTACGCTTCTGCTTTACACCAGCTTTTCCGAAAACATTGCAGATCAAGCCGCCACCGAAGGTTTCGCCACGGAGGAGAAAAAAGCCTACGCAGTCGCTCTCGTGAATCTTTCCGTAAGAAACAGGCAGGTTCCTGTAGTCTGGAAAAACAACTTATTGGGGGCCAAACATACAATGAAAAGGAGAGTGGAATTTATTATGAGGAAGAATAGGAAAACCAGTAAAATTGGTACTGCTGCTGCAATATTGGCATCTGTGTTTTTGAGTGGGACTACGGTGTTTGGGTATGCGCCGATGCAGACGACGGAAGCACCAGTATTTTCTCCAATTACTGAATCCTCTATTTCTTTTGAAGAAGTGAACACTTTAGATTCTCAGTTTTCAAACTCAGATATATATTTTGAAACAGAAGATCATTTTTCAGTTCCAGTTACTTCTTCCGATTTAGAAACACGTGCCCTTATATGCACACATGATTTTAAAGAGGGATACGCGGATAGACATTATCCCAAAAGTAATGGTGGTTGTGAAGTAAAACGCTATACTGCAAAAATTTGTCAAAAATGCAATCATCTTGTCATCATGGACTACGTAAGCACAACAACTTACGCCAAATGCCCACACAAATAATCGCCTGCACTAACTTTAATGGGAGGAAGTTAGCCCAGCCGAATTATTAAATCATTCACACTTACCCAATTATGTCATTTTCCATTATTATCTTTCGTGAAGCTCAGAGGGAACGGAAGCTAAAAACGAGCCAGGGAAGCGTTTCGCTTTCCCTGGCTCTTACCCGTTTCAGAAACATATTATAACATTTCTCTTCTTTCTTTCCATCACGCCGCTTTCCCGGTACCTTTCAGCTGTCCATGCACCGTCTGTCTCACAAACACAAAGCAGACCACCTGCAGCACAATGGTAATGAACCAGGAGGCCGGATAGGAAATAAACAAGGTGTACAGGCTTCTGTGCTGTGGGAATATCCAGAAGATCCACACAATTCTGGTACCAACCGTACCGATAATAGAAAGGATCATAGGCACACCGGAATGTCCCATTCCCCGGAGAGCGCCAGGAAAAAGATCCATGATTCCACATAAGAAATAGGGCACTGTGGTGATGGAAAGAATTTCCACACCGCATCGGATAACCTCCGGATCCTCTGTGTAAACCTTCAGGATCTCACCGCCACACATGTAAGAGCCGCATCCCAGCACAAGGGCGATCACAAAAGACAGGATTCCGCAGTCCAGCAGCACTCTGTCCATACGTTTATATTTCCCAACGCCATAATTCTGGCTGGTAAAGCTCATACAGGCCTGAGTGACCGCATTTACAGACGCATACAAAAATCCCAGAATATTATTCGCCGCCGTATAACCAGCCATGGCAGTGGAACCAAAGGAATTTACAGAAGACTGCAAAAGCGCATTGGAAATGTTAATAACCGTACTCTGCACTCCCGCCGGTATTCCCACCTGGAAAATCTGTACCAGATAAAATTTCTTCATGCACAATCTGGAAAACCGAAGCTGATAACTGCTGTCCGTCATATACAGACATCTAAGAACCAGAATACAGGAAATCAGCTGGGAAATAATGGTCGCAATGGCAACACCTGCAACACCCAGATGAAACACGATCACCAGAATCATATTCAGCACCGCGTTGGTCACACCAGCCACGACCAGGAACATCAGCGGACGCCTGGTATCCCCTACCGCACGCAGAATAGCTGCACCATAGTTATAAAGCATAAAAAACGGCATTCCCAGGAAATAAATCCTCATATACAAAGTGGACTGGTCAATCACATCCGCAGGGGTTCCCATAACCTCCAGTGCCCATCTTGAAAAAACAAGTCCTACAGCAGCCATCGCCACACCACTGACCAAGGCCAGTGTCACAGACGTATGTACCGTTTCCGACATCTCTTTTGCCTTACCTGCCGCATAGAATCTGGCAGCCAAAACATTAGCTCCCAGTGAAACACCAATAAAAAGATTGGTAAACACATTGATCAAAGCGGTAGTAGAACCAACTGCTGCTAGGGCCTGGCTGCCGGAAAACCGTCCCACCACAATAATATCCACAGCATTGAACATCAACTGCAGGATTCCGGAAACCATCAGCGGAATGGCAAAAGAAACCAGCTTGTCCATAATGGTTCCGTTACACATATCAATTTCGTACTTATTCTTACTCAACTCTATCGCTCCCTCATTCATATGCCAGCACCACCGGAAGCCCCTTCCGGTCTGCTGCCAGAGTATATAAAAAGCTCTGGCAGGTACTGGCGCACATCATCCTTTCTGTCCCCGAAGCCATTTTTCAAGGACAGAATAAATCACATTCATGTCAATAGGCTTAGTTACATAATCACTCATTCCACACTCTGCAGCCCGGCTCTCATCCTCCTGGAACACATTTGCGGTCATGGCGATCACCGGAATATTTTTCCAGTAATCGCTCTCTCCTGCACGGATATTTGCCGTAGCCTCATACCCATTCATCACCGGCATCTGAATATCCATGAAGATCAGTTCATAATAATTCTCCGGCCTGATTCCAAGAAGCTTGATCGCCTCCTGTCCATTCTCTGCCACATCCACGATCAGACCGGATTCGGACAAAAGCTCGTAAGCAATCTCCCGGTTCAGCTCATTGTCCTCCACCAGCATGATCCTGCGTCCCTTCAAAAAGCCCGGATCTTTTTTCTTCTCTTCACCAGCCTCTGCTGCCAGTAAGGCCTGATCAGCCTCCTTCTCTTCTTCCACAAGCTTCAGATCCAGCCGCACAAGAAAAGTCGTACCTTTCCCCTGAATGCTCTTTACCTCAATACTTCCACCCATCTGCGCAATGATAGACTTGGCAATAGAAAGTCCCAGTCCTGTTCCCTGGGTAGCATTTGTCATGCTGTTATCTTCGCGGGAAAAAGGCTCAAACAGCTTCTTCTGAAATTCTTCCGACATTCCGATTCCATTATCCTTCACCACAAAAAAATAGCTTGCTTTGCCCTCTGCAAAGCTATTGCCCTGGGTTACTTTTACCTGCACACATCCATGCTCAGGCGTATACTTCACTCCATTTGAAATCAAATTGATCAAAACCTGCCTGAGTCTTACCGGATCTGCCAACACATGATCGTCCCGGATTTCTTCTATATCCATATCAAAAATCTGGTGTTTGTCAACAGCTGCCTGACGGCATACTCCATCCACAATTTTCATGGTTTTGCTCAGGTACAGTGGTTCCTCATGAAGCGTCGTATCCCCACTCTCAATTTTCGACATATCCAGAACCTCATTGATCAGCTCCAGAAGGTGTCTGGAAGAATCATCGATCTTCTGAAGACAATCCAGAATACGCGCAGGATCGTTCAGATGATTCATGGCGATCTGGGTCATACCAAGTATTCCATTCATAGGAGTGCGGATGTCATGGGACATACTGCTGAGGAAAATGCTTTTTGCCTTGTTTGCCTCTTCTGCAGACTGATATGCCTCCTTCAGACTGTTCATCAGCTGTTCATTTCTGCTGTGGCTTTCCTGAACATCTGTCGCGATCACAGTCATCATGCCAGGCATAACATTTTCCTCGTCCAAGCAGATAAACTGGAACCGCACCCAGCGGTAAGCATCTTTTACCCTGATCCGGGCTTCACACTCATAGCTGCCCTCCTGCTCCAGAAATATATGGGAAAGCTCTGACAGTCTGATTTTCAGCCGTACTTTTTCCCAATCACCCGGTTCGCAGTTTGGCGCCAGATATTCTTTCAGGAAGTCTCCGTAATAACCGTCCGGAATCTTTTTATCCAGAAGTCTCTGGTTTCCGCGGTAGTATACCTTGTATTCGCCAGACATCATATCCACATACAAAATGATCAGAGAATTCCTTGCCAGTGCTCCAAGAAGCTGACGGCTCTCGTTTCCGCTTTTGTGAAGGAAATCGAGAATCGTATCTCCCTCTTCATCACTTTGCTTCCGGCTGCTGGCTTCCCAGTTTTCAATATCTGTAAACAACCTGCTTTCTTCTATTTCAGTTTGGTCTACTGCCTTTCCATATACAGAATAACAGGTACGGATGCGTCCCGCTCCCAGCAGATATCTGAGATCTGCCTGCAGTTCTTTGTCCTCTTCCAGAAGCTCCACCAGCTCCGGACAATAAACAGAACCCTTTCCCCAGGAAAACTCCTCTGCTACCTGTTCCAGCTTCTTGGCATTCTTATAGCTTCGTCCCACAAAGTCAGTGGCTGCATCCAGACAATCGCTGATATGCAGTATTTCAATAAGGAAACGCACATTTGACCTGGTATTGTCAAAATCTGCCGGATATCCTATTTTTCCATCCCAGGATTTGTGATGTCCCAGAACAGCATCCCGATATTTGCGAAGAGCCGGAATCTCCTCAACGAATTTAGCCCCTTCACAGGGATGGCTGAGAATATCATTCTTTTCTCTTTGGGTCAGCTGCCGTGACTGCTTGTTCACAATAGAGGCAAGTCCGATCATTCCAATATCCAGAAGCTGTGCGGACTGGGAAACATAGTCCAGAATGGTCTCCTGATTTTCCAGCACTTCCACCACGTTCTCATATCCAAAGGTTCCAATCAGAAGCTCCGGCCGCTTTTTCAGCACTACATTCAGGATTCGCCTGGCAATCTGCTCCACCATTGCACTGTGCATGGCAGTGCCCTCATCCCGGCTTACCATGATCTGCATAAGAACCAGGGTGTTTATTTCATCTCCGGTAATATATTTCAACACATCCCTGAGAGAACGCCATACTACATCATTTACAAAGGTATCGTTTTCTGTTCTGGACAGCCTGCGAATAGCATGCACATAATTGGATACACAAAAATCACGGAGATCTGGTGCTCCATGATATTCATCCGCATATTTCTCCAACAATTCCAGAATCGTCGGCAGATGGTTGATTGCAACCTGAAAATAGCGGCTGTCAGAAAAAGACACTCCCTCCTGGCTGTCCAGATCGTCATGCTCCATACTGTGTTCACAGAATTTCCGATAATCCTCCAGAAGCTCTGTGCAGGTTATCTTACCCTGATAGAACAGACAGGACTTATAATTACAGTATATTTCATCCAGCATTTCGTAGGGCTCCGGATTCTTCTCAAGCTCACGCTGATAATATTCTTCCAGAACCCGGGATGCTCTGGAAAGAAGCTCCGGATCAATCTCCCTCACTGTAAATCTCAGGACTGAATTTCCAAGAAGATCATAATTCAGTTCTTCGATCAGTTCATCAAAATCAAACCGCTCTCCGTCTAATTCCCGGACTTTCTCATCATTATAAAATTCCAGTGCCTCATCAATGTACTGCAAAAGCTCCCTGGACGTGTCAAAATTAAAGTTCATCAACACTACCGGAAAATTATAATAAGAAAAAAGGATTCGCTTCCTTACGTCAAAATCCTCAATCTCAAAATATCTGGAAGAAAGTGCCCGCAGTCTGTCAAAATACATGGCTCCTTTCTTTCCATCTTCATCACTGAAAGGACGGTTGTAAAAATTTCCCAGAAGGTTCAGGGTCCAGATATAAGAATCCAGATCATCACTTTTCTGAAAATATCCATCCAGAAGCTCCAGAATTTCCAGCATGGCAAGGTTATCCTCATAGCCCTCATCATCGGCCATGCGGATCTGATGCAGAAATTCTCTTGCCAGTTCCTCGTTCAGGCTCGCCTCCCCATCAAGGAAGGGGCGGATATACAAATTCAGAAGTACCTCATTCTCAATGTAAAGCCTGCGCATCATTCTAGATTTGTTCTTCAGATTTTCGATCCACGCCTCCTGGTCTTCTGCCTTCAGCAGATTCTCCTGAATCTGATCTTCCTTCTTCAGATTTTCTTTGTATTTGGTGTAAAAATGAATAATATTTTCCCGCGTGATCATTCCGCCGCACCTCTTTTGGAAATACGCTTATGATTCCGGCTCTTGCACTGATACATTCTTTGATCCGCTTCCTTTACCAGATCTTCGATTTTTCCCTTTTTCTCCTCAAATGCCACAACGCCATAGGAAAAGCTGATGTTGCGGCTTTCTCCGTTAATATCAAAATGGATCGGGCTCTTTTCCAGAATTTCGTTTAACCGTCCCTGGATCTGCTCCGGCTCCAGTGCAGACAAAATAAGGAACTCATCTCCTGCATACCGGTACAGAAGATCCTGCCTGTCCATAGCACACTTCATATTCTCTGCAAAACACACCAGATAACGGTCTCCGTTTTCATGGCCATAGCAGTCATTGATCAGCTTCAGATAATCCAGGTCAATAAATACAAGGCTGCCCTTCTTATGATTCTTCATAAAGCGCTTGCTGTTGCGGTCAAAAGCCGCACGGTTCAGACAGCCGGTAAGGGCATCCTTATCCATGGACACCTTCAGGCGTTCAATCCGAAGCTCCTCACGGGTAAGGAGACGTACCATCTGATTGTAATTCTCCTTCTCCTGCTCCAGAGACTCCAGATACATTCTCTCGAATTCCGGTATCTGTCTCCGAAGCTCTTCCCGGTCACTTCTGTATGCAGCAGTGCGCATAAACTTATAAACCGGACAGAAGCTTCCGCTGAAATTCCTGGCATTCTTAATGTAGCTGCCAATACGTATAATATCGTCCCAGCGTTCTTCCTCCGCCATTACCTGAAGGAACTCTCCGAAATAGCAGACGCAGAAGCTTAAGGTATCCCTGGCACCCTCCCCGGCTTCCATTTTCTTCATATAACTGTTGAATTCTTCCGCAATGGCCGCCTTGTCTTTTTGCTGGTAAAGACGAAGGTACAAGTCCGTAAATTCCTTCTGAAGCAGGAAAAAAGCTCTGCCATCTTCAGGAATCTCCCGTTCTGTAAGAATCGCCTGCATATCCACTGCCGCCTGCTCCGCGCCTGCAACATCTCCCATGCCCAGCTTCACGTAAACCTTGCTGTCATAATAGACCAGCTCATTTAAAGTATCCGAATTCCAGAAATCCACACTGCTGTCACAGGGATCCAGTCTGGAAATATCCATCATTTTCTCCAGATAAAAATCCGCCTCAAAAAACAGCCCACAGTCTGAAAAAGCGGCTACGATAGTGTTATAAACGGATTTCAGAGGGGATCTTAAGGTAAATCCGGAATTGGCATATTTCAGGCCATATTCCACAATCTTCGGGGGAAAACCAAGGCAGAAATAAAGTCTTACCAGGGCAAGATAAAGTCTGGATTTCTCCTTGGAACGCTCCATGTGAACTCCGGCCTCCCGGCAGATTTCGATCAGAGGATAAGCATATTCCCGAAAATTATAGGCAAAAATCCCATAACTTATATAATAGATTTCTTCTGTATAAACAGTAAAATCCGATATCTGCTTCAGCTCCTCCACACAGCGTGCCACATCCTCTTTTGTCCAGGTTCCTGTTTTTACTTTATTTTTTATTTCTTCAACTGTATACATACAAGTTTTATTCTCCTGCTTATTACTGTTGTTAATTCGACAAAAGACCCGGTGAGTTTAATAGATCACCCGGTCTCTTCCCTGTTCTTTGCCCATATAAAGTTTCGCATCCACATTTTTCAGCAAGGTGTCTATATTGGACTTGAAATCATTCTCCTCCACGCCAAACGTCATAGTAACCGGAATCCATTCTCCCCTCCAGTCAAACTGATCATTGTCCAGCTTCATGCGAAGAGTGTTGAGCATAAGGCATACTTCGTCTCCGTTCATGTCCGGGAAAAAGAAGATGAATTCTTCGCCTCCCCAGCGGCACAATTTGGCATGCTCACCCAATTCCCGGCTCATATGCTGTGTGATCCATACCAGTACCGCATCTCCGCAGTCATGTCCCCAGTGGTCATTGATCCTCTTAAAGAAATCAATATCGCCCATACCAATGGTAAACGCCATAGCAGGCTCTTTCCTGTGCTTCTCCGTAATATACTGCATCATTTGACGGCGGTTCCACAAACCTGTCAGCGGATCGGTCCCTGCCTGTTTCTTTAGCTGCTCATTATACAACACCAGCTTCTTCTCCGCAGATTCCACATTGGAGCTGAACATACTGCACGCTACAGCCATAAGCACAAACGTCACAATGGTATTTATGATCTGTAATACAACTGTAGCCGTTTCTGTCAGGGCAAAAACAGAAATATTTACCCTGCAGTACAAAAACAGACTGAATCGTACTGCAAACAGAACTACTGTATAGCTGATCTTATACACAAGAGAATTGTAGACAGCAAAATATACCAGTACCAGCATCTCAAACATCAGATGCTGAATACCGCAGTCCCATCCATAGAGAATAACAAACACAATTATCCATGCCAGCTGCAGACCGCTGCAGACAAGCACACTGGTGTGTACCTTCAGCCGGTATGTTGCATAAAAAGCAGCAACCGCCATTGCTGCGAAAATATATCCTGTCCAGACCTCTGTCTTCGGTCCCACAATGCAGAATACTAACGGAATGATCAGAAAATAAAGTCCCAGAATCAACAATATAATTCTGAGAAGGAACAATATACGCTGAGGCTCATTCTCATGAATTGCTTCTTTCCTCAACAATGCATTAAATTTCCTGCACAGCCCTTTAACCATTACAGGTGCCGCCTTTCCCACGAGTGTTCAATATAATAATATTGCACTATTTATCACAAAAATGCAACCTTTTTTGTAATTATTTATATTATTTGCGCTTTTTACTTTACGGTTCAATGGTAACGTTCTGCAAGGTGTTTTTTGTGAACAAAGTTCACAGGAAACCCGGGAATCTCAGCACGAAATCATGCGAATGCATGATTTCTGCGCATCGCAAAGCGTGTTACTGGTCACGGAGTGACAGTAGCCTTTTTGCCAAATATTGCTTTTCATTCACAGTCAGGATTACAGCATCAAAAAATCTGATATATAAATCTTTTGTAACGATTCGGCAGGTGCTTTAATCCTCCACTCTTGTTCCCATGTAATAGAAGCCTTTACAGGTATCCAGACGCACATTCACATACTTGCCAAGAAGATCCGGGGTTCCTGGAAAATGAACCAGCAGATTATACTGGGTTCTTCCTGTGAAAATACCCTTTTCCTTGCTCTCCGTTTCAACAAGAACTTCCTGAACCTCGCCCTGGAATCTGGAAGAGACTTCTCTTCCTTTCTCCTGAACCAGCTTCAGAAGGCGGTCAAAACGATCCTTCACCACATCCTCTGGAACCTGATCCTCCATCTTCGCCGCAGGAGTGCCGCTTCTCTTGGAATAGATAAAGGTAAATGCAGTATCAAAATCAGATTTCTCCACTACATCCAGAGTTTCCTGAAAATCCTCCTCAGTTTCACCCGGGAAACCTACAATAATATCTGTAGTCAGGGAAATATCCGGCACCGCTGTACGGATTTTCTCCACCAGTCCCAGATACTTCTCCTTATCATAATGCCGGTTCATGATCTTCAGGATACGGCTGCTGCCAGACTGCATAGGCAGATGCAGATGATGGCACACCTTCCTGCTCTTACTCATATATTCGATCAGCTCATCAGATAGATCCTTCGGATGAGAAGTCATAAACCGGATTCTCTTCAGCCCCTCGATCTGCTCCACCTTCTCAAGAAGCTGTGCAAAAGTCACCGGATCCTTCAAAGTCTTTCCATAAGAGTTTACATTCTGTCCCAGAAGCATAACCTCTGTAACGCCATCCGCCACCAGAGCCTCTATCTCTTTCACAATCGCCTCCGGCTCACGGCTTCTTTCACGCCCTCTTACATAAGGCACAATGCAATAACTGCAGAAATTATTACATCCAAACATAATATTCACACCGGACTTAAAAGAATAATTACGCTCTGTAGGCAACTCCTCCACGATCTTATCCGTACCCTCCCAGATATCGATCAGCTGGCTGTCACGATTCTCCATCTCATAAAACAGCTCTGCAAACTTAAAAATATTATGGGTTCCAAACACCAGATTGACAAATGGATAATTCTTCTGGATCTTATCCACAACCTGCTTCTCCTGCATCATACACCCAAACAAAGCAATCTTCATATCCGGATTAGACTTCTTCAGACTATGCAGTTTACCAAGGCGGCCATACACCTTAAGATTGGCATTCTCACGAACCGTACAGGTATTATAAATCACAACATCCGCATCCTCTGTTTCCTGTCTCTTAAAACCAATCTCATCCATAATCCCTGCGACAACCTCAGATTGCTTCTCATTCATCTGACACCCAAACGTCTGCAGACAATAAGTAATCCGCCGTCCCAGCTCCCGCTCCCTCAAAGCCACCATCTCAGCCAGCTTCGCCATATAATAATACTGACGCTCTGTATCATCCTGAGGCGGTGTAATACTCGTATCTATCTTACTGAAATCAATTTCATTAAACATACTTTATTCCTTTCATAAAAAGACCCCTTGTCAAATCAAGGGGCTACTCCTGTCTATATCTAAATATTTTATCCTATTTACCCCCTTTTGTCCAGCAATTTATTTCCCCACACTAAGCACTATCCTGCACACAACCTTTTCATTTCCCGATCCATCCTACACCTTCCCACCTATACAATTATCCTCCCCCAGGCGCTGCCTGCAGCCGCCGTCCCTTCCCAGTAACCAGTGAGAGGAAGTGGGTGCCGTCTGGGGGCATTGCCGAAATGGGGCGTCTGGCGAGCATAGCGATCTATAAAATTGCATTGTCTGAGCCCTGCAAGGGCGAGTTTGCAATTTTATAGATCACTAGGCGGCGGAGCCAGACACCCCATTTCGGCACCGCCCCCAGACGGCACCCACTTCCTCTCACGTCCCTCGAAATCAAAAAGGCTTCAGGGAACGCACTCACACACTCCCTGAAGCCATTCATATAGGGGAAATTACAGCTCTACGTAATGTCCCTCTGCTTCACCGTTTACTACATAATATGCCTTATTCTCTTCAGTCTTAACGTAAACTTTAATATCCTGGATATCTTCTTCTTTCTTTCCGGTCATCTCTGTCCAGGCCTTTTTCACATTTGCTACTACATCCTTAGTAGTGAATTCCTTGCCTGCATACTGAATAAAAATCTCCTCAGCTGCAACAGCAGCCTTCTTAGCAGTTCTTCTAACAGCAGGCTTCTTAGCCTCTGCCTTCCCAGCTGTCTTAGCCGGAGCCTTTGCAGTCTCCTTAACAGCCTCTTTCGCAGTCTCTTTAACGCTTTCAGTAGCAGCCTTAACAGTCTCTGTAGCTGCTTTCACAGTCTCAACAACAGCTGTCTTAACAGCCTCTGCCTTACTTGGCTCAGCCTTTACCTCTGCTGCAGCTGTAGCTTTAACCTCAGCCACAGTCTTAGCAGCCTTCTTGGCTGCCATTGTTTCTGCCTTTTTTGTAGTTCTCTTCGTAGCCATTATAATAGCCTCCTTGACGGTGAATATAATCTTCGTTTTCGCTTCTATGATAGAATACTACGAATCAATTTTTTTTGCAAGTTCTGATAAAATCCCCCTTGACAAACCATTTCTCTGAATTCATAGGTAAAAGTATACAAACAAAACCTGTTAATTTCAGGAAATCTTCGGGTACAAATCTTAAAATCCTGATAATTTTTGTTTTCTTGCACAGTTATTGCCAAAAAATGGATGGATTTTCTTGTTTTTTTCGTCATCTATTTCCCTGTATAACCTTACAGACCAAGGTTCTCAAGGTCATATTTCATATAAGCATTCAATCTTTCCTTCAGTTTTTCGTGCTGGGGCAGATCCAGCTCCCTGTCAAGCTCCAGAATTCCTCCTGCGGCGTCACTGGCAGCTTTCAGTACATCTGAATCCTGATAAATATCTCCGATCCGGAACTCCAGCTGTCCGCTCTGACGGATTCCAAACAGATCTCCCGGTCCCCGAAGCTTCAGATCCTCCCCTGCTATAAAAAATCCATCATTCGATTTATTCAAAATCTCCAGTCTCCTGGAGGTCTCTTCCTCTTCATTTCCCTGCATAAAAATACAGTAAGACTGATATGCCCCACGTCCAACACGCCCTCTCAGCTGATGAAGCTGCGCAAGTCCGAACCGCTCCGCATTTTCTACCATCATTACCGTAGCGTTTGGCACATTTACCCCTACTTCCACTACTGTAGTAGACACCAGCACCTGGATTTCTCCCCTTGCAAACTGTTCCATGATCCCATTCTTTTCCTTGGGCTTCATTTTTCCATGGAGCATTCCAATGGTGATGTCTGATGGGAAAATCTCTCTCAGCCGTGCTGTATAGTCCGTCACGTTTTCCCCGTCTGCCCCCTCGCTTTCTTCTACCATAGGGCAAATCACATACGCCTGGCGCCCTTCCCGCACCTGCCTTTCTATAAAGGAGTAGGCTTTCGGGCGATAAGACGTGCCAACTACACAGTTCTTAATCGGGAGACGCATGGCAGGAAGCTCATCTATAATGGAAATATCCAGATCCCCGTATACAATGATCGCAAGAGTTCTGGGGATGGGAGTGGCACTCATAACCAGCACATGCGGCGCATTTCCCCTGGTAGTCAGTGCCTCTCTTTGCTTCACGCCAAAGCGATGCTGCTCATCGGTGATCACAAGGCCAAGATTCTCGTACACCACTTTTTCCTGGATCAGGGCGTGAGTTCCAATGATCACATTTGCCTCCCCGGATGCGATTTCTCCATAGATTCTTCTTTTCTCTTTCTGGGTGGTTGAGCCAGTAAGAAGAACCGGATGGCAGGATGAAATCTCCTGTTCCTCTATCAGCTTTGTAAATGCTTCAAAATGCTGATTTGCAAGTACCTCTGTGGGCACCATCAATGCTGCCTGATAGCCATTTTCCACAGTAAGGATCATTGCCAGAAAAGCCAGAATCGTTTTTCCGCTTCCAACGTCACCCTGAACCAGCCTGGACATAAGGGTATGTCCGCAAAGATCTCTTTCGATCTCATGCCAGGCGTTTAGCTGTGCCTTTGTCAGATGATAAGGAAGACCTTCCATAACCTGTTCTGTGGTCCATACCGGCTTCATGGGAAAAGCATTGGGAGCTTCTTCTGTTTTCCCCTTTAGGATCTGTACTGCCAGAATAAACAAAAGAAATTCGTCAAACACAAGGCGTTTTCGCGCCACCAGAAGTTCCTGCATATTGCCTGGAAAATGGACAGTGGAAATGGCATAATTATCATCTGCCAGGTGATAAAATTCCTTAATCTCATCTGGGAGAAATTCTGTCTGCAGGCTCTGTTCATCCAGGATCTGATGCATCAGCTTGATTATCAGTTTGTTTGTAAGCCCTGCAGTAAGTCCGTATATGGGCTGCATGCTGTGAAGGATTTCTTCATAAGCTGCGGGTGTGAAAATCTCCGGATGCTCCATCTCCAGATGACCTTTTTTTCTGGAGATTTTGCCACGGAAAATAAAGCAGCTACCTTTTTTCAGAGTGTTTTTTAAGTAGGGGGCATTAAACCATACCACAGGAAGTTTTCCGGTGGTATCTGCCACAGTGATGGAGATCACCTGAAGATTACGGATCCTGTTTACATAGACTCCGGCAGTGACAGTTCCACGAACAGACACCACGGAGTTCTCCTTCAAAGAACCAATTTCCTCCGGTGCCTCATATGAGTCGTAATTTCTTGGATAATAATGGAGCAGATCATCTGTTGTGGTGATACCGATCTTCTGAAATAGTTTTTCCGTCTTTTCTCCTACTCCTTTTAGTTCCCGAAGAAGCTTTGCCACTGTTTTTCCTCTCTTTCTGATCATTCATCTCTGTTTCCGGGTCTTTCTTCATTTACCCGAAAAGCGTTCTCATTATTTTACAACAAAGACTGTCAATTTTCCATACTTATTTCACTTTACCCAGAGCAATATCTCCTGCTGCTAACCACTTCCAACTCAATAACAGCTTCACGGTGCGCAAAAAAACTTAATATTACCAATGAGCCTATGTTTATTATTAAAGAAGACAGGGCGGAAATCTTCCACCCTGTCTTCCATCTCTTTATCACTCGCCGCCCTGCAGCTATTCATTAGTTACTGTTCACTCCGTGACCAGTAACGCGCTTCGCGATGCACAGAAAGACGAACCTTCTTGTGACAAGCACAAGAAGTAGCGTTTGCTGCGCAAACTTAATTCTCGGGTTTTCTGTGAACTTTGTTCACAAAAAACACCTCGCGGAACGTTATCAGTGAACAGTAACATTCATTACTCAACAGAAATAATGTAATAATAAATCGGCTGTCCGCCCATATTTACCTCTACTTCGCAGTCCGGATATGCTTCCTCCAGCTCTGCGGCAAGGCTCTCGGCATCCTCTTCTGTGGTCTCAGCACCGTAGTAAATGCTGATCACCTCAGAATCCTCGTCTACCATAGCTGCCACCATCTCTTTGGCAACATTCTCACGTCCCTTGCCTACTGCAAGAATTCCGTGATCACCGATTCCCATAATATCGCCCTCGTGGATTTCTTTCTCATCCAGTCTGGTGTCGCGGACTGCGTATGTTACCTGTCCGGTCTTCACCATGGATACAGCCTCCATCATGGCTTCCAGATTCTCTTCTCCGTTCATTTCCGGCTGGAAGCTAATCAGAGCTGTGATTCCCTGCGGAATCGTCTTGGTAGGAACTACCACGATCTCTTTGTCCTCGGTAAGGTCTCTCGCCTGGTTTGCAGCAAGTACAATATTCTTATTATTCGGGAAAATATAAATAGTATCTGCATTTACTTCAGCGATGGCATTTAGCATGTCCTCTGTACTTGGGTTCATGGTCTGACCGCCCTCGATGATATAATCTACATTCAGCTCTTTAAACAGGGTGGAGAGTCCTTCTCCGACGGAAACACTGATAAATCCGTATTTCTTATGCTCTTTGGCGGCTTTCGCAGCAGCTTCCTTCTTCTCCTGTTCTTCCTGCTCCCGTGCAAGCTTCTCGGCATCCTTGATCAGCTTCTCCTGGTGTTCCTCACGCATGTTATCAATCTTCATGCGGGAAAGTGCACCGTAGGTAAGCGCTTTCTCGAATGCCTGGCCAGGATGATTGGTGTGTACATGTACCTTCACGATTTCATCATCTGCTACCAGTACAATGGAATCACCAATTGATGTAAGGAACTCCTTGAAGCTGTGAAGCTCCTCGTCCGGAAGAGGCTTGTTCAAAAGAATGATGAACTCCGTGCAATATCCAAATTTGATATCTGCTTCTGCCTGCTGGGAAATCCTGGTCACTGCCGGACCGGAAGATACTTTCTCAAATGCAGAATAGTCGATTTCTTTTCCAAGATAACCATCAAATGCACCACGGAAAACTTCCAGAAGTCCCTGTCCGCCTGAGTCTACTACACCTGCTTCTTTCAGGACAGGAAGCATTTCCGGTGTGCGGGCAAGTGTCTTCTCAGCATGCTCGAAAATGGCACGGAAGAAAAGCTCCAGATTCGCAGATTCCTCTGCAATCTCAGCAGCCTTTACTGCAGCCTCACGTGCTACTGTAAGAATGGTACCTTCCTTCGGCTTCATAACCGCTTTGTATGCAGTCTCTACAGCCTTCTCCATAGCAGCTGCGATCACAACTGCATCCATTTCTTTATGTCCCTTGGTTCCCTTGGTAAAGCCTCTGAGAAGCTGGGAAAGAATAACGCCTGAGTTACCTCTGGCTCCACGCAGGGAACCGGACGAAATAGCCTTGGCGAGTGTCTCCATATCAGGATCTGTAAGACTGCTTACCTCTGATGCAGCTGACATAATAGTCATTGTCATATTCGTACCGGTATCTCCATCCGGAACCGGGAATACATTCAGCTCGTTGATCCATTCTTTCTTCGCTTCCAGGTTCTTGGCTCCTGCCAGAAACATTCTGGAAAGTATCTTGGCATCTATGGTCTGTCTATCCACCACAAGTTTCCTCCTCTAATCCTAATCTATTGCACGAACACCTTCTACGTAAATGTTGATCTTCTCAATCTCCATTCCTGTAAAAGCCTCGACTTTATATTTCACATTGTTTACAAGATTATCTGCAATAGTGCTGATATTCACACCGTACGCCACGATTACATGAAAATCAAGGCGAATCTTATTATCTTCTGTGATCTTAACATTTATACCATGCTGTAAGGAATCTCTCCTGAGCAGCTTTACAAGGCCGTCCTTCATGCTGACAGCGGCCATACCGATAATACCAAAACATTCTACTGCAACGCTTCCTGCATAAGTCGCGATTACATCCGTATCAATAATGATCTGGCCAAGGCCGGAATCTATACGTCCCTTCATATGGTTTACCTCCATTAATTTGATTTTCAAAATGTATATACCATATTATACCCTTTTTTCATTCATAACACAATGTCCAATTTTAGCACGCATCCACGCAAATAGCAAATTTATTTTAAATTGTTTTAAAATTTTCCTTTTTTTGCTTGCAAAATGTTTTTCCATCTGTTAGAATATGAACTGTTGAAAAAAAGCGTCAAGGAGGTGCTATCATGGCTAAATGCGCAATTTGTGAAAAAGGTGCTCATTTCGGAAATAATGTGAGTCATTCCCATAGAAGATCCAATAAGATGTGGAAATCAAACGTGAAATCCGTTAAGGTTAAAACTGAAGGCGGAGCTAAGAAAATGTACGTATGTACTTCCTGCTTAAGATCCGGAAACGTTGAAAGAGCCTAAGAAACACCTGCCCTCACAGTTTTGTGGGGGCTATTTTTTTGTTTCCCGAATAAGTATTTTCTAAGTGTGGTTGAAAATCATTCCCGCAAAGTATGGCGCACATTTTGCAGAAGGCCTTTTTCAACAAACTCCAGAGCAGCTTCTCCCAGACAGAAATTATTTTAATAAAAAGGATAGTTACATAAAATGTAAATGGGTATGAAAGGATTCGCTGATAATCTTTTCATACCCATTTTATTTACAAAATAAATGATAGCCACACAGCATACACAAAGCTGCTGCAATCAGAAGTGCGGTGGTCTCGGAGACAAGCAAGCCGATCACCATTCCAAGTCCAATGAAAAACAGCATAAAACCAAGAGCTTTTCCCATAATTCATACAGCCTTGCCTCTTTGGTTTAGTATATTTTATGCTGAAATGCCACATCTGAACACATTAACTTCTAAAATAACCGCCTGCAGCTTTTATAATCAGTTACTCGATCAGACACGATCTAGTTCTCTTCAGAATCTACAGTTTCATCCACGCTGTTATCTCCGCCAGGTGCGAAGCGGTTTACAAAGTCAGGAACCATATCCAGAACTTTAGTAAGACCATCCTGGTTCTTTACGTTTACAAGCTTGGTGGTACCATTCTGGATTACCAGAACTGCGCATGGGGTCATCTTTCCGGCGAGACCTCCGCCGCCATTGTTCTTTTTATCACCTGCAAATGCACCAGCGCCTACACCAAAGGATACATCCACCAGGGGAAGTATAATGGTGTCTCCTACATGGATCGCATCTCCTACCACTGTCTTCGCAGATACAAATCCATCCATTCCCTTAAACAGGGAGCTTACGGTTTCTTTAAAGTTGTTTTCGTTTTCCATTTCTAGTCCTCCTTATGCTTCCATCGGTTGATAACGTATTTTATATTTTTATTGAAGTAAATCTCTATTGCTGCCTTGATAAGCACAATGCCATAAATACGACCTTTCAGAAATACATTTCCAGTCAGCTGGTTCTCTCCATCAAAAAGCGGATTCACCTGAATCCTGTTCTTGTGAAATGGAAAGGTCATACCAAGCACTGCCAGAACTGTCCCGGTAATGGCCGGATCATCGCATCCAAAAGTAACATCACCTTCCAATTTCGTTGGAAGTACATGATGGAGCAGACCTTTTGCATCTTTCCATATAAGAGAAATTGCAGCCTTGGTCCGTTCATTGGTAAGAAATTCTTTCCACCAGCCAAGCTTATCTGTGATTCCTGAAATTGTTTTCTTTATATTTTTAATTTTCTCAATTATACCTTTAATTATTGAAATAACCTTATTCCACAGATTACCCGGGAATCGGATTATTTTGCTTAGTATTTCCCAAATACGCGTAATTAAGCCGGACTTTGAAGCAGATTTGATATTTTCTTCCTGCTTCTCTGCTGATGGCTTCCCTGTCTGCGGTTCTGCTGTATTATTTTCCAACAGCACCGCCTCAGTTTTTGGTGCATGATCTTGAAAATTCTCTGCTGCATGTGCTTCAGGCTGAGATGCTTTCTTCTCAGTTTCTATGCGAGACTCTGCCATCTGCTTAGTTTTCTCTTCAGCAACAGCATTACTCACATTCGACTCTTCACCAGAAGCTTCTTTTACATCTGGCTTTTTTGTTCTGTTCTCCTGAGATATTCCCTTCGTTTGCGCAGATTTCTTTTTCCTCTTCTTTGCCTTACTCCTGGAGGTTTGGCTGACGGAGTTCTTTCTTCTGCCGCCTTTTAGCTTCTTAAGCCAGCCTTTTATAGTTTCTAATGAAACTCCAAAAAACAGAACCACCAGCTTTCCTTCTCCATTATGAAAGCAAAACCTGACGCCTATGACGTGGAACAGCCAGGTAATTCTGGCTTCCAGTTCTGTCTCCTTGAAGCTGCCGGTCTCCTTCACAGCCCTCGCCTGGTAGCGTACCGGGCAGAACAACAGAAGAAGCACTGCCAGAAGCGCAAGTCCCAGCAGGATTCCCAGTATGATCAATATAAACTTTATGAGGATCCACAGTATATGTAACATGCGCTCACCTGTTCTTAAAATATTCTTTTACCTGAAATGCACCTGTCTCCCCGTAAATATTCTTCACAATATCTACTGCCAGATCAATGGCTTCGTCTTTTCCCTTCGCCATACCAACAATCTCAGGACATCTGGCATAATAGCTCTTCTGGATCAGCATGTAGGACGGTACAATTTCAAGAAGATTTCCCGGATTCTCAGACAATGTGACCAGATAAACACCAAAAGCCACCCTGCCTGCGTCAATCCTCCTCCGTGCTTTTGCCGCGTCTTTGATTCCTTCTCCCACATAATAGTCTTCTCGCCATTTCAGCATATTCGGCACAACTCTCCTTTGTTATTACTGCTTGACATACACCTTTTGTTATATTAATGATTCCCTTCTCTGGAAATTTTAAACATTTTGCAACTATTCCGCAAAGCATTTCTTGTGAACCTCGTTCACAGAACGAACCTGTCAGATGCTAGAGCGTGTTTGAAAAATCATTCCCTAAAGCGTGTTTGAAAAAGGCTTTCTGCAAGATGTGCGTCACAATTTGTGGGCGATCTTGTCCGGAGGAGGGCGCCGTAGCGGGCTACGGCAACCGAATTCGGGCAAAATATACCGCAAAGTGGGGCGTGCAGATTGCGGGAATGCTTTTTTAAACAGGCTCTAGCAACATTATCATATAATAAAGGCTGCGTAAATCAGCTACGCAGCCTTTATTCTCCCCATGAATCAGAAATATTTCTGCTGCCTGTCCCATAATCCGGCACTTCGCAGTTCCAGATATTCCTGGTACGCCTTCTCAACGATCTGCTTCTCGTTTGCAAAACGAAGCAGATGGTAAATCTCGTGAAACTTGTAATACCCGGAGTCCACGAAAAATTCCTCTCTTTGAGGCTTGCTATGATAATTATCCGCCGTCATAAGATACCAGTGTACCTCTTTATTGACCATGTCTTCCGGCACTGTGAAATTGTACTGGCTCTTGCCTACATACTTCACAATGGAAGCTCTGACATCAGCTTCCTCCTTCACTTCCCGCAATGCGGTCTGCTCATGAGTCTCTCCTGGCTCTACGGTTCCTTTCGGTAAAACCCAGCCTTCGTAACGGTTTTTGTAAGATTTATATAGTGCAAGAATCTTACCTCGATGAATTACCACACCGCCACAGCTCGTTGCTTCTATCATGCTGCAATCCTCCTGTAATGCGTGTGTTTTCTAAACTGTATATAGTATACCTCTTTTTCAGAAAACTGGCAACAGGGAATATCATATAGATTGCTGTTAGCTGGCGTGATAAGCATCAAAAATCTGTCCCGCAATCGGAACTGCTGCCTCACTGCCGGAACCGCCATTCTCCACGATCACGGCAACCACCAGATCCGGATCATCCACATTGGAATAGCCGATAAACCAGGAATGGCTGTGTCCTTCCTCGTCAAACTCTGCGGAACCAGTCTTACCTGCTACTGTATAGCTTCTGCCGGAAAGTGCGGAAGCTGTACCGGAATCAACCACCTGTTTCATTAATTTGCCAAGAAGATTGGCCTCATTGGAACTCATCAGCCGTTTATAAGCTACCGGTTCTGTCTTTTTTACTGAATCGCCATTGTCATTTACCACCTCGTCAATAAGATAAGGTTTCATCAGAACACCGTCATTTGCAATGGCACAGGTGATCAATGCCATATGCATAGGAGACACAAGAGTATTGCCTTGTCCAATGGCAGTCTGCATGATCAGAGGCGTTACGGAATCTGCATCAAGGGAAAAGCTGCTGGTTCTGTAGGAGTTCAGAGGCAGACTCTTGTTAAACAGAAGATTCTCCGCAGTCTCGCGAAGAGACGCACCCCCAAGACCAACTCCAATATCTGCAAATGCACAGTTACAGGAATTTGCAAATGCAGAATAGAAATTCTCCTGCCCGTGAACTGTATTGTGATAACAGTGGATCGTGTGATCCTGCAAGGTGATACTTCCCTCACAGAGATAATTGTATCCCTCAAAAGTTCCTTTTTTGCGGAAATAGTCAAGTGCAGTCACAACCTTGAAGGTGGAACCTGGCGGATATGCACCATTTGTGGCTCTGTTCAGAAGACTGCTGTCATTCTCGTCGTTTACCAGATAGTCCCAATTATCCCCAATGGTATTGGGATCAAAATCAGGCTTGCTCACTTCTACAAGCCTTTTTCCGGTAGATGGTTCCATTACCACAACAGCCCCTCTTCTGTCACCCAATGCATTGTATGCAATGCTCTGAAGATTGGCATTCAGGGTAGATACAACCGTATCTCCTGTATTCTTCTCATTAAGGAACTGATTCTTCATCTGCGTCAGAAAAAAGGAATGGGAAGTCAGAAGGGTAAAGTTCGCCTCTGATTCCAGACCGCTTTTTCCATTGGTATCATAACCCACAACATGGGAGAACATATTGGAATATGGATAATTACGTGTCTCAGTTCCATCCTCACTTACATTGGTCTGCGCCAAAATCTGTCCGTCAGAAGACAGGATCTTACCTCGTACTACACGGTCGGAAAAGGAATCCTGTCTGGTATTGTAAGGGCTGTTAATAAAATCATCGCTTTTAAAGCCATCGAAATAAATCAGATACCCGATCATACTGATAAAAATAATCCCAAAGAAGATGGAAACAAAGGTATATTCTTTATTTCTGGCTTTGCGCTTTTTAGTAATCTCTTTCTTCCGCTGCCTCAACAGCTCTCTGTCTCGCTCTCTTTGCTGCCTCTCGTCGATGTCTCTCAATTTCTTCGTCCTCGTCCTCTCTATAAATATACAAGCCCTGGATGATAGCGATCATCAAAATCATACACATAATGGAACTTCCTCCATAGCTGACCAGAGGAAGAGTCACACCTGTCATAGGTATGAATTTGGTAGCACCTCCAATGGTAAGGAACACCTGAAACGCATATTCCGCACCAAGACCAATGGCGATCAGTTTATAAAATGGATTCTTGATCTGCAGGGCAATCTCCACGATAGTAAGGAAAAAGCTCATACACACAAAGATCAGGCAGATGGCAAAAATCCCGCCAAGCTCCTCGCAGATCGCACTGAAAATAAAGTCGTTTTTTACAACCGGAATTTTCTCCGGAGAGCCCTGGCAAAGTCCCATTCCAAACCATCCGCCTGTACCAATGGCAAACAGGGACTGTACAATCTGGTATCCTTCATTCTGATAAACTGCCATAGGATCTTTCCACGCACTGACACGCTGCCTTACATGACCAAACAGGTGATATGCCACTACAGCGCCTGCTGTACCGCCTGCAATTCCAATGCAAAGGTATGCCGGCTTCCTGGTTGATACATAGATCAGCACCAGATAAGCTGCAAAAAAGATTACAGCGCTTCCAAGATCTCTTGAAAGCACCAGGATTCCCACATGGAGACCTGCCACAACAGTAGCCAGCACAACTTTCTTAAAAGTTACCTCTCTTGCCAGAAGGGATGCCATAAAGAACACAAAGGTGAGCTTGATCACCTCGGAAGGCTGGATTCCCATCAGAGAAAGCTTGGCGCCGTAGCTTGTCTGTGCCAGAACAAGAACTGCTCCAAGAAGAACAATCCCAAGCCCTGCATACACCCAGGTAAGATCCTTGAGAAATTTCATCTTGCGGATCATAACCGGGATCACCAGCGCCACTGCACTTCCGCACGCAACGATCAAAAGCTGCTTATTGGCAGAGGCAATATCCAGCCTGCACAGCATTATAAATCCAACGCTTAAAAGCATGCACATGTTATTTAAAAGCAGCATAGACGCATTTTTATAAATTCTGCGGTATAAAATAAGGATCGCAGCAAAATATATCATCATTTCTGCATAGAAGATGACAACCTTAAAATCAAAGGTTTTCAGAAAAATCACAACAAATGCGGTAAAATCCAGAAAAAAGGTTAAGGTGATCTGACTTCTTAAAAGTCCTTTCCTGTCTGAAGCGTGTTTCCCGACAACAAGGTAGTAGCACAAAACTGTGTACACGATCATCAGTGTCAGGATCACATATTTGGATAATTCAACAACAATATTAATCATACGCCTTTACTCGGCTCCTCTTTTAAAATGACCTTTTGTAAACTCATATTCGTGAGATACCCGGCTGCCATGATATGCGGCCACAAAGTCTTCCACG
Source organism: Ruminococcus sp. 1001136sp1 (assembly GCF_039841815.1). Taxonomy (NCBI): domain Bacteria; kingdom Bacillati; phylum Bacillota; class Clostridia; order Eubacteriales; family Oscillospiraceae; genus Ruminococcus; species Ruminococcus sp. 1001136sp1. The sequence goes on along the minus strand of NZ_JBDPGY010000003.1, from coordinate 108,543 downwards.
ATCCGTTCTGTTTCTTCCCTGCTTTCTATGGTAAAAGCCAGTCTTACAGATGAAACACCAAGCTCTTTCACCCTGTCAGCTTCCTTCAAAAGACCGTATGGCAGACTGTTATAGATGATATTATAACACGACTCTGCCGCCTTTGTATTTCCCATTTTCCATGGACGACAATAACAGACTACAGGAAATTCCTTGTCATAACGGTCTTTCAGAACAAGCCTCTCCTCCTGTCCATTGCAGCCGAAAGTATTCTTTCGTACACACTGGGCGCTGTGCATAAGAGGCAGACGGCCGTAGACAATCATCTCGCTGCCTGCATTTTCTCTGTGGCGAAGTTCCTTCTCATTCAGCTCCAGGGGAACTGTATTTCGAAGGATTCCCTGATCTTTCCAGAAACGAATGGCTTCATCATTCCAGGTATACAGGGAGTGATCCAGCACACACTTGTCTGCCAGTCCCATCTGTACCAGTGCACTGTAGGACTCCAGATTCCGCACAAGAAATCCGCTCAGCCCTGCTTCCAGCCACTTTTTCACCTGCTCCATATAGCCTTCCGGTGGATTTTCTCTTGTAATGTGAGGAAGAGAAAGATACATTTCTTTTCCATTGTCAAGACCTGTCTGCAAATGTTTCTCTATTAATGCGTAAGGAAGATAAATACCCTGGATTCCATCTTTTTGGCAGAGGACTTCAGAAGCCTCCTCGCTTTCACAGGACATGTAAACCGGAATGTATTCCTCTTTTTTGCGGGGAACATTATCACAGGCCGCAATCGCACTGATTTTTGCCGGCATCTCCTCCGCAATTCTCTTAACCCGCTCGTCTCCCACGTTTCGCCTGTATTTTTGTAAAAGCTTCTCCTTCAGATCCTCTAATGCCTGATGCCGCGCTTCATTTAAAATCTTCATGGGAACAAAAACGGAATCTTCCATATAAATTTCCAGTTTTTCCCATATAAATGAGGTGTTTCCCAGCTTGTCCATCTGCTGACGCACCCGCTCTTCCGTTACCGGCTGGCTCTTTGCGTATTGTACTTCTCCAACACATTCATATGCATCTTCCCCCTGACAGGAAACATGAAGAAGAACCGGAGAACCGGGGACAAGGTGAAGTTCGCCTGTAATTTTCTCTTTCAGCTGCTTCGTTTCCAGAAAAACTTCCCCCGTTTTTTTCTCATTTGTAAATGCCATCATCTGAGGACCATTTCCCATCTGATAGTAGCCTGTACAGGAACCGCCTCTATTAAACAGATCCAGAAGATATTTTTTATCTTTTTCTGTCACGTGATAATTCGCAGGTCCTTTTTCAAAAAGAAAATCCAGATATTTCCGATACATACCGGTAACGCCAGCAGTGTAAGCCGGCTGCTTCATTCTGCCCTCTATTTTCAGAGAGGTAACTCCCGCTTCTATAATTTCAGGTAAAATTTCAATGGTACAGATATCTTTCAGGCTTAACGGGCAGAATTCTCCTTTTCCATACTCTTTTGCCCTGAAATTCTTCACCTGGTATGGCAGACGGCAAGGCTGGGCACAACGACCTCTGTTTCCGCTTCTGCCTCCCAAAAGACTGCTCATCAGACATTGTCCTGAATAGCTGTAGCAAAGTGCTCCATGGACAAAAGCCTCTATCTCAATTGGGCAGGCTTCATGCATACGGGAAAGTTCCTGAAGGGAAAGTTCTCTTGCAGCTACCACCCGGGTCGCCCCCTGATCTGCCAGGAATTTCATTCCTTCCGGACCAGTTACAGTCATCTGCGTGCTGGCATGAAGGTGAAGTTTCGGAAATTCTTTTTTCAAAAGGGAAAATACTCCCATATCCTGGACGATCACTGCATCCAGGCCTGCATTGTAGTATGGTTCCAGATAGGAAACCAGTTCTTCTTTTAATTCTCTATTTTTTAACAGGGTATTGACCGTAAGATACAGCTTCTTACCATGAATATGCGCCACATCAATGGCGCGAAGAAGCTCTTCTTCGTTAAAATTCTGGGCATATGCTCTGGCTCCGAACATTGCACCGCCTACATACACAGCGTCCGCACCTGCTCCAAGTGCAGCTTCAAAGCCTTCGTAGGAACCGGCAGGAGCCAGCAATTCTATGTTATTAGGATTCAAAGTTTGTCCTCCAATTTTTATGAGAATTTAAGGTTTCTTCAATGAAAACAGCCTCCACAATTCACAGCTTTTTCCTTTATGTATAGCAGGCCTAAATCTGCAAATTGCGAAAACGTTTTTTACACACTTTGATAAAGGAAAAGAGGAATCACCTAAGCAATCCCTCCTGCTATTATTTCAGCATTTCATCCAGTTCTTTTTCCAGTTCTTTTACTTTACCCTCCAGGAGATTCTTCTCGTCAAGGGCTTCCTGTTCATTCTTCTGTGCCTCTTCAATCTGCATACGAAGAGAAATAAGCTCATGCTTCAGATCATACATCTCCTGATCCTTCTGCTGCAGATCAAGTTCATAAGTCTCCACCTGCTTCTTCGCCTTGAAGTAATCGTCGGTAATGTTCAGGCTGAGAAGCATATGCTTGGTCTCCATAGGCTGTCTGCCGTATCCTGGCACAGTCTCCAGCTCTCCTATCTTCTTATTCATATATGATGCAACCTGCTGGAAATATTCCTCTGATTCATATCCTCCAAGGGTAATGATCTTACCCCCGATGATCACCTGTGCTGTATTCTTGACCGCCATTCGTTCAAGCCTCCTGTATCTTTATACTACCAGCTTCTCCTTACACTGTTACCCCCAAATAATCCGCTGCTTTTCTTCTATAGACAGTAACCGTATCGCGGAATATTAGCAGAAAACAGCAACTTCATATTGTTACTGTTCACTCTGTGACCAGCAACACAATATGCTCGGAAAAACCAGTCTGTTTATTATCTTTTCGTATTACAATTTATGTAAGCACTCCTATTATAATCGAAAAATGTTGAAAAGTATAGGATTTTTTACAAAAGTTTATCTTTTATATTTCCGGAACAGGAAAACCAAGGTGTTCGTAAGCAAGTGCGGAGGCCATCCGCCCTCTCGGGGTGCGGTTCAGAAAGCCATTTTTCAGAAGGTACGGCTCATACACATCTTCTAAAGTACCGGAATCTTCACCGATGGCTGCTGCCAAAGTGTCAAGTCCAACAGGGCCGCCTTTGAAATTTACAATAAGAGTAGTCAGGATCTGGCGGTCCAGTTTGTCCAGACCATATTGATCTACCTCCAAAAGGTTCAAAGCAAAACATGCTACATCGTAAGTGATCCTTCCGTCATATTTCACCTGGGCAAAATCACGGACACGCTTTAACAGACGGTTTGCAAGACGGGGCGTTCCCCGGGAGCGCATGGCGATCTCTCCGGCACCTTTCACGTCAATTTCTACTCCAAGTACCTGGGCAGAGCGCATGATAATTGTGGTTAGTTCCTTCTTACTGTAAAATTCCAGATGATGAATCACACCAAAACGGTCACGGAGCGGCGCAGAAAGGAGCCCGGCTCTGGTGGTAGCACCTACAAGGGTAAATTTCGGCAAATCCAGTCGGATCGACCTGGCGGAAGCGCCCTTCCCGATCATAATATCAATGGCGAAATCCTCCATGGCAGGGTAAAGCACCTCTTCCACCTGTCTGTTCAGGCGATGGATCTCGTCCACAAAAAGAATATCCCCTTCCTGAAGATTATTCAGAATCGCCGCCATTTCTCCAGGCTTCTCAATTGCAGGGCCGGAAGTCACTTTCATATGCACACCCATTTCATTGGCAATAATGCCGGAAAGGGTAGTTTTTCCAAGTCCCGGAGGGCCATAGAAAAGGACATGGTCCAGGGAATCGTGACGCTGTTTGGCAGCTTCAATATATACTTTTAAGGTATTTTTGGTTTTTTCCTGGCCAATATACTCGTCCAGGGTCTGTGGGCGAAGATTCCCTTCCAGAGAAAAATCCTCTTCCATAACATCAGTGGTTATGATACGATTGTCCATTTTTTACCTCTTGAAATTAGTGTTTGCATTTATATACCGGGATGCATTTCATTCACGATAGCACCCTTTGCGAAAAAATTTATGGAATCTAAAAATTCTTCAATGCAGCTTTCAGGATTCCTTCTACATCCGTCGGCTCCACATCTGTCACCTTGCGCACTGCGCGGAGGGCATCTGTACTGCTGTAGCCAAGTGCCACCAGTGCTTCTACTGCTTCCTGTCTGGCATCTGTCATTCCTGCTCCAGCTGCATCTGTAGTAGCCTGAGCCTGTTCATTGGCAAGCTTCTGCTCAAAGGCTTCTTCCAGACTGAGCTTATCCTTCAGCTCCAGGATCAGCTTCTGGGCTGTTTTTTTACCGATTCCAGGGGCTTTTGACAAAGTTTTCACATCATCGGAAAGAACAGCAAAGCGAAGCTCATCTGCAGTGATTCCTGCCAGAACTCCCAGAGCAGCTTTCGGTCCAACTCCGTTTACACCAAGAAGAAGTTTAAACACCTGTAAATCATCTTTATTGAAAAATCCATAGAGAACCATTGCATCTTCTCTTACCTGAAAATAAGTATGAAGCTTCACTTCCTGTCCAATGTGCAGCTGTGCCAGAGCGTTTCCGGTCATATTTATTTCAAATCCGATGCAATTTGATTCTATGATTGCAGAATTCTCGGTAAGGTCTGCTACTGTTCCTCGGATGAATGAGATCATGGGGAGGACCTCCTGTTTTATCTATTGTAAAGAGTTATATTCGAAATTCTTTGTCATCATACCATATTCCACCGAAAAAAGCAAACATTCATTCGATTTTTTCAAAAAGGACGCGCCGGCAAGCGATATATTTTCTTTTCATAATAATAAAATACTCCTTTCAGTTGCAGGAAGGAAACTTGCGGGCCCTTATTTCCTTGTCCGAAAGGAGTATAGCACTTTAATTTTCAGAAAATAATAGTAAAAGTGTAGTATTATTTTTTCTTTGTAAGAAGCCAGGCACTTGTCAGGGCTGTAAAAGGGGCAACTGTCACAAGCCCGAAGCTTCCAACTACAGTATCCAGTAATTCAGCTGCAACATACTTGTAATTCATAATATTATCAATTGGTGTTCCCTGCGCCATAAACGTCATCAAAAGAGCAATATAACCGCCAGAATAAGCAAGAAGCAATGTGGTAGTCATAGTTCCCATTGCTGCTCTGCCAACATTCATTCCTGATCTGGCTGCTTCTTTCCATCCAATATTCGGCTTTTTACAAATTACTTCATTTACTGCCGAAGTAATATCAACGGACAGATCCATCATAGCACCTGATGCTCCGATAAAAATACCGCTCATATAAATCTGAGAAAGATTCAGATTCTGATAACCAGCGTACAAAAGACTTTCCGAATATGCCATAACTGCTCCGTGAATTTTAAAAGTATCTGTAAAAATACACCCCATAACACAAGTCACAAACACCCCCAGCAAAGCACCTGAAGATGCAGCCAGTGTTTTCCTGTCAAATCCGTACACCAAAAATATAATAAGAAGAGTAAGAAAGGCAGTCAACGCAATTCCCCACCATATTGGATTCGCACCTTTTAAATAAGCTGGTGTCAAAATTTTCCAGATTGCCAAAATTGTAATGAGAAACGAATATACTGCTCTTAAACCTGTTTTTCCTGCAAACCCGATTAAAAGCAAAACAAATAATCCAGCCAGAATAGCTTCTTTATCCAGACGATAATGGTCACTCATCATAATTGAAAGAATCTTATCTTTGCTATAACTGATTACTACATGGGCAACATCTCCTTTCTGAAATATTTTGTCCGCTTCCAAAGAGCCACTCAGCATATTTACTGCATCTGCAGTCTCATTTTTAAACTTTCCATCAAGTATTTTCACCTTACAATACTGCTCGCCTGACTGAATCAAGCCATTATTAATCACAGAGCTTTCATCTGTGGAAATCACCTTTGCTCTTACTCTGTCTGTTCCCTTATAAATAGCAGCATCCTCATAGCCCGTTGGAAGAACTATGAGGATGAGGATTAACAATATTGCTATTATAGAAACAGAACTTTTTTTAAGTCTGTCTCTTACCATTTATTTTACTCCTGTAATTGCAGCCACTTTATTGAAAATATCGGTATTGTCATAATAGCCTTCAAACTGCTCCTGTCCGGCTCCCATGGCAAATACTTCCACCGGAAGTCCTGTATGTGCATAAGATGCAAAATTAATGCCAGACTTGTTGTTCAGAATATGAGTAATTGTTACAGTAAGTGGTTCATAGCTTCCATACATCAGATATTCTTCCTGACCAAACTCTTCCTCTTCTCCTGTTCTGCTCATTGTTTCCTCATAAGCATTCTGAAGCTTCTGATACTCATAATCTGTCATTACAAGACTTCCCTTATCTTCTTCGCCTTCTGGGTGCACATCCTTGCTGTCAGCCTGATTTGAGGACTCTGTTGTACCAGTAGGTGCCTGCAGACCAAAGAGTTCTGTGATATCAGCCATTACTGTATCAAAATCAGTTTTGTTTTCTTTATATGCCGCTACATAATCAGAATCAAATTTTGCGTAAGAGATTTTCTGATTACTGATATTTGCAAGAAATGTATCATAGTCGGTGCCTGCAAATCCTATGGTAAGACCACCTGTCTCGTGATCACCTGTTACCAAAATCAAAGTTTCGTCTGGATGCTCGTTATAAAAATCAACAGCTTTTCCCACTGCCTCATCCATTGCAACAGTATCTGTAATAGTTGCAGCTGCATCATTTGCATGACAGGCCCAGTCAATTTTTCCTCCCTCAACCATCATGAAAAATCCAGTATCATTATCCAGAACTTCAATACCTTTTTTCACATAGTCAGAAAGACCCCATTCGCCATCTTCCAGATCCATATCATAGCTCATCGCATCGTCATCAGCAAGTGTCTCATCAATTACAATTGCTTTTCCATCTTCTGCAGTAAGATTTTCTGCCTCTGCTTTTGTCTTAATCACTTTATATCCAGCTTCCTGAGCAAGCTCATATAAATCTGTCTGGTCTCCCTCTGAACCAGTTGTTTTCTTAAGACCACCACCTGCAAAATAATCAAAATTACTTGCAATCAGTTCCTGACCAATTTCATAATAGTTATTTCGGGAAGCCTGATGAGCATAAAATGCAGCCGGTGTTGCATGATTTAAGTTTACGGAAGAAAGAATTCCAACCTTATAGCCAAGCTGTTTTTTTAATTTTTCAGCAATTGTCTCATAAGAAGTTTCCATCTTCTCATCCATATTGATTGTTCCACTGTAAGTCTTATGGCCTGTGGAAATGGAAGTAGCTGTAGAAGCGGAATCCGGACAGAATGAAGTGCTGTCATAGGTCTGCGCAGAGCCTGCTACCGGAAATTTCATCATATTCAGTTTGCTTTCACTTGTAAGAATATCATCTCCATCATCTTCAATTGCATTCAGATAATAGTTTGTTGTCTGAACCTGAGGATAACTCATTCCATCACCAATAAACAAGAAAATATATTTCGGAACTTTTGGTTCATCTGCTGCTGCACCCTGTGCCGGAACCGCACAAGCGGTCATTGCTGCTGCTAATAATAATGCGCTGATCTTTTTTGCTTTCATGTACATTTTCTCCTTCTTTTTCATAAAGCGATTAATTCGAACACGTATGATTTTATACATTATTTGTAAAATCCGCTGTTTTCCCCCTGTTAAATTCCGGCAAAAAATAAGCTGTCGGTGTAAAAAATCCTTTCACACTGACAGCATTATTATAACTTCTAGAATTTATATCAAGCAATTATTCGGTTAAAACAAGTCCTTAACCAACCTTCTTTGCCTTGGGATATACCTGCGCCATCCGCTCATCGTCAAAATGTTTGTCCACCCAGCTTTCAAAGCTGTTTTCCGCTTCTATGCCATTGCTTCTGGCATTATAACGCGCAAGTGCAGCACTGGATACGATTCCGTCAGCAAGCATAAATATAATAAGGAGCCAGGTAATGATTTTTCCAATTTTCACCGGAATCTTCTCGATCAGCCTGGAAACAGGCGGATAGAATATTTTAAACCATGCCACTGCTGCAAATCCCCAGAAGAAGCAATACAGAAGATTAATCCTGCCGCCAAGGTTAAATGGGATATCACTGTAATCCCAGAATACAGTTCCAAATACAATTTCTGTGAAAACACTGCAGATATATTCATAGGCACCACCAAGAAATGTACCCATCCAGAAAAGGAACTGCTGGGAGCGGTTTCTGTATTTATAGAGAAGGGCTGTAACCGCTGCAATGGCAAGTCCCCACACAATACTGAAATCTCCCCATACCACACTGCTGCGGCTCATCCAATATCCGGCTGTGATCCTGCAGAAAATAGTCTCTGTAATATCTCCAAGAAATGCGCCGATAAAAAACAGCAGTACGATTTTATAAAAGCTGCAGCCGTAGGCAAAAATCTCCGGATGTGCCTCTTCGCTCTCCGTGTGCTGCTTCTGAGGATAGGCTTTGGTAATTCGACGATTTACAACATCATCAATTTTTGCCCCAAGCTTCTTTGTTACAGAGTCAATATCCCGGTCAGCAGCAATCCATCTTTCAGGATTCTTGCTGTGCCCAAAAAGGATGGTCAGTGTGGCAATAGCATCCACTGCCAGAAACCCCAGCAAAACCAGTATGATAATTCTGCTTATAAGACCTGGGAGCATGCCATACAAGGACATGCAAAGCCCATTTCCGATTTTGATCACAAATACACCAAGAATACCCCAGACACAGGAGGTCGGCACACTGACATAGCCGTCCAGATTCCACTTGATCTTGCGGTAATCCCACCATCTTTCGTGATACCACATCTCAATTAAATGACCAGCGATCCATTCAAGCAGGGAAGCTACAATGGCACAGCCAAGAAACAGCCAGATGCCCGTCAGTTCTCTTGTAAATGCAGTAATGAAGAATCCGCCGAATCCATAGATCAGACAGAATGGTCCATTAATAATACCTCTGTTTGCGAATTTCTTCTGTTTCAGGGAAGCAAGGACTGTCTCAAGCACCCATCCTGCAAAGGAATAGATGAGAAACAGCCATAGTAATTTCCAGATCATATGCATGTCTCCTCTTTTGTTTATTGAAATATAAAAACGTTCCGGGAAAACCCGATTAGAATATCATAGCACAATAGAGCGTGTTTGAAAAAGGTTTTCTGCAAGATGTATGTCACAATAAAGGCGCCGTAACGGGCTACGACAACTGAATTCGGGCAAAATATACCGCGGGGTGGGGCGTGCAGATTGTGGGAATAATTTTTCAAACACGCTCTAACCCCAAGAATAAAGCCTGTATTCCAGCTGCTGGTTCTCATATAATTTACATTCTATGCCAACAGTCTGAAAATACAGGCTTTTCATTTTTATTTTATGCCTCCCGGATAACCCCTCTCGGACAGGCCTCCTTACATGCTCCGCATCCTGTACACTTCTCATAATCAATATGTGCACAGAAATCTTCCACGGTAATTGCACCGTTTGGACATGTTTTTTCGCACTTCTTACAGCCGATACAGCCAATCTCACAGGCATCCATCACCTGTTTGCCCTTATCATGGGAGCTGCAGTCCACAGCCACTTTCTGGTCGTACGGAATCAGCTCGATCAGATGTCTCGGACATTTGGCAACACATTTACCACAGGCTTTACATGCTTCTTTATCTACTACTGCAATGCCATCTACAATATGAATGGCATCAAATGGACAGACCTTTACGCAGCTACCAAAGCCACAGCAGCCATATGTACAGGTCTTTGCTCCGCCGTTTGGCACGAAAGGAAGCATCTCGCAGTCTTCCACTCCAGTGTAAATATACTCTTCTTTCGCTTTTTCACAGGTTCCGGAGCATTTTACATGAGCTACCTGACGGGCAGTCTCAACTGCCGCCTGTCCCATAATACCGGCAATTATTTTCCCAACAGGCTCGCCGCCTACCGGGCAACGGTTTACAGGCGCTTCACCTTTGGCAATTGCTGCTGCCAGACCATCACAGCCCGGATATCCGCAGCCACCACAGTTATTTCCAGGAAGAGCTTCTCTTATGGCAACTTCCTTCTCATCAATTTCAACAGCAAATTTTTTTCCGGCTGCTCCAAGAAAAACACCGATGAAGAGGCCTACTGCTGCAACCAGAATTGTTGCTGCTATAATCGCACTAATATTCATCCCGACGCCTCCTTAAATTAATCCTGAAAATCCGAAGAACGCAATCGCCATCAGTCCAGCTGTCAGAAGAACGGTTGGAAATCCCTGGAAAGCTTCCGGAATATCGTTGTAGGCAATTTTCTCACGGATTCCTGCCATCAGCACAATAGAAATGGAGAAACCAAATGCTGTTGCGAAACCGTTTACAGTGCCTTCCAGAATATTGTAATCCTTCTGCACGTTTGTAAGAGCCACACCAAGAACTGCGCAGTTTGTGGTGATCAGAGGCAGATACACGCCAAGTGCTTTGTAAAGAGAAGGCATACTTTTCTTCAGGAACATTTCTACGAACTGCACCAGTGCTGCAATGATCAGAATGAACACGATAGTCTGAAGGTAAGTCAGATCAAGCGGCTGAAGGATCAGCTTGTAGATCACACTTGTTACAAAGGAGGACAAGGTGATTACAAAAATAACCGCACCGCCCATACCAGCTGCCGTATCTGTAGTCTTGGAGACTCCAAGGAAAGGGCAAAGTCCCATGAACTGGCTCAGGACTACGTTATTTACCAGCGCAGAGCTTACAATGATCAGTAATAATTCTTTCATCTTCTCTTACCCCCTTTTTCCCGAACACATGGAATTTCCGCAGGAAGCACAGCCACCCTTGCAATCCGGATTGCTTGGATCGATGCCCCGTTTTGCAGCACCAATCTTGAATTTGTTCTGAAGCGCAGATAAAAATGCAAGGACAAAAAATGCGCCAGGTGCAAGAATAAAGATGGTTACCGGCTCATAGCCCATTTTTCCTGCTGCAGCGTCTGCAAGAGGAAGGATCTGTTTGCCGAAAATACTGCCGGCACCGATCAGCTCACGTACTGCTCCGATGCAGGTGATGCTTAAAGTAAATCCAAGTCCCATTCCAATACCATCAAAAAGTGAGGGAATTGGTTTGTTCTTGGATGCATAAGCCTCTGCTCTTCCCAGGATGATACAGTTTACAACGATCAGCGGAATGTAAATTCCAAGGGAAGAATACAAAAACGGGATAAAGCCCTGGAGAAGCATCTGCACAATTGTTACAAAGGATGCTACAACAACAATGTAAGCAGGCATACGCACACTGTCCGGAATAAAATTACGGAGCAGGGAGATCATCAGGTTGGATGCTGCCAGAATCACCGTTGTGGTAAGTCCCATTCCGATACCATTGATTGCAGATGTGGTGATGGCCAGTGTTGGACACATACCAAGCATCAGCACAAAAGTAGGATTTTCTTTGATAATACCATTTATCAGTCGTTCAGATGGTGTATTCTTTTTCATTTCTGGCTGCCCCCTTTCTCATAACGGAATGCGGCAAGTCCTGCATTGACGCCATTTGTCATGGCATTTGTGGTAATTGTCGCACCACTTAAAGCATCGATCTCATCATCAGAGGTGGCACCAGTTTTTGTATAGGTAAATTTCTCTACGTTCTTATCCTTGAACTGATTTTTAAAATCATCTGTAGTTGCACGCATACCAAGACCAGCGGTCTCACTGATGGATAAAATGGAAATTCCGTTCAGAGTTCCATCATCCTGAACGCCCATGGCAAACTGAATGTCCCCGCCATAGCCTTCTGAGGTTGTTACGGTAAAGGCATAGCCAAGTTCATTTCCCTGGTCATCCTTTGCCAGCATGACTTCATCAATATTCTGAGCTTTGAAACCGTTTTCATCCAGATAGCTTTCCAGATCCGTATCCTCACCGCTTGTAACTGTCTCGAAGCTGGCTGCATCAGCAAATACTGCCTTATATGCCTCTTCTTTCTCTTTCGCCTGCTGGCTTGCAATCGGACCTGCTGTAATATCGTTTACAAGACCAAGAAGCAGCCCGGAAACCAGTGTGATCACGGTCAGCGCAAGAGTATCTTTTACGATCTTATTTTTCATTTCTTCGCGCCTCCTTTTCCAAAAGCAACCGGACGGGTGAAACGCTCAATCTGAGGTACCAGCAGGTTGCAGAAAATAATCGCATAGGAAACGCCCTCTGCGGAAGCTCCGAAAATACGGAAAATTCCGGTAAGAACACCAAGACAGACGCCATATACATACTGCCCCTTTGGTGTAATGGGGCTTGTAACGTAGTCCGTCGCCATAAACCATGCACCAAGCATAAGACCACCACCACAGAGATGGGTGAGCAGATAATTTACATCAAAGCCTTTGCCGGAAGCGAGCATGTAGATGATCACAAATACTGCAAAGCTGCCGATATAGGTCAGCGGAATTCTGGCGCTGATCACTTTGTAGCAAAGCAGGATTGCTGCACCGATCAGGATGGCAATTACAGAAGTCTCTCCGATGGTTCCCTGGATATTACCAAAAATCAGATTCTTAACCGGAACGGAGGAGCCTGCCACAAAGCCATGGTCACGAAGAGCGGCCAGAGGAGTGGCGCCTGTCACACCGTCAACTGCACCTTTAAAGCTGTCTGATACAGAAAAATCTGTCATCTTGCCGGCAAAGGAAATCATAAGGAAACAGCGGGCTGCCAGGGCCGGATTTATAAAGTTCTGTCCAAGACCGCCAAAAAGCTGTTTTACCACAATAATTGCAAAAATACTGCCGAGCACCGGGATCCAGAGCGGAATTCCTGCCGGCATATTCAGGCCGATAAGAAGTCCGGTTACCACTGCACTGAAATCCTTCACAGTGTTCTTTTTGTGCATAAAATGATCATATAACCACTCTGCAAGCGCTGCTGAACCGGTGGATACCACCAGAACGGCAAGAGCCTTTAATCCATGATTATAAATTCCCATAAGGGCAGCAGGCAAAAGCGCTATGACAACCAACTGCATGATTTTTGCAGTGGTCATCCTTGCCCGGACATGGGGATTAGATGATACATTAAACATTTGTTCCATTTGTTTCTTCCCCCTTATTATTTCTTCTTCCTGCTTGCCAGAACCATTTTACGCATGGACTTAATGCTCTGGGTCAGCGGACGTTTGGCCGGACAGATGTAACTGCAGCAGCCGCATTCACAGCATTCCATTCCATCAAACTTCTGGAAGCTCTCCATATCGCCGCGCTGTGCAAAAGTCGCAAGTCTTGCCGGAATAACATGTCCGGGACAGACACTTACACAGCGTCCGCAGTTAATGCAGGCTGTCTCTTCCTCTTTCGCATCTGATACCGGGTCACTCTGCATACACAGAAGGGAAGAAGAGGTCTTCACACATGGTACATGAAGATCATACATAGCAAATCCCATCATAGGACCGCCGGAAATCACCTTACCGGCATGCTCCTTCAGGCCACCGGCTGCGTCAATCAGTTCGGCCATATCCGTTCCTGTACAGACTTCAAAATGTGCCGGACGGTTGATGCCCTTACCAGTTACTGTGAAAATCCGCTTCATGATCGGTCTTCCAAGTGCCACTGCGTCATAAATACTGCATATTGTTTCAACATTATCTACAATACATCCGGCATCTGCTGGAAGCATGGATGAGTTGATTTCTCTTCCTGTCACTGCATAGATCAGGGTACGCTCACCACCCTGGGGATATTTGGTCATCAGTTCTTTTACTTCGATATTCGGGACTCCGGCAGCCAGTTCTTTCATTCTGGCAATACAATCCGGCTTATTGTCCTCAATGCAGATACAACCCTTTGCATTTGGAAAAAGTCCGACTACGATTTTCAGTCCTTTCACAACCTTCTCCGGCTGATCCATCATGCGCCTGTAATCACTTGTAAGATAGGGCTCACATTCTGCACCGTTCACCAATATGTATTCAATCTTGTCAGGCTCCTTGGGGGAAAGCTTCACATGTGTGGGGAAGCCTGCACCACCAAGACCTACTACACCGCCATCGCGAATCCTTCCGATAATCTCCTCACGGGTAAGCGAAGCCGGATCTGCCGGGTGGAATTCCACCTCTTCATACAGTCCATCATTCTCCACTATAATGGAATCTACCATACTTCCGGTAGCTGTCAGACGTTTCTCGATGCCTTTCACCGTACCGGATACAGAAGCATGAACAGGGGCAGATACAAATCCGCCTGCTTCTGCGATCATCTGGCCTGCAAGCACGTGGTCCCCCTTTGCAACCACAGGCTTCGCCGGAGCACCAATGTGCTGGGACAATGGATACGCCAGATCTGCCTTAGGGAGATATTTCTCCACCGGGCAGTCCTTTGACATTTCTTTCCCCTCGAAGGGGTGTACGCCTCCTTTAAAAGTTAATCGCACTAATATTCACCGCCTTTATATTATTGATCACTGACTCTTTTGTCTGCAGCAACCTGATTTATTGTCTGTTTGATTTATATTATTAATATCACTTTTGTCTGAGTATTTATTCAGCGTCTTTATTTTTCCTGCCAAATCCATATTTCTTATGGAGCTTATATCCACGGTTCAGATTTGGATATGCCTTTACAAAACGCTGCATGTTGTGGCTGACCTTTCCAGCCATAGCCTCTTTACGCTTCTGAAGCTCTTCAGAGATATCTGACATCATAGCAGTTCTCTTCTCTTCCAGTTCCTTGATCAGTGCAACATCATCAAGGCGTCCCAGCTTATTCTCTAACTGTTTCTTGATTCTATCTCTGGAAAGTCCGCTGCTCTCCTCCAGATTCTCCATCTTCTCACGCGCCTGTACAAGCAGTTCTGCACGCATCTGATCCAGTGCCTGCTCCCATGCAGGAATACGCTCGTGCAAATGGAAAGCGGCAGCTGCAGAAAAAGCAAAATCCACAATGTAAACGACTGTAATTACACAGACAGCCACCTCTCCAGTTCTTCTGGTATACAATTCTGTAAATTCCTGAACTACCGGATGAAGCACTCTGAAAAGCCCAACGGTAAACACCCCCCATCCAAGGGAACAGCCCAGACAGATACGTCCCTGGAAATTAAACTTGTTATCACTGTAATCCCACCAGGATGTGTGGAAAATATTCTCCATCAACACTGCTGTCACATATTCCAGTGCAGTGGCGACTACAACTCCACCCACAAATAAAAGAAGCAGATTATCACTGATGGGAAAAAGAATCAAGTATACAGCAAGAGCTCCACAGCCATATATGGTACACAGGGGACCATTTATAAATCCTCTGTTTATCAATTTGCCCTTTCGCACAGACACGTAGCAGGTTTCCCAAAGCCAGCCAAGAAAACTGTATATGTAAAACCAATTGGCAATGTGATAGAAATCCACTCCATTAATTGCTAAATCCCACATAGGTTTCTCCTTTTCTTTATATATTCTGACTATTCTATACATTCTACTATACCGCATTTTGTAAAAAAATTCACTACCTAAAAATAAAAAAATTGTGTATAATTAAATACAATCCATGAAAGGAGTATAAACATGCTGATTGTTAAAAAAATGCCGATTTTACAAGGTTTTCCGGACTTTGAGACTGTTAAAAATTTATCTGGAAATGCTGCTGAGGATGTCAATTTTTCACCATTATTTTATGATATTGAAACCACTGGATTGGGACGAAATTCATCTTTTTTATATTTAATTGGTGCAGTTTGCTATGAATCTGGTTCCTGGCAGCTATATCAGTGGCTTGCACCCGATTTCCGGGAAGAAAAAGCATTATTGGAGGTTTTTTCAGAATTTATAAAAAATTTCAGCTGTACCATCCAATACAATGGAGATTCTTTTGATCAGCCTTACCTTCAGGCTCGTTATAAATTCTATGAGCTACCAGATCCTTTTGAGGGGATTTCTTCTTTTGACCTGTATAAAGTGCTTCGCCCTCTGAAGGGATTTTTAAAGCTCCCAGGGTTAAAGCAGGAACAGATGGAAGCCTTTCTAGGAGAACAGAAGCGCATTTACTGTAATGGCGGGGAATGCATTAAAATCTATAAAAAATATATGGCACACCAGGAGCAGACAGACCTGGATACGGTTATGGGACACAATATGGAAGATCTTCTCGGACTTGGAGATGTGTTTAAGATGACGAGGTATCTTGCGCTCAGGGATGGTGCATTTACTGTTCGCGGAACTGATTTTGACGGGGACAATCTGATTTTGCAGATAACCCCCCATTACAGCCTGCCCGCTTCCTTTTCTAACGGCACAGAAGAATTCTATATTACAGGTCAGGACAACCTGGTAAGCCTCCTTGTAAAGCCTTTAAATGGCCGTATCCGCCAATATTACAGTGATTACAAAAGTTATGATTATCTGCCCGGAGAGGACATGGCAGTCCCTAAATCTATTAGCAAATTTATGGAAAAAGGACTGAAAAAATCTGCTACAAGAGAGACCTGTTATACCTGGTTTCCATGCACAGAGGAATTTCTGGAAAATGAAGAAAAGCAAAAGCAATATTTAATACATACCCTGGAATATTTATTTTGGAAATTAAAATAAACTTTCAACCTATATTTCAAAATTCCCAAAACCTTTTTCAAACATACTCTAACTTCCAAAGCATATAAAATCTCACGTAAAAAAGGCATCATCCCCAGAGCGTATCTGAAAAATCATTCCCACAATCTGAACACCCCACTTGCGGGAGATTCACCCGAATTCGGTTGTCGTAGCTCGCTACGGCGCCTTCATCCGGACAAAATCTCCCGCAAATTGTGACGCACATCTTGCAGAAAGCCTTTTCCAGACACGCTCTAACAGACAATGTCTTTTTATCAACATCATATTCATGATATCAAAACTAACCGCCATTCACAAATCCTGTGAATGGCGGTTAGTTACATGGGATAAGAGAAATGCACAACACTTCCCTCTTGGTTAAATTATTCCTCTACAGACTCTTCCTCAGCCGGAGCCTCAAGAGCTTTCATGCTAAGGCTGATCTTCTTGTCTTCGCCATTGAAATCAACAACTTTAGCCTGGATTTCCTGTCCGATTGTAAGCACATCAGATGGTTTTGCAACGTGCTCTCTGGAAATCTGAGATACATGAAGAAGTGCATCTACGCCAGGTGCAAGCTCAACAAATGCACCGAAGTCTGTCATACGTGCAACTTTACCAGTTACTACGTTTCCAACAGCGAAATCCTCAGCAGCTGTAAGCCATGGATTCTCCTCTGGGAATTTCATTGTAAGAGCAATCTTCTCGCCCTTGATATCTTTGATCATAACCTTTACAGTCTCACCAACTGTGAAGACTTTCTTCGGGTTCTCTACTCTGCCCCAGGACATCTCAGAGATGTGAAGCAGTCCGTCAGCGCCGCCCAGATCGATGAATGCACCAAAATCTGTAACGTTCTTAACAACACCCTCTACTGTATCGCCAACATGGATACGCTCCATAAGCTCCTGCTGTTTCTTAGCTTTCTCAGCAACAAGAAGCTGTTTGCGGTTACCAATGATGCGACGTCTTCTTGGATTGAACTCTGTGATAACGAACTCAATCTCCTGATCAGCATATTTGCTGAGATCTTTCTCATATGTGTCGGAAACAAGGCTTGCAGGAATGAATACACGTGTCTCCTCAACGTTAACACATAATCCACCGTCAAGTACCTGAGTTACAGGAGCTTTTAATACTTCCTGATTCTCGAATGCTTCCTCAAGGCGTTTATTGCCTTTCTCTGCAGCAAGTCTCTTGTAGGTTAAGATAACCTGGCCTTCGCCATCGTTTACCTTAAGCACTTTGGCTTCCATGGAGTCACCTACATGTACAGCGTCTGTGAGTACTACGGAAGGATCATTGCTATATTCACTCTTGGTGATAATACCATCAGCTTTATAGCCAATATTCAGGATAATTTCATCTTCTTTCACATCGATGACCTTTCCCTGTACGATTTCTCCATTTCTGATTGTTTTTACGGAATCTTCCAGCATCTGTTCAAAACTTAATTCTGACATGTTCTTGAACCTCCTCAATAATTTTCTTTGGGGTTGAAGCCCCTGCTGTAATACCTACATAACTACTGCATTGGAACATATCTGAATCCAAGTCTACAGGTGTTTGTATATAGTAAGTATTTTCACATTCCTTTTTACATATTTCAAACAGCTTTTGAGTATTGGAACTATGTCGGCCTCCTACGACTAACATAGTGTCTACCTCTCCGGCTATGCTCTTTGCTTCTCTCTGCCGTTCTTCGGTAGCATTACAAATAGTGTTTAAAATATTAAGAATATTTAAAACAGTATTATCATACCTCTTTTTTGAAAGAATTTCAACTAAATCTTTAAATTTATTATAATTAAATGTTGTCTGAGACACAATACATATGTTTTTGTCAATCGGAAACACAAAATCCAGTGCATCCTGCTCGGTTCGAATTACCGTGTAAGGTCCCATGCACCAGCCGCAGATTCCTACCACTTCCGGATGATCCGGGTCTCCTATGATCACAATATGGGCGCCTGCCCTGCTCTCTTTCTCTACGATCCGGTGAATTTTCAGAACAAAGGGACAGGTTACATCCACATAGGAAAGTCCGTATTCTTCCAGATGGTCATAAACCTCTTTTCCCACACCATGTGAGCGGATCACAACCGTGCTGTCCTCAGGAAGTGTTCTCAGATCATCCTCAGATGCCACTCTGACCCCCTTCTTTTCCAGATCATTCACTACTTCTTCATTATGAATAATTGGACCCAGGGTAAAAAGCCTGTCAGGACAACTGCCGATTAGCTCGTAAACCTTGTCTACAGCACGCTGTACGCCAAAACAAAAGCCTGCTGTTTTCGCAACCTTCACTTCCATGGTTATTCCACCTTATCTTTGTAGATTCCGAGAATTGCAGCTACAACTTCGTCAATATTCATGAAAGAAGAATCTACAAGCACGGCATCTTCAGCCTGCCGGAGCGGGGAAATCTCTCTTGTCATATCCTGATGATCTCGGTTTTCAATGTCTTTCTTGATTTCTTCAAGATCAGCACCCTCGCCCTTGGCAAGATATTCATCATAACGCCTCTTAGCTCTGGTCTCCACGCTGGCAGTAAGATAAATCTTCACCTGTGCGTCCGGAAGAACTACAGTTCCAATATCCCTGCCATCCATTACAACATCGTTCTTTGCTGCCAGATTTCTCTGAAGATTGAGAAGATGTGCCCTTACCGCCGGGTTTGCAGATGTTTTGGATGCCATGTTTCCAACCTCTTCCGTACGGATATACTGATTTACATTCTCACCGTTAAGAATTACAACCTGCTCTCCATTTTCATATCGAATGGAAACCTCAGCGCTCTGACAGTTATCTGCAACTGCTTCCGCATCTGTTCCGTCAATTTCATTTCTCAGCAGATAAAGTGCTACGGCGCGGTACATAGCGCCTGTATCTACATAGATAAAAGACAGCTCCTTTGCCACTCTCTTTGCAATTGTGCTTTTGCCTGCTCCTGCCGGCCCGTCAATGGCAATGTTACATCCCATTTTCTCTGTTACCTCCTCTTAAATCGCAGTTTTTTCACTTCTTACATTTATAACAGATTTTCATCCATTTTTCAATGCCATGGCTGCCAGATACGCAGTTGACCAGGCAATCTGAAGATTATAGCCACCGGTTACCGCATCCAGGTCAAGCACTTCTCCAATAAAATAGAGATTTTTTACCTTTCGGGATTCCATAGTTCCCGGCTGAATGTCCTTCACAGAAACACCGCCTCTTGTAATAACTGCTTCTTTATATTCTCCCATTCCATTGATGGTAAATGGGAAAGCTTTCACCAGTTCTTCAAAGTGAATTCTTTCTTCCCTGGAAATATCGTGTATCTTTTTTTCCGGAGAAATACCACCCAGTTCCAGCATGACAGGTGTAAGGGATGATGGAAAAAGTACGCCGATCACATTCTTAAACTGTTTATTCTGTCCTGCCTCAAATTCCCGCAGAATCCTGGCATCCAGCTGTTCCATGGTAAGGGCAGGCTTCAGATCCAGATAAGCATTCAATTCTCCGGATTTCTGCAGTTGTTTGCCAATATGTGCGCTTGCAGATAAAATCATGGGGCCTGTCACGCCAAAGTGGGTGAACATCATCTCACCAAAATCCCGGAAGAGCACCTTTTTGCCTGACTTAATCGTAAGTTCGGTGTTTTTTAAGGAAAGTCCCTGAAGTCTTGGGATATAATCCTCTTTTGTCTTAAGAGGAACCAGTGACGGAGAAAGCTCCGTTACTTTATGGCCGGTTTCCTCCGCAAAGCGATAGCCGTCACCTGTGGAGCCTGTTGACTGATAGGAAAGTCCTCCAGTGGCAACCAGAACATGCTCGCCCTCCATAAAACTTCCATCTGCCAGTTCTACACCTGTTACCCGGCTGTGATGTGCCTTTTTCTCATCCACGTCCGGTTCCTCATAGGGACTGACCTTCACCGTTTTCACCTCTGTGCGAAGATGGATATGGGCACCAGCTTTCTTAAGTTCCCGTTCCAGACCGCGGATAATATCTGAAGAATGGTCAGACACAGGGAAAACCCGGTTGCCTCTCTCTGTCTTCAGTGGAACTCCCGCTTCTTCAAAGAATTCCATTACATCCTGGGGCGTGAAAGAATAGAAAGCACTGTACAGGAATTTCGGGTTAGACATAACTGCCCGGAACAGTTCTTCCGTGTCACAGTTATTTGTAACATTGCATCTGCCTTTTCCTGTAATATACACTTTCTTTCCAAGTTTCTCGTTTTTCTCCAGGATGTGGACCTCATGTCCTGCCCTTGCCAGATAAACACCGGCCATCATTCCGGCAGCACCGCCGCCTATGATCAGTATTTTACTCATTTACATACCTTTCATAAAACAGATTTGCAACTATTCAGTAACTACCGAAAGTTACACAAATTTTACTTATATTTTTCAAAAAGACACGTGCAAAAGGCTTCTCTGCACGTGTCTTTCATTATTTTTGTCAGCAAAGTGTCTATAGGCCAGACACTGACAAATTATTCCTCACTGATTAAACCGGATATGCTCCGTTTTTGGTATCAGCAACCGTCTCATCCACCTTTTTCTCCTGAGCCTGACGATACTTGAAGAAGTCAGTAGCAACCTGTGGGAACAGTGCATAGGACAGAACGTCCTCATCCTGCTCTTTATACTGTGCCATCTCGCCTTCAAGTTTGCCCAGCTCATTCTCAAGAAGATCTGCCGGACGGCATGTGATCGGCTGTGTGTCACCGATACATTTCTTCTGAACTTCTGGATTGAACGGTTTTGCTGTAGCACCATATTTTCCGCTGAGAACATCTTTTGTCTCTTTGGTAACCATCTTGTATCTCTCGCCCATGAGAACGTTAAATACAGCCTGTGTACCAACGATCTGGGAAGACGGAGTAACAAGCGGCGGCTCACCAAGGTCTTTACGTACACGCGGAACTTCCTCAAGAACATCATAGAACTTGTCTTCTGCATGCTGCTCTTTCAGCTGGGAAGTAAGGTTGGATAACATACCACCTGGTACCTGATACAGAAGAGTCTTGATGTTTACGCCAAGGTTCTTCGGATTCAGAAGGCCGCTCTCAAGAGCCTCGTCACGCATTGGACGGAAGTAGTCTGCGATCTCAGCAAGAAGCTGCTGATCAAATCCAGTATCATATGGAGTGCCTTTGAAGGTCTCAACCATAACCTCAGTTGCAGGCTGGGAAGTACCCAGTGCAAATGGAGACATTGCAGTATCGATGATATCAACACCAGCTTCAACAGCTTTTAAGTAAGTCATGGAAGCTACACCAGAGGTGTAATGTGTATGAAGATCGATCGGGATCTTAACAGTCTCTTTCAGGGCTGTAACAAGCTCAGTTGCCTTATATGGAAGAAGAAGGCCGGCCATATCTTTGATACAGATAGAGTCTGCACCCATTTCCTCAATACGTTTTGCAATGCTTGTCCAGTACTCAAGAGTATACGCATCACCAAGTGTATAGGAAAGAGCAACCTGTGCATGGCCATGCTCTTTGTTTGCAGCATGTACAGCAGTCTGAAGGTTACGAAGGTCATTCATACAGTCGAAAATACGGATGATATCGATACCATTTGCCAGAGATTTCTGAACAAAATACTCTACTACATCATCAGCGTATGGACGATATCCAAGAATGTTCTGGCCACGGAAAAGCATCTGCAGCTTTGTGTTCTTGAATCCTGCACGTAATTTACGAAGTCTTTCCCACGGATCCTCATGAAGGAAACGAAGGCTTGCATCGAAAGTAGCACCGCCCCAGCACTCAACTGCATGGTAGCCTACTTTATCAAGTTTATCAACGATTGGAAGCATCTGCTCTGTTGTCATACGGGTTGCAATCAGGGACTGATGTGCATCACGCAGAATGGTTTCCACAATTTTAACAGGTTTTTTTTCAATTTCTGCCATAATTGTTCTCCTTATTTATTTAGTTCATCCGGACTTCCCGGTTTCACTATAGAAAGCCGGGAAAAATCCGAATTTCTGGTATCATTATTAGATTCCGTAAATAGCCATAAATGCTCCGGCAGCAACGGCTGTACCGATAACACCGGCAACGTTTGGTCCCATTGCATGCATCAGAAGGAAGTTGGTAGGATCTGCCTCAGCACCAACCTTCTGGGAAACACGGGCTGCCATAGGTACCGCAGATACACCGGCGGAACCAATAAGCGGATTGATCTTGCCGCCTGTAAGCTTGCACATAACCTTTCCGAGCATAACACCGCCGAAAGTACCACATGCGAATGCCACAAGACCTAATACAACGATCTTCAAAGTATCCACATTCAGGAATGCCTCTGCACTTGTGGAAGCACCAACAGATGTACCAAGAAGGATAACTACGATGTACATAAGTGCATTGGAAGCTGTCTCTGTAAGCTGTTTTACAACGCCGCACTCTCTGAACAGGTTACCAAGCATAAGCATACCAACCAGAGGAGCTGTTGTCGGAAGGATCATGCAGACAACGATTGTGATTACGATCGGGAAGAGGATCTTCTCAAGCTTGGATACAGGACGAAGCTGCTCCATCTTGATCTTACGCTCTTTCTCAGTGGTAAACAGTTTCATGATCGGAGGCTGGATGATCGGAACCAGTGACATATAAGAATATGCAGCCACGGCGATCGGTCCCATAAGAGCAGTCTGACCAAGCTTACCTGCAAGGAAAATGGAGGTCGGGCCATCTGCACCACCGATAATGGAGATTGCTGCTGCTGCTTTTCCGTTGAATCCAAGGAAGATTGCAAGGAAGTAAGCCATATAGATACCGAGCTGTGCTGCAGCACCCATCAGGAAGCTCTTCGGATTCGCGATCAGCGGACCAAAGTCTGTCATAGCACCTACACCCATAAAGATAAGGGAAGGAAGAATACTCCACTCATCAAGGATGTAGAAGTAATGAAGAAGACCACCAACACCGTTGGACATGTCTTCCGGATTTGCCATAATGTCCGGATAAATATTAACAAGGAGCATACCAAATGCAATGGGAACAAGCAGAAGAGGCTCAAATCCCTTTGCAATGGCAAGATATAAGAATACACAAGCAACCACGATCATCAGGTAGTTTCCCCATGTCAGGTTAAAAAAAGCAGTCTGATGGATCAAGTTGGACAAAGTGTCTGCTACGTAAGACATCCTATTACCTCCCGACTTAGTTCATTGTTGCCAGGGTATCTCCATTTTCTACAGAGGCACCTTCTGCAACATCAATGCTTGCAACGGTTCCGTCCTGAGGAGCTACAACCGGGATCTCCATCTTCATGGATTCCAGGATTACAATGTTGTCTCCGGCTTTTACAGCCTGTCCAACGCTTGCTGCGATTTTCAGAACCTTTCCAGGTACGGAAGCTGCAACCTTAACTGCGCCTGCTCCGGCTGCTGCCTTCGGAGCTGCCTTCGGTGCAGGTGCTGCCTTCGGAGCAGCTGCAGGAGCTGCAGCTACTGGTGCAGAAACGCTTCCTGTCTCTTCAACAGTTACTTCATATGCTGTTCCGTTAACGGTAATTGTATAACTTTTCATTTTAGGATCCTCCTGTATTTATCTCTTTTTACGATTGATTTTGCGGATGGAACGTACAACGAATCCATCTGTAGTGGTTCCCTCAGCTGCTGCAATTGCTGCTGCGATAACCGCGATCAGTTCTGTATCGTCTGCTTCTGCTGCTTCCACTGGTGCTGCCACCGGAGCAGGTGCAGGGGCTGCTGCCTGAGCTTTTTTCTTTGCTTCCGGATTCGGGATGAATCTGAACAGATAGATCAGGAAGCTTAGGAAAATAAGAACGATGAATACGATCGCAATACCCATGATAGTATTCATAACAGCTCTTCTTAAGGTCTCAGCCATGGAGTACTGTACATCAACAGTAAGGGATGTAGGTGCTCCTGTAGAAGCATCGAAAATATAAACGAAATTTGCATCTGCTTTCTCGAAGGAGACCGGTACAGTAACGGTATATCCATCGTCAGAAGCCTTCACCTCTGTCTCTCCGGTTCTCTCCTTTAAAGCCCCAACTTCATCCTTGGAGCCTGCCCATGCAGTCATTGCACCAACAGTAAACTCATCAGATGACTTGGTATAATTCTCAATATCTTCGTCACTGAGAGCAATGATGGTATCGGTAAGTCCCTCAGCGGTAGTGACCAGGGTCTGCTTTACCGTGTCATCTACCTCATCAGCTGCCCATACGGAGGATACTCCGGTAAGAGTGAGAACTGCCATCATGAGAAGTACTGTGCAAAGGGAGGATACTTTCTTAAAAATCTGTTTCATATGCTCCACCTCGCTTAGACCGTGCCGTGTTTCTTGGACGGACGTTCTTCCCTTTTTGTGAACAGCATTTCAAATGCACCGATCACATATTTTCTTGTATCAGCCGGGCTGATAATGGTGTCAACATATCCTCTTGCTGCTGCAGAGGAAACAGAGTTCTGAAGTTCTCTGTACTCAGCTGCTTTCTCAGTAAGAGCTGCTGCGTCATCGCCTGCATACATGATCTTGGTTGCAAGGTCAGCATCCATCATACCGATCTCTGCGTTCTCCCATGCATATACCATGTCTGCACCGATTGCTTTGCTGTTCATAGCTGTGTAAGCGGTTCCAAATGCTTTGCCGATCACAACGTTAACCTTCGGAACAGTAGCATCTGCAAATGCATGAACCAGTGTTCCAACAGATTTCGCCATCATCTTCTCGCCACATACAGTAGCCTTGAAGCCGTTTACATTTGTAAGAGTAAGTACCGGGATCTCGAAAGCGTCACAGAATTTTACGAACTCTGCTGCTTTTCTTGCACCGCGTGCACTAAGGGTTCCATCAGACTCCCATACCTTTTTGCCTTCTGCATCATAGCTCTCGCTTCTGTTTGCAACAGCACCAACGGTAGCGCCGTTCAGTCTGATAAATCCAACAGCAACGCTCTTGCCGTAGTCAGCTTTTACCTCGAAGAACTGACCGTTATCAGCGATTCTGGAAAGTGCAATGGCTGTGTCACCTGTGCAGTTCTCAATATCCTCGCATACACGGTTCAGGTCGTCTGTGCACTCCATGTAAGAATCAGTGTCTTCGCAGTTAGATGGCAGATATGTTACGAGTTCACGGATTTTTCCAAGGATCTCGTCCTCAGTGCCGATTCCGTCTACAAGACCTGTCTCTTCGCTCTGGAATCTGGCTGAGGATGTGTCACATTTGGAAACGTGGTTGCCTTCAAGGGCGTTCGGGGTGTTTACAAACAGTTTGCCTTTCTTCTCTTCAACAAATGTGAAGTCTGTCAGTGCCGGTACAAGTGCCATACCACCACCGCAGGTACCGAAGATACCTGTGATCTGTGGGATCAGTCCGGATGCCAGAGTCTGTTTCATATAAATTTCACCGAATGCTTCCAGTGCGTCAGTTGCCTCCTGAAGACGGAGA
Source organism: Ruminococcus sp. 1001136sp1 (assembly GCF_039841815.1). Taxonomy (NCBI): domain Bacteria; kingdom Bacillati; phylum Bacillota; class Clostridia; order Eubacteriales; family Oscillospiraceae; genus Ruminococcus; species Ruminococcus sp. 1001136sp1. Next base: position 82,558 of record NZ_JBDPGY010000003.1, on the reverse strand, counting down.
CCTGCACAATCGATCAGGCCGATCACCGGAGCACCGGTCTTCATAGCCATATCATAAAGTCTGGTAATCTTCTTGGCATGCATTTCACCAACTGTTCCGTTCAGTACGGAAACATCCTGGCTGTACACATACACCAGATTTCCATCGATTACACCATATCCGGTAATAACACCGTCTGAAGGTGCTTTTTTTTCAGTCATGTTGAAATCTGTATTTCTGGCTGTTACACTTTGGCCGATCTCAACAAAACTGTTCGCGTCAAGCAAAGAAGTGATTCTTGTGCCCGCTAAACTTTGTGTTGCGTTACTCATTCTTTCTTGCCCTCCATTTTATAATAATTTAAAAGTATAACCAAAAATTCTGCCGATTCTAATTGTACATTTTTTCACACAATTTTTCAATAGTTTTCCGTGTTTTTATGCAAAAAAATCCCTCGATTTTCGGGGGATTTTTTTATATATCATACATATTTCGTCAGGCTTTTTAGTGAAAAAAGTCATGAAACACCTTGTTTGCACACCATAAATAGGTGATTTTGACGATATTGCGATCTGCTGTCACAAAATAGTTATCCAGGACAAGTTCTCCAAGGCTAAAAGTGACCTGACCAATTTTCTGCCCCTTTTTCACAGGCGCTGTCAAATTTTTCTCAATACGCAGATGGCAGGTAATCTTTTCCCCTTCTTTCAGAAGGATCTGTTTCTTTTTGTCAGAATCAGATGCCTGAATCCGGCCATTTATATATGCATCTGCGAAACCTGTCCCAGTTTCTGTGAGAATTTTTCCGGGATTTTCCTGGTTTTCCTTACCAGATTCTTTCCCGCTGCTTTCGTCAGTCCCATCCTTTACTGGTATAGCTGGAATCTCTGGCTCCTGCCAATAGGTTTCCTTGTGAAAATTTGCTTTGCCATATTCCAGCAGTTTCATGGCATCTTTCCATTTATATGTCTTATTATTCGGCCAGCCGCAGCCAAGAAGGGAAATAATAAATTTTCTTTCCTCATTTTCACAGGCTGCCACATAACAATAACCCGCATTTCCTGTAAAACCTGTTTTTCCTGAAATGGCGTCCGGAGTCATATCAAGAAATGCATTTGCATTATGGACAGAAAACTGACGTTTTCCTGAAATATCAGAAAAAGAATAATCCCTGGTCTGTGTAATATGAAGAAATGCTTTATTTTTCACCGCATAGCTCATGATCAAAGCCAGATCTCTTGCGGTAGTCTGATGAATGCCTCCTGCATCTGCACTGTCAAGACCGTTCGGCGTAACAAAATGAGTGTTCGTGCAGCCAATCTCCTTTGCTTTTGCATTCATCATTTTTACAAACCCCTCCACAGAACCGCCAATGTGTTCAGCAATTGCCACGGCCGTATCATTATGGCTTTTCAACATTAAAGAATAAAGAAGATCTTCCAGGTAATACTGCTCCCCTTCCTTTAAATTCAGCTTTACTTCTGGTTGAGAGGCCGCATTTTCTGACACCATTACATAATCATCACCGGAGCCCTTTTCCAAGGCAAGGATACAGGTCATCACCTTTGTGGTGCTGGCATTCGGACGAGCTGTATAGCCCTCTTTTTCGTACAGTACCCGGCCAGAATCCCCATCCATAAGAACTGCTGATAAGGCATAGAGATTTCCAGGTCCGTCTGTTTCTTTCATATCAACAGCTGCCGGTATCATCTGCACAATGGAGCTGACAGCCTTTTTTTCATCTGTGCCAGTGCTTCCTGACACCTGGCCAGCAGTGCATAAAACAAGTACAAAAGTCAGTGTAAGACAAAAGAATCTGTATCTGCTTTTCATAGTCCACCCCACATTCCGTTTATAGTATTTTACGCGAACCTGTCCCAAACTATGCAAAGCTCACTCTACAAGTTTTATCTAATAAAAAGAACAGGTATCTTACAGAAATACCTGTCCCTGAAATTGGTTCAATTTTCAATTTGTATATCACAGCTAACCATTGTAAGTCAGATCCCATCGCTCAGACAACAGCCTGTCCTCCTGGGAAAGCTGATACAGCTCCAGCAATTCCGCCGGTGCCTCTTTCACCTCTTTTTCAAATAATGTATTCAGCTGTTCCACAGGTTCCCTGCTGCCACCTGCCGGCTGAGCCATCATATAGTGATCAATCAAAGCAGACTGTGCTCTTCTTCCTCCAAGGCTGGAAAGCTTCGACAAGCGCGCCCGTCTCGTCCCACCATCGTCACATACCAGCAGATTCGTCATAAATTTCATCAGTTTAAGGCTCAGAAGAATATCTCCTGTTTTTACAAGAGGAAAAGCCTTGTGGATTTCCGCTGCATTTTTGCGTTTTGCTTTGATACAATCAGAAGGATAAAAGGCATATGGATTTTTCCCATTTTCTTCCATAAGGAAGCGGTCAAATTCAATTTCCAGAAGGCTGTGGGAAATCCTGCCCTTATCATTCATTTCATTTACAAAAGGATGACAGGAAGAGTCCAGAAGATAATGACAGCCAAAGCCAAGAAGATAGGCAAGAAGCGCCTCATCACCAGTCTCTCTGACCTGCGCCATTCCCTGGGTAAAAAATGCCCGGGCTTTTTCTTTGTGCATACGGTATCCTACACTGCTTACGTGATTCTTAAAAATAAAATAATAGAAGAAAATATCCGGTCCGTGAAGACCGATCCGATACAGTTCACCGTTTTTCCGAATAATTTCTTTCACTTGATCGGGCAATTGCCTGTATACTTTCTGACCAAACAAATCATGTGCATATGTTGTGGGCATTTTTTCTCTCCTGTCTTATCGCCTGCAGTTTATCTGCGGCTTACTTGTCCTGTTTCATTGTCTGCAGTTTATCCGCGGCTTACTTGTTCTGTTATATCGTCTGCAGTTTATCTGTGACTTACTTGTCCTGTCTTATATATCCAGCTTCAGCTGTACTTCCTCTTCTGCCTCAGCCTTAAAATCCGCCATTTTTACCGGATCCACAGCCGGCAGCTCTTCCAGACCCTGCACACCAAATGTGCGAAGAAATTCTTCTGTAGTGCCGAAAAGGATCGGCCGTCCAGGTGCATCAAGACGTCCAAGCTCCTTTACCAGATTATACTCAACCAGCTTATTTACTGCATGATCGCTTTTTACTCCCCGGATCTTTTCAATCTCAGCTTTTGTCACAGGCTGCTTATAGGCTATAATAGACAGCGTTTCCAGCATAACATCTGTAAGGGCAGGTTTCTTAGGCTGCATGGCAATCCGGATCAGACAGCCATAGTAATCCCGTTTGGTGCACAGCTGATAAGAGCCCTCCAGCTCAATGATCTGGATTCCCCTTCCCTCATCCTTATATTTATCCATCAGATTATGAAGTAGTTTTTCTGTAGTTGGCTTATCCTGCTGGATTGCTTTCGCAATCTGACCTAATTCCACAGATTCACCCATCGCAAACAGGATTGCCTCAACGGCACCTTCTAATCGTTTAATTTCCATACACTATCCTTCTTCCTCTGCAAATTCTGTCAGATTCCTCCAGGTTTCCGGCTCTGTCACAACATTGATCTGAATGTCATCAAAAATCTCTTCCTGAACCACATGAATGTGTCCCATTTTTATCAGTTCCAGCACGGAAAGGAAGGTAACGATTACCTGTACTTTGGAGCACTGCTTTTTCAACAGGTCCCGAAAGCTGAATTTTCTGTGAGTCTTTGCAAATTCTTTCATCTCCAGCATTTTATCAGAAAGACTGACTTCTTCCTTCTCGATTTTTCCAAACTGACTTCGGATAGGATCCCGTCTGTCGTCCTGCCGCCTGATGATCGACTGGTAAATGGCGTTTAATTTCTCAAGAGTAAGACCAGCCAGAAGTTCTGAGGGATCCACTGGCTCCCGATACTGAAGCACCTCCCTTGGCACATCCGGCTCACGGAAATAAACACCGCTGGCATCGTCCATTTTGTCCTTCAGCTCATAAGACATATATTTATACATCTTATATTCCAGAAGTTTCTGAACCAGCTCCGCTCTGGGGTCCTCCTCTTCTCCTTCTTCATTGATCTCTTTTGGAAGAAGCATCCGGCACTTGATATCCAGAAGTGTGGCTGCCATGACCATAAACTCACTCATAACTCCAAGGTCTTCTTTTTCCATAGCGTGAATGTATTCCATATACTGATCCGTGATCTCCACAATCGGTATATCATAAATATCAATTTTATTTTTATCAATAAGGTGAAGGAGCAGATCAAGCGGTCCTTCAAAAACATTCAGTTTTACGGGAATTGCCATGCGCTTTCCTCTCTCCCTTATGGTTTCATTTCTATAAAAATCAACTCTCTTGGATTATGGATCCGAAGAGGCACTGTGTGTTCCCCAAGGCCTGCACTTACGATCATACAGTTGCCATTTTTGTAAAAATCGCCGCAACAGTATTTTGGAAAAGGTATAAACTGGGAACTGATGGCTCCCACATGTCTGGAAAAACGGAGCACTCCGCCATGGTAATGTCCAGACAGAATCAGGTCTGCACCCCAGTGGAAATAGGTTCTGCCATATTTTGGGTTATGGGCAAGAAGAATATTTATGGCTTCCGGATCTGGCTTTCCCATAAGCTCTTCCATTTTTTCAGAAGTTAGCTTCGGGGAAAAAGGCTTGTGATAGTATTCCAGTGGAAGTTCCAGTCCATTTACCACAAAGGAATTGCCAGCCAGAACAACTTTGCTCTTCTCATTTGCCAGAAAACAGATTCCTTTTTGTTTCAACTCTGCCTGATATTTCAGGTACTCATTCCGATAAAGGTGCCCTTTGGCTTTCATTTTGGTTTCGTGGTTTCCCATGGCGTAAAAGATGGGGAAATTCTTCGCCAGTGTACAAAGCAGTTTTCTGGCAGTTTCCAGGGTGAAAGGATCCATCCGGACCACCATGTCTCCGGCAAGAAGAATGGCATCGGGGGCATTTTCCTGGATTTTTTTCAGCAAAGCACTATTCTCTTCGCCGAAAATGCTTCCGTGAAGGTCTGCAAGAACAGCAAAGCGCACGCTTTTTTTTATTTTCGGGTTATGGACTTCATAGGTTACAGTTCGAAATTTTTCCATAAATCTCCTTAAATACTTTGTAATTTCCAGAGCGTGTTTGAAAAAGGCCTTCTGCAATCTGCACGCCCCAGGCCCTGCTTACTTTCCAAATCCACAATTGGGGAAGGTACAGACTTTGCAGCTCAGGCAGAGACCGCCTTCTCCGTATGCAGCAACTTCTTCCGGGAAAATTTCATCGTCTGCCATGATTCTTGGCAGAACCAGGTCAAATACAGTACGCTTCGCATACATGACACATCCGGGAAGCCCAAGGATTGGGATGCATTTGCCCTCTTTCTCATAGTAAGCGATGAGAAGCATGGCTCCTGGCAGTACCGGTGCACCGTAAGTAACAACTCTGGCTCCTGTATCACGGATTCCTCCAGGTGTACGGTCATCTGGATCCACACTCATACCGCCGCTGCAGACTACCATGTCTGCACCCTGGTTAATAAATTCCATAATGTCGTCTGTGATCTGTGCCTTGTCATCTCCTGGAGTCGTCTGACCGATCACCTCAGTGGGGTACTCAGAAAGCTTTTCTTTTAATACAGGGGTAAAAGTATCCTGAATCAGACCTTTTTTTACCTCGCTTCCAGTTGTAACAATTCCAACCTTTTTAAAATGATAGGGAAGAATGGAAAAAATCGGTTCCGGGCCAGCGGCTTCCACAGCTCTGTCCATTTTTTCTTTTTCGATTACAAGAGGGATGATCCTGGTGCCAGCCAGTTTATCTCCTTTTTTTACCGGGAAGTCCCCATGGCGGGAAGCAATCATCATCTCCCCCAGAGAATTCACTGCCAGAAGGGCATCTCTGCGGATTTTCAGAACTCCGTCCTCGTCTGCTACCAGTTCGATCTTGCCTTCTTTCACATCAGTTCCATGCATGGAATCTCCTGCACAGATTTTATACAAAATATCAGCGCCCTCATTTTCATGAAGAATTCCCTCTTTCTTTTCCCACACAAAAAGATGTTCTTTTCCAACAGAAAGGAGCAGCGGAATGTCCTCTTCTTTCACAATATGTCCTTTGGAAAACAGAACGCCTTTCTTCTCATCCTTTATAATCTGTGTAATATCATGGCAGAGGATCTGGCCTGCTGCGTCTTCGGTTCTTATTTCTTTCATTCTGCAATTCATCCTTTCGCATATAATTGCTGTTTACGATCACAATCCGGCTTTGCAAAGTTTCGCATATACGCCGTCCTTCTCCATCAGTTCCTGATGTGTACCTTCTTCTGCAATTCCATCTTCGGTCAGCACCAGGATCCTTCTGGCATTGCGGATCGTGGAAAGACGATGGGCGATCACAAAGGTGGTTCGGTCTTTTGCAAGACGTTCCAGAGATTGCTGCACCACCTTCTCACTTTCGTTATCCAGGGCAGATGTTGCCTCATCAAAAATCAGGATCGGCGGATTCTTCAGAAACGCTCTCGCAATGGAAAGACGCTGTTTCTGTCCTCCGGAAAGCTTCACGCCACGCTGTCCAATGTCTGTGCCATAGTTATCCGGCATTTCCATAATAAAATCATGAGCATTGGCAAGCTTGGCTGCGCGGATGACTTCCTCGTCGGTAGCGTCCGGACGGCCATATCGGATATTTTCCATAATGTTTCCTGCAAACAGGTATACATCCTGCTGCACAATGCCAATCTGATTACGAAGATCCTTCAGTTTGATCTTTCGGATATCTTTTCCATCCAGATAAATGGCACCAGATGAAACATCATAAAATCTGGGGATCAGACTGCAAAGGGTAGTCTTTCCAGCTCCAGAGGTGCCTACAAGGGCAACATAGTCACCGGGCTTCACTTCCAGATTTACGTTAGAAAGCACTTTCTCATTGTGGTCTTCATAGTGGAAAGAAACATTCTCGAAGCGGATATCTCCTTTTACATGATCCATAGAAACGGCATCCGGCGCATCCTCAATATCCGGCGCAATGGACATCATTTCCAGGAAACGGTCATAACCACTGTAGCCGTTCTGGAACTGCTCGGTAAAGTTTACCAGCTTGGTAACCGGCTCTGTAAAATTGTTAATATACAAAAGAAAGGTCACAAGATCTGTGGCGCTTAAATCTCCTGCTGCCAGGAACATGGCTCCGGAAACCAGTGCAGTAACTGTGATCAGCGTGGTAAACGCATCCATGCCTGCATGATAACCTGCCATATAGCGGTAAGTCACACGCTTGGAATCCACAAAACGCTCATTTCCTTTACGGAATTTCTCAATCTCACGCTTCTCATTTCCAAAAGATTTTACCACACGGATTCCGGAAAGACTGTCCTCGATCTGGCTGTTGATCTCGCCCATGCGCACACGGTTTTCCTTAAATGCACTTTTCATCTTTTTATTATAAATCAGTGCATAGATCAGCATAATAATTACAACTGCAAAACACAGCAGCGCCATCTGCGGCTTTACATTCATAAGAATGATCAGTGCTCCGAACAGCTTGATCACTGAGATCAGAATATCCTCCGGTCCATGGTGGAGAAGCTCTGTAATATCAAAAAGATCACTTGTGATCCTGGAAAGAAGCTGGCCGACCTTCTGATTATCATAAAATGCAAAAGAGAGCTTCTGGTAATGGCTGAATATCTCGTTTCGCATATCATGCTCAATATAAGCACCCATCATATGTCCATAATAGGTGATAAAATAACGGCTTCCAAGCTGCACCAGGATCAATACCAGCATTCCCACCCCGATTTTCAAAATCATGGTCTTCGCTTCATCCGCTGACATTTCACTTATGGAATTCATAATATAACGAACCATCAGTGGAATGACAAGTGTCACTGCTGCCCCAAGGAATGCAAAAAAAAGATCTGCAAAAAACAGTCCCTTATATGGTTTATAATAGCCTGCAAGCATCTTTAATCTGCCAGGCTGTTTTTTCTCTTGTTTCATATGATTCTCCTCCGCTTTTGCTGCTATATTTTTGTAAGACATCAGCAAAAATTTTCATACAGAGTTTATTATAAACCGATGAGGACTGTTTTGTCAAAATGCTTCTGTAATTATTTTCTCCAAACAGTTTTTATAGGTTGCTTTTTCTATGGTTTCAGTGAAAAGAATGTTGATCTCGCCAAGCTTTTGCCCATCTCTGTAGTATTCCAGAGTACCAGCAGTTTCGCCCTTTTTCACCGGAGCCTGCACCTGGGTTTCCAGATTCAGTTTCCGTTCCACTTCGCCTATGGGTTTTCCATCGGTGCTGAGATACTGGAAATTCTTTTCGTATTTTACTTCTGCGGTGGGCTTGGTTCCTTTTCGAACCTCTATCTGGGGAAGCTTTTCGGGATTTTCATCTGTAAAAAGACTGCATTTGGAAAAACCATAGTTCAACATGGCTGCTGCATCTTTAAAACGGACTTTGTAATCAGGAGCCGCCATAACCACGGAAATCAGAGTAATATTATTTCGGGACGCTACAGCAGATACGCAGTACTTTGCCAGACTGGTACTTCCTGTTTTTAATCCTACACAGCCGTCGTAGCTGCGAAGAAGCTTGTTAGTGTTTGTTAATCCGAACTCTTTGGAACCTTGTCTGGTCACATGGGTAATATTTTCCATCCAGATAGAGGAATATTCCAGTATCTTCGGATATTTTGTAATCAGTTCCCGGCTCATGAGGGCAATGTCACGGGCTGTTGTGTAGTGATCCGTGGAATCTGTCAGCCCACAGCAGTCCACAAAATGGGTATTTTGCATTCCAAGACCAGCCGCCCGCTCATTCATCTGCCGCACAAATTCCTGCTCGCTGCCCCCGATATGCTCTGCCATCGCTACACTGGCGTCATTTCCAGAGGCGATCACAATGCACTTGATCATAGTCTCCACATCCTGGGTTTCCCCTTCCTCCAAAAATACCTGGGAGCCACCCATAGACTTAGCGTAAGCGCTGGTTGTTACAAGGTCATCCATTTTCAGTGTACCATTCTCCAACGCATCGAAAATCAGGATCAGTGTCATGATCTTCGTAATACTTGCCGGACTGCGTCTTGTGTCCGGATCTTTTTCGTAAATCACAGTACCGGTACCGGCTTCCATCAGAAGGGCTGAAGGCGCCTGTACAAAAGTGTCATCGGTAGCCACTTTTGACTCTGTGGTTTGCTGCTGTTCCTCCGCATATGTAATCCGACAACCAGCCCCCACCATGAGACTAGCCAGTAAAATGGACAGAACCGCCTTTCTTATTGCCTTTTCAAGCATAGGATGTCTCCTCAAAAATAAGTTCTATTCTATTGTAAAACTCGTGCTTCTATTTTATTCCTCTAATCTCAAACGTAAAAAGCGGCGGCCAAGGAAACTTCCTCTTTGCCACCGCGGATTGCTATTTAGTGGGTTGAAAAGTTCTTCAGGAGGGACGCATTTGGACAATGTGTATTACTCACTCGCCGGCGCAACGCTCCAGCAAACTAATCGCTAACTGCGACTAATGCGTTCGGGAGAGCCCTCACGCATAAGTCTACGTAAGCGCTGGATTTCGCCTCCGCTAAGAGCGCGCCTGAAATGGCTCGCTGGAGTAATACACATTGCCCAAATGCTGTATACTGACTGGGACCTGCTGGTTGGTAAGAACTTTTAACGAAGGGGGAGGGTGAGTGATTGTTTTCCCGATATTTTTTTGACAACGATAGATTAGAAAAAATGAAGTTGCGGGATAACGACCAATTCACAAAATAGCAATTTAATCTGCTAAATACGCCTTCTTCAACTCGTTTTTCGTCATTTCCTGCACCTTAAATGTAGCAGTTCCATCTCCGCTTTCCCATGTAATATGCAGACAATTCTCACCTTCCGGCTTTACATCTCCGTAAATGATCATTCCCGCATCTCCAAACCAGATTGCATAAACTGGTTTTTCTTTCCACATCCAGGCTTTCTGCTCTTCATCATATTCCAGCCCTAATGCCTTATAAATATAACTATTCTCGTCTGCCATATACCCAACCTGATCTGCAGCTGAATCCTGCGCTATCTCTATATTCGTCTTATCATCCGTATTCTGTCCATCCTGCACAACTGTCACGAAAAAATCCTCTGTTGCTGATTCTGTAGCGGATTTTCCAGCATTTTCTGCTTCAGCCGCTGTCACTTCGTCGGTCTCATCTGTCACAGTATCTGTGTCCCCATTTTGAAAAACCTTGGTTACCATCTTTCCATCTGCATCCATATAACTCTCTGCATACGCCCATGCCACTGTCTGCGGTATCCATGCCACACCAACAGTACCCAGAATTGCTGCACAGATTCCCAGTGCCAGCCCTTTTCCTCTTTTTTTCAACCCTTTGTTTTTCTGCATTGTTTTCATAAAAAATGCTCCTTTCTTCTTTTTGATTACATTAAGAAGAATAGAGCATTTTCTTGTATTCCATATGTAAGTAATTTGTGATTTCTATGAAGTTTCAACTTAGAGCGTGTCTGAAACATGCGAATATGGAGAATCATTGGAGGGATACGATCACTGGCAACAATTCCATTTGGAAACACACACCTGCCTCTGTATTTCTCATCTCATACTCTGCCCCATGCTGTTCCAGAATCTCCCGTACAATATAAAGTCCCAGACCGCTGCCGCCGTTTTCGCGGTTACGGGAGAAATCTACGCGGTAAAAGGCGTCAAACAAACGGGGAAGATCCTGTTGGCTTATGTGCACACCTGTGTTTTCCACTTCCAGAAGTATCTTCGCTGTATTTTTCATACTTTTCAATTCTCTTGAATTTTGGCACCCTGAAACTTCTTTTAGTAGAAAAGAGTTAGATGTGGAAGAATCCACATTATAATCCGTGGATAATTTCACACTTATTCTCTCACCAGCAGGTGAATACCGTACTGCATTTACCAGAATATTCCGGACTGCAATCGCCATCAGTCCAGAATCTGCCATGCAGGGACACTTCTCTGGCAAAAAGATTTCCAGTTCCATATTTTTCTGCTCAAAAAGCTCGTTCAGGTCTGCCAGCTGAAGCCTCACCAGCTCTGCCATATCCATCTCTTTTTTCTTTAATGAGAAACCGCAGGATTCCATTCTGGAAATCACCAGGATTTCCTGAACCATATTCTGCAAAGTAACCGTCACTTCTCTTGCCCGGGCAAGATATTTGTCCCGATCCTTGTAGACTCCCACATTCTGTTCCATGCCTTCAATCTGCCCTTTTAGTATGGTCACAGGCGTTTTCAGCTCATGGGACGCTGCTGCAAAAAATTCCATACGTTGCTGTTCCAGTTCCCGCTCCTGTTCCATCTCATCTTTCAGTTTGGCATTGGCTTCCCAAAGGCTGGACAAAGCCTGATCCAGGCTTTCCGCCATTGTGTCAAGGCTTCTGGATAAAACCCCAATTTCATCTATACGCTTCATATCAGTGCGCACCGAGAAATCCAGATTCGCCATTTTGTCAGAAGCCGCGCCCAACTTCTGCACTGGCTTTGACAAATATCTGGAATAAAAAAGAGCGATCAGCAAAGATACCGCAAAAACAGTAAGCAGCATCCACGGAAGGATCTGCCCCAATGCTTCCACTGCCTGATTCACAAGCTGGGTAGAGCCAAACACAAAAAGGGTATACTTATGATCTGTTCCTTTAAAAGCAACCTCATAACGTCCCATAGCCTGCTGTTCCATCTGCTCCACCATGGAAACACCTTCTTCTGTCTGGATATTATCTGCTTCCATAGTTTCTACTGTACTGGCAAATTCTTCTGACACCCCTTCACTGCTTCCTTCTATCTCTGAAGTTATCATCAGCGCATCCCCAAGTCCATTCCACTCCCTGACAATTCCACCATTTTCATCAAGAAGAACCACTCTAGACTGATTCGCACTGCTGAATTCTTCCATAACAGATAATGCATTTTCCAAAGTATATCCGGACAAAGATTCTGCCAGCTGCTTCGCCCTTGCTGCCAGCGTCCGGTTCAGGGAATCGGAATAGCTGCGCGGCATAAAAGCGGTCACGAAGCCATAGGAAACCCCGGATACAGCCATAAGGATCACCATGGTTAAAAGAAATATTTTTACACTAATTCTGCTTTTTATGTATTTTATCAATGCGATATCCTACTCCTCTGATGGTATCAATGTAATCCCCTGCCAGCTTTTTCCGAAGATTCTTAATGTGTGTATCCACAATCCGGTCTTCTCCAAAATAATCAGCACCCCACACAGCATCCAAAAGCTGATTCCTGGTTAGTACACGCCCTTTGTTCAAAAGGAACTCTCGCAAAAGTTCAAACTCTTTCTGGGTAAGCTCCACTTTTCGCTCTTCCTCCCACACCTGGTAACCGGAAGAATCCAGCTTTAAATCTCCATACTGTAATATCTCAGGGTTCTTCTCATCTGATAAATGTTTCCCACTGCGTCGCAGCACTGCCCCTATTTTCCGCAATAGTACCTGCGTTGAAAAAGGTTTTGTCACATACTCATCCACCTGAAGATCGTACCCTTTTATCTGATAGGACTCATCATCCAGGGCGGTGAGCATGATCACCGGCACCAACGAAGATTTCCGAATCAACTCCAACACCCCAAAGCCATTGATTTTAGGCAACATCACGTCCAGAAGAACCAAATCAATTTTCTCTTTTTCCTCCTCGTACAGATTAATAGCTTCCACCCCATCAGAGGCGCAAAACACCTGATATCCTGCCTCTTCCAGATAATTTTTCAACAATTCCTGTATATCAAATTCATCTTCCACCACAAAAATATAACTCATTTTCTCTCCCCATATCTGGCAAATTTCCCCAAGCCTATTTCTTTTATTTTCCTATAAACAGTTGCGCAATAGATTTCATAATACTTGGGGCGTGCAAAAAAATCTGATTTACCATTGCGGACCTTGACACATTATTCGCAGTATACCACGTCTATATGGAGTTTATATGGAGTTTATATGGAGTTTATGAATTTTCTTCCTCATCTTCCAGGATCCGCAGCCCGGCTGTGCTGGTTACGGGGAGGGAAAATACGATGGTTCCTGCTTTGGAGGTGAGACCGGCTTTTTCCATGATAGCACTCATAATGGCATTTTTCTGTTCTGATTTTGCCACAATGAAGATCACCTCTTTTTCGGAAACCAGGGAAACGCCAAGAAACTGTTCGGCGCGCTTCATTCCTACCCCTTTTCCGTGAAGAACGGTACCGCCGGTTGCGCCACCCTCCTCTGCTGCTTTCATCACCTGGGTGTTATATCCGTAATTGGCAATTGCCACGATCAGTTCATGCTTTGTCTCTTTCAATGTACCTTCCTCCTCTCTTACAAACTCCTGACCCTGAATGAGAAATCCCAGTTCCCGTTTGCCGCCAATGCTGCTCATGGGAATGGTAAATGCAATCCCGGTTCCGGGCACGTCGATCCGCAGCTGGTTCTGCAAGCCCTTTTTCACCTTTTTCCAGGTAGCTGCTGTCACAAAGTGAAAACAGATGCTTTTCTCATCATCTTCTAATCCCATATAGTCAAGGATGAAGCTTGAGGCAGTTCCCATACCAAGGGAAACCGTTCCTACTTCTATCTGATTTTCCCGGTAAAGTGCTGCAAATCTTGACATGTATTTTCGGTTGGTGATGGTAACCATCATGTATAATTCGCTCATAGATGATTCCTTTCTTTATAAAGTTCGTTGCTGTTCATAATCTTCCCTGAGTGTACCCAATCATCATTCCTATAATCTGTACTTCCACTTTGTGCCACACAAAAATGGCATCTATTAGGTCTTCCTAACTATAATTGTTCATTTATAATGTGTTTGAGTCAACACTCAATCCCTATTTTCTTAATTTTCTATAACTCTATAATTTCTGTGTCTTCCAGTTCTTCAAACAGTTCCGCCACTGGTATAGCTTCCACTGGTATTTTGTCCGCAGGCAAATTCTTCCCCTTGCCTCCAAGCTCGCCGCCTTTTACCCGATAAACCAAGCCTAGCACCTGCAAAGTAATAAGCGGCGTCATAGCAACCATTGCCACTACGCCAAAAGCATCTGTCACAATATTTCCACCCACAGCTTCACAGGCTCCCTGCGCCAGCGGAAGGAGAAAGGTGGCTGTCATAGGTCCAGAGGCAACACCACCGGAGTCAAATGCAATGGCAGTAAAAATTTTCGGCACAAACAGGCTGAGAATTAAAGCAATGGCATAACCTGGCACCAGAAAATAGAAAATGGAGATTCCAGTCAGCACCCGGAGCATGGAAATCCCAACAGAGACTGCCACACCCACAGACAGACCAATCTGTATGGATTTCCCGGAAATCGCACCGTCAGTCAGTTCCTCTACCTGCTTCATCAGCACATATACCGCAGGCTCGGCTTTTACAATAAAATAACCGATCACCATTCCAAGAGGCACAAGAATCCAGTTATAATGCAGATTTCCCAATACCATCCCCAGATAATTTCCAGCTGGGATAAAGCCTACATTCGCCCCGGTAAGGAACAGAACAAGTCCTATGTATGTATAAAATAAGCCGATACAGATTTTGATCAGCACAGTTTTATTCAATTTCAGCGAAACAATCTGGAAAATTCCAAAGAAAGCAACAATTGGGAAAAGGGATACAGCGATCTCTTTAAAATATTTCGGCAGTGCAACTGCAAATAATTTTCCCAGTTCTATCGAATTTTCCACTTCAGAAACCACTTCCAGCGCAGCGCTGCCTTCCGTGTGGTACAAAAGTCCCAGAATCAGAACTGCCAAAATAGGTCCAATGGAGCATAGAGCCACAAGCCCGAAACTATCATCTCCGGCATGTTTATCATTACGGATGGATGCAATACCAACACCCAATGCCATAATAAAGGGTACCGTCATAGGTCCAGTGGTCACTCCACCGGAATCAAATGCCACTGCCAGAAAATTCTCAGGAACAAACATGGCTAATACAAATACTAAAATATAGAAACTGAATAACAATGGCGGCAGCGCAATTCCAAAAAGGATACGCAATAAGGCCACAACAAGAAACGCACCAACACCAAGTGCCACAGATAAGATCAGCACCAGATTGGGCACAGAAGAAACCTGTTCTGCAAGAACCTGCAGATCTGGTTCAGATATTGTGATAATAAAGCCCAGAATAAAACCGATAATTATAATAAAGCCTAACTTTTTCGTGCGAAGCATACTGCCTCCCACATGTTCTCCCATGGGCGTCATGGATAATTCTGCTCCCATGGAAAAAAAGATCATTCCCAGGATCACAAGCACAGATCCTACCAGGAATTCCACCAGGATGCCTGGAGATAACGCAGCCACGGTAAAACCAAGTATAAAAACGATCAGTACAATGGGAATCACTGCGCTGATGGATTCTCTGGCTTTCTCCCTGGCTTTTTCCTTTAAGACGGACTGATGGGGCTGAAGTTCTCTGATTATTTTTCTTTTTTCCACATATACCTCCATTTCTGAATATTTCACTGTAGTTGCCTGGAGCGTATTTGAAAAATCATTCTATAATCTATACACTCCGCTTTGATGCCTGATATGGATTATTGTAACATTTTCCCATGGGGTTCGTCATCTATAAAACAAAGATATATTCTTAATTTTTTGTAAACTGACTGCATAAACAAAAAAACAACCAGAATTTAATATAGACCTGGCTATATTTATTCCGGTTGTTTTACATCAATATATTTTCAACAGATATCATGCAATTTCGGATTTTATCAGCCCGTGATCACACCGCCGCCAATGACTACGTCTCCATCATAAAGCACAGCTGCCTGCCCTTTGGTGATAGCTCTCTGGGGCTCATCAAAAATGATGTGTACACTATGTTCTCCAGTAACTTTTACAGTTGCCCACTGCTCCTTCTGGCGGTAACGTACCTTGGCTTTGGCGCGAAATTCTGCCGGCGGGATATCAAAGGAGATGAAATTAAAGTCTTCCACATCCAGTTCGCGATGGAACAAATCTTCATTATCTCCCAGAATCACGCGGTTCTCTGCCGGACAGATTTTGGTAACATAAACCGGCTTCCCGGCTGCAATGCCAAGCCCCTTTCGCTGACCTACCGTATAGCCAATAATTCCTTTATGATGCCCAAGCACATTTCCGTCTTTATCTGTAAAATCGCCTGCCGGATAGTCTTTTCCTGTAAACCGGCGGATAAATCCAGCATAATCCCCATCTGGGACAAAACAGATATCCTGGCTGTCCGGCTTATCTGCGTTATAGAAATTCTGCTGGTCTGCGATCATGCGGGTCTGATGTTTATTCATGTCTCCAAGTGGAAACATGGTGTGTGCCAGCTGCTCCTGAGTAAGAGAGTAAAGAACATAACTCTGGTCTTTTGCAGGGTCAGCTGCTTTTTTCAGAAGATATCTGCCATCTTCCCGCTTTTCAATTCTGGCATAGTGTCCGGTTACTACATAGTGACAGCCTAATTCTTCTGCGCGGTGGTAAAGGCTGTTGAATTTCAGGTAGCGGTTGCAGTCAATGCAGGGATTGGGAGTCGCACCGTTTTCATAGGCTGCTACGAAGCGGTCCATAACTTGTTTTTTAAAATCTGCGGTGAAATTAAACACGTAATACGGGATTCCAAGATTATGCGCTACGCTCCTTGCATCCTCCACATCATCCAGAGAACAGCAGCTTTTTTTGCGGCTCACACCGGCATCTTCATTCTGGAAAAGCTTCATGGTGACACCAATGCAGTCATATCCATGCTCCTTCATCAGGTAAGCGGCCACTGAAGAATCTACACCGCCACTCATGGCGATCAATGCTTTTTTCATATTGTCTGATTCCATATCTATACCTCATAAAAATTGAAAACTATTGCTATTTAGTGTGTTGAAGTTCCAGACAGTACACAGCATTTGGGCAATGTGTATTACTCCAGCGAGCCATTTCAGGCGCGCTCTTAGCGTAGGCGAAATCCAACGCTTACGGAGACTTATGCGTGAGGGCTCTCCCGAACGCATTAGTCGCAGTTAGCGATTAGTTCGCTGCAGCGTTGCGCCGGCGAGTGAGTAATACACATTGTCCAAATGCGTCCCTCCTGACGAACTTTTAATCAACTAAATAGCAATCTATTCTAATAATCATATCTTGTATCATACACGATTCTTTTAATCCTCGCAATGCTTTTTCCGCCAATCATCTGACATTCCGCGGAGTTGTTCCACCACCTGGGGAATCACTTCCAGCATATAATCGATTTCTTCCTCAGTATTGGAAATGTCAAGGCTGATTCTGAGTGAACCCTGGGCGATTTCAGGAGCGAGACCAAGAGAAAGAAGTACATGGCTTGGATCCAGGGCACCTGATGCGCAGGCAGAACCGGAAGAAGCACAGATTCCCCTGCTATCCAGAAGAAGCAGCAGGCTTTCACCGGATACACCTTCAAAGCAGAAATTCACATTACCAGGCAAGCGTTTCTCCCTGGAACCATTCAGTATACTATAAGGAATCTGCGAAAGCCCCTGAATCAAACGATCTCGCATGGCGATAACCTTGGCTTCATTTTGTTCCATCAAAGTGCACTCTTCTTTCAGAGCAGCTGCCATTCCCATAATTGCCGGTAAATTCTCTGTGCCTGGCCGTTTTCCACGCTCCTGGCCGCCGCCCTCCATAAGAGAAGTCAGTTCAATCCCCCGTTTCACATACAATGCACCGATTCCTCTTGGGCCATGAAATTTATGTGCGGAAAGAGATAACATATCAATATTCTGTTTCTTCACATTTACCTGGATATGTCCTGCTGCCTGCACTGCATCTGTATGAAAAAGCACCCCGTGAGCACGGCAGGCTTCTCCAATTTCCGCTATAGGAAGAACAGAGCCAATTTCATTATTAGCAAACATAACCGTAACCAGACAGGTATCCGGCCGAATTGCTTCTTCCACCTGAGCAGCTGTAATATTCCCCTCTGCACCCACATCCAGAAGCTGAATCTCAAATCCCTGCTCCTTCAGCCTTCTCAGAGTATGAAGCACCGCATGATGCTCAAACGCAGTAGAAATAATATGCCTCTTATTCTGTTTCGCCCCAAGCATAGCCGCTGACACAATTGCCTGATTATCTGATTCTGTCCCACCTGATGTAAAAAAAATCTCTTTCGGCATACAGCCAAGGCAACGTGCGATCTGCTCTCTCGCCGTCTGTAAGGCATCATTTGCTGCCATCCCAATCTGATGAATACTGGACGGATTTCCATAACTATTCTCCATTGCAGAAATCATAGCCTTCATTGCTGTCTGACTTATTTTTGTGGTTGCTGCATTGTCTGCATAAATTCTAGGCATAACTCAAATTCCTCTTTATATTACATTCCAAGAAGCAGCACATTTCTCAGCTTCCTTGTAAGATCAAATGTCCCTGCATCTTTCTTCTGCATCATCATAAGAATCGTCATATTCTCCTTGGGAATATTGGCGAAATAGCAGCCAAGCCAGCCATCCCAGCCATATTCACCCTCACAGCATGCAAAGGGTGCCTTCCACGGATCCGTCATCACACGCATCAGATTACCATAAGAATATCCATTCATCTCCCACCATTTTTCAAACCACTCCTGCTGACATGCTATAAGCTTGTGGGTGGTCATATATTCCACAGAAGCAGGCTTAAGGATCTGTCTACCCTGGAAGCTGCCTTTGTTTATCAGCATAGCTGCAAATCTGGAATAATCCTCAATGGTGGAAACAAGCCCTGCCCCTCCGGCTTCATAAGCAGGCGGTACGTCCATGGAAAGACGGATTCCCAGACTGTTGTCACGGAATTCTTTCATTTCACCGGCAGTCTGCTCATAAGTCATGGCCAGTCTGTCCAGCTTCTCACCTGGAACATAGAAATCTGTATCTTTCATTCCCAAAGGCACAAAAAGCTCTTTCTTAAGAAATTCACCGTATTTCATGCCGGAAGCCTTCTCCACCACTGCTGCCAGAATATCTGCGGATACCCCATACTTCCAGCGTTCTCCGGGCTGAAACTCCAAAGGACATCTGCCGATCTTATCTGCAAATTCCAGTGTTGTCATGGGATGCTCTGTATTCAGACGTGCATGTATTTCTTCCATCACATTTCCAACAGCAAACTCTGCGGCACTGCTGTTTCCGCCATAAGTCAAACCACTGGTCATAGACAACAAATGATAAACCGTTACATTATGCCATACTGGTGCCAGTCCGCCAGGTACAGACACCATCTGGTCTGCAAATCCCGGAATATATCTGGAAACCGGATCTGCCAGATCAATTACTCCTCTTTCAAATAAAATCATGGCCGCTGCCGCTGTAATCGGTTTCGTCATGGAAAAAAGACGGAATATGGTATCCCGTTCAATCATTCTCCCATTTGCTTTATCCGCATAGCCACACTGAAGATAGGCTTCCTCCTGGCCGTCCTTTATTACCATCATATTCATACCGGCAATCTGATTATCCTTTACTGCCTGATCCATAATCGTCTGAAGCTGTTTCTTTATCTCTTTTCTCATATCTGACCTCCTGATTTATATATGGCAATGCCGCAGGTAAGGGGCATCATCTATATACTCATTCTGCATAAGGTTTAGAGCGTGTTTGAAAAATCATTTCCGCAATCTATACGCCTCAATTTGCAGAAACCCCTTTTTGAACACGCTCTACAGCATCGGTGCAAATAACCTTAGAATACTCTGCATCGCCCGCACTGCAATATTTCTTCCACGACAGAATTCCAAAGATACCGGATTACAATATTCCAGGGTATCTGTGAAATCCTTTTTAATATCATAAATCACCTGATTCCGATAGATCCATACACCATCCTCAAAGTGAAGATACAAGCTCCGATAGTCCAGATTGATGGTTCCCACAACAGCGATCTCGTCATCACATACAAAGGACTTGGCATGTAAAAATCCCGGCTGATATTCATAGATTTTCACTCCTGCTTCCAGAAGCTGCTCATAGTAAGACTGGGTAAGAAGAAATACCAGTTTTTTGTCTGGAATCCCAGGTGTCATCAGACGGACATCCACACCACTTTTTGCTGCGAGACAAAGAGCAGTCATCATCTCATTGTCAATAACAAGATAGGGTGTACAGATATACACATACCTTTTTGCACGATTGATAATATTCAGATAAACATTCTCTCCAACAGTCTCGTTATCCAGCGGAGAATCACAAAACGGCTGAATATATCCATCCCCTTCAAATGCCTCCGGATGCCATACATGAGGCAGATATTTCTCAAGTGAATGATCCTCACGGTTATTGGTAATCACATTCCACATATGGAGGAACATGGCAGTCATGTTCCAGACAGCTTCCCCCTTCAGCATAACCGCAGTGTCCTTCCAATGTCCAAAGCGCTCCTTCTGGTTGATATACTCATCTGCCAGATTTACACCACCGGTAAATCCCACATATCCATCAATAATACAGAATTTCCGATGGTCACGGTTATTCTGGATAATATTCAGGATCGGACGGAAAGGATTGAACACCTGACACTTGATTCCTTTGGATCTCATGGTTTCATAATATTTATGAGGGAGCGTGGTAAGACATCCCATGTCATCATAAATCAGACGGACATCCACACCTTCCTGAACCTTCCTCTCCAGTATATCCAGTATGGTTCTCCACATTACTCCATCATGGATTATAAAATACTCAATAAAAATATAATGCTGTGCCTGCTCCAGTTCCCTTACAAGAACCGGGAACATGTCATCTCCAACCTGGAAATATTCTGCGGTAGTATTTCCGTGAATAGGATAACCTGCATTATGATATATATAATCAGACTGATTGCATGCAGATATATCTTCTGCCTCCAGAAGATCATGTATTTCAGGATCTGTCTGTAAAAGATTACCGGACTTCATCAGCATCTCATTAAATCGATCCTGCATATAAGCAGCAATTCTGGAACGTCCAAATACAAGATACAAAACAAGGCCAAAAATTGGCAGGCACAGGATCAACATCGTCCATGCCAGTTTATACGAGGGATTTATCTTTCGATTCACAATTTTCAGAACAACCAGAATACTGATAACATCCAGAATAAAAGACATATATCTGGAATATCCTGCAAGACGCAGAAATATAGTCAACAGCCAGCCAAGCTGCACCGCCATGGCAAATATTACATAAAATACCCGGTTAAACAGAAGCTTGGCTATTTTTTTCAAAATCATCATAAGTTTATATTTTCTCCTTCATACACCGGTCAGCAACAAAACGGACATGTGGTCAGCCAGCGATATCACCATATATAAAAATCAGTTCTTCCCTGAAGACAATGAGCCAAATTTGAAGATATTGCGGGATTTAAAAATCCCTGACTGAATGCAGCCAGGGATTTTTGCGCACAATTAATTATATTTACGTTTTCTTGCGGCTTCAGATTTTTTCTTACGACGAACGCTTGGTTTCTCGTAATGCTCTCTTTTGCGGATTTCCTGCTGGATACCTGCTTTTGCACAGCTTCTCTTGAATCTGCGAAGAGCGCTATCTAAAGTCTCGTTTTCTTTTACGATAACGTTTGACATAGACTCACACCTAACCTCCCTCCAGTTGTAGATTGTGCTAAAATACAACTGTCTGGGTATTTTTCTTGCACGAACATTATTATATATCATGCACTCGGGATTCGTCAACAACTTTTGGTTTAATTTTACAAAAATTTTTGACAAAATTTTGAGTGTTTTTTAGTGAATCTGTCCTTCCAGGATTCCGGCTGCTGCTTCGATTGCCTCGCCTGCCTTCTCCGGATTCTTTCCACCAGCCTGAGCCATATTCGGACGTCCGCCACCGCCGCCGCCAACGATTGCAGCAACAGCTTTGATCAGGTTTCCTGCATGTGCTCCTGCTTTCTGTGCAGAATCAGTAGCCATTGCAAGAAGGTTCACCTTGCCCTCATTTACTGCAGCAAGGACAACGACGCCCTCGCCAAGCTTCTCTTTCAGCTGGTCACCAAGATCACGAAGTCCGTTCATGTCAACGCCCTCTACCTTGGCAGCAAGGAGTTTCACACCTTTTACTTCTACAACCTGATTCATAACATCTCCCAGAGCACCCTGAGCCAGTTTGCTCTTCAGAGATTCATTCTCACTTGCAAGAGCCTTCACCTCACCCTGAAGATGTGTGATCTTCTCAATCATCTCGGAAGGGGTTGTTTTCAGAGCCTTGGCAGCCTCGTGAAGAAGTGCTTCCTGCTTCTTATAGTATTCCAGAACCCCGTTTCCGGTCAGTGCCTCAATACGGCGGACACCTGCTGCGATACCGGACTCAGAAACAATCTTAAACAGCATGATGGAGCTTGTATTTGCAACATGGGTACCACCACAGAGCTCTCTGGAAAAATCACCCATAGATACCACACGTACCTTCTGGGAATACTTCTCGCCAAACAGTGCCATAGCACCAGACTTCTTTGCTTCCTCAACATCCATGATATCGGTATGAACCTCAAGTCCTGCCTGAATCTGCTCATTTACAATTTTTTCAACTTTACCGATTTCCTCAGCAGTCATAGCTGTGAAGTGGGCAAAGTCGAAACGAAGTCTGTCAGCAGTTACAAGAGAACCCTTCTGCTCTACATGAGAACCAAGAACTTCTTTCAGAGCTTTCTGAAGAAGATGTGTCGCACTGTGGTTCTTCTCAATATCTTTTCTTGCAGCAACATTTACTTTCAGAGAAACGGTCTCTCCCTTGGAAATCATGCCAGATTCCATATATCCTACATGACCGAATTTGCCGCCGCGAAGCTTGATGGTATCTTCTACGATGAATTTGCCATTTGCAGTCTCGATCACACCGGTATCTCCAACCTGACCACCCATAGTTGCATAGAAAGGTGTTTTCTCTACGAAAACAGTACCCTTCTGTCCTTCCATCAGGGAATCTACGATCTCAGCTTCTGTGGTAAGAACAGTAACCGGAGATTCAAAGGAAAGGTGATCGTATCCAACAAACTCTGTGGTAACAGAAGTATCAATCTGGTCATATACAGTAGCGTCAGCTCCCATATAGTTGGTTACCTCACGGGAGGAACGTGCTTTCTCTCTCTGCTCATCCATAGCAGTCTTGAAGCCTTCCTCGTCGATCTCGTAGCCCTTCTCCTCAAGGATCTCCTTGGTCAGATCAAGAGGGAATCCGTAAGTATCATATAATTTAAATGCGTTTTCACCGGAAAGAGTCTTCTCTCCAGCTGCATTCATAGCCTCTTCCATATCAGCCAGGATACGAAGTCCCTGGTCGATGGTCTTACCGAACTGGTTCTCCTCGTTGGTGAGAACGTTGAAGATAAATTCTTTCTTTTCTTCCAGTTCCGGATATCCATCCTTGGAACCGTCAATTACTTCTGCACTTAAAGTAGCAAGGAAGTTGCCCTCAATTCCCAGAAGTCTTCCGTGTCTTGCAGCACGGCGGATCAGACGGCGAAGTACATATCCACGTCCTTCATTGGTAGGCATAATACCATCGGAGATCATGAATGTCGCGGAACGGATATGGTCTGTGATCAGACGGATGGAAACATCGTCCTCATGATGTACCCCATACGGTTTGCCGGAAATCCTACTTACCAGGTTACGAAGGGAACAGATGGTATCTACATCGAAAATGGAATCTACGTCCTGGACAACAACAGCCAGACGCTCAAGACCCATACCGGTATCAATATTCTTCTGTTTCAGAGTTGTATAATTGCCATTTCCGTCATTCTCAAACTGGGTAAATACGTTGTTCCATACTTCCATGTAACGGTCGCAGTCACAGCCTACTGTACATCCCGGCTTGCCGCAGCCATATTTTTCTCCACGGTCATAGTAAATCTCGGAACATGGACCGCATGGACCTGCGCCGTGCTCCCAGAAGTTATCCTCTTTGCCAAATTTAAAAATACGCTCTGCCGGAATTCCGATCTCTTTATTCCAGATATCGAAAGCCTCATCATCCTCCAGATAAACAGACGGATAAAGACGGCTGGCATCCAGACCTACCACCTCAGTCAGGAACTCCCATGACCAGTGAATGGCCTCTCTTTTAAAGTAATCTCCAAAAGAGAAATTACCAAGCATTTCAAAGAATGTACCGTGACGTGCAGTCTTACCTACATTCTCAATATCACCTGTACGGATACATTTCTGACAGGTACTGACTCTTGTACGTGGTGGTTTCTCTGCTCCTGTGAAATATGGTTTCAGTGGTGTCATTCCTGCATTGATCAGCAGGACACTTTTATCGCCCTGTGGAACCAATGAAAAGCTTTTCAGAACAAGATGTCCCTTGCTTTCCATGAAATCCAGAAACATTTTTCGAAGTTCGTTTACTCCGTATTTCTTCATTTCAATTCTCCTCCTACGCAATAAAGAAGTACTTTCGTTACTGTAAACAATAACGTGCATTCCTCTTATTGGAATGCTTGCATGGTTTATATGATAGCATATATCTTTATCACGGTCAAAATATTTTTTGCATAAGTCGGGGACCAGTACAAAAATCTGTTTTCGCATCAACGATCAGATTTAGAGCATATCTGGTCCCCTTTTATGATCTTATTTTACAAATACTTTATTAAATTTCTTCTTTCCTCTCTTAAGGACAATACCGTCACCTGTGAGAGCGTCTTTGGAAAGTACATGTCTGATGTCCGTCACTTTCTCACCGTCAACGGAAACGCCGCCCTGCTCGATGGCTCTTCTTCCCTCGGAACGGGTTGTTACAAGAGCAGATTTTACAAGAAGGCTGATTAGGTCGATATTGCCTTCTTCGTCAAAATCCTCTGCTGCAAGCTCAGTGGTCGGCATATGCTCTGTATCAGCTCCGCCTGCAAAAAGTGCCTTGGCACCAGCCTCTGCCTTCTTCGCTTCCTCTGTTCCATGAACAAGCTCGGTAAGCTGGAATGCAAGGATCTCTTTTGCTTTGTTCAGCTGGCTGCCTTCCCATTTCTCCATCTCCTGGATTTCTTCCAGCGGAAGGAAGGTAAGAAGCTTCATGCATTTAATAACATCTGCGTCGTCCACATTTCTCCAGTACTGGTAGAAATCGAATGGAGATGTCTTATTTGGATCCAGCCAGACAGCACCAGACTGTGTTTTACCCATTTTCTTACCTTCTGAGTTAAGAAGAAGGGTGATTGTCATAGCATATGCGTCTTTTCCAAGCTTACGGCGAATCAGCTCAGTACCGCCAAGCATGTTGCTCCACTGGTCATCGCCACCGAACTGCATATTGCAGCCGTATTTCTGGTACAGCATATAGAAGTCATAGCTCTGCATGATCATGTAGTTAAATTCCAGGAAGCTTAAGCCTCTTTCCATACGCTGTTTGTAGCACTCTGCTGTAAGCATACGGTTAACAGAAAAGTGAGCTCCAACCTCACGTAAAAGCTCCACATAATTCAGGTTCATCAGCCATTCTGCATTGTTTACCATAAGTGCCTTTCCATCAGAAAAGTCGATGAAACGCTCCATCTGTTTCTTGAAACAGTCAATGTTATGCTGGATGGTCTCTTTTGTCAGCATCTGGCGCATGTCGGTTCTTCCGGATGGGTCACCGATCATACCGGTTCCGCCGCCAAGAAGGGCGATCGGTCTGTTTCCTGCCATCTGAAGACGTTTCATCAGGCAAAGTGCCATGAAATGTCCTACATGAAGGCTGTCTGCGGTTGGGTCAAATCCAATATAGAAAGTTGCCTTTCCGTTATTTACCATTTCTTTGATTTCATCTTCGTCTGTTACCTGGGCGATCAGGCCTCTGGCTTTCAGTTCTTCCCAAACTGTCATTTTATTTTCCTCCTGTAAAATAGAAATGTGAGCTGCTTATTCTCTCTTTACGAAAAAGCCGCTGCAGATATAAAAAGCCCGGTTCTCATGTCCCTTTAGGACGAGAACCGGGTCCCGCGTTACCACCTAAATTTACAGAAAGCTCGCACTTTCTGCCTCGATAAGTGACCATACTGAAAAATTCTTCCAGACGATTATCCCCACAGACAATACTGTCCAAAAATAAATATCTTCGAATACTCTTCAGAATTATCACCCCGGCATGATAACGTATGCCACTCCGTCACAGCCTACTGGATTTCTGCAATCAATCACAAGCGCCTGTCCGCTGCTGTCTCTGCCACTTCAAAACCGTTCGGTGCAAAGCTCCGGGATGTATTCACAATGGATCTCTGCACGCGCCTCTCACCATCCGGCAGCTCTCTGTGTGCTCTTTCCAAAGCTACTTGTTCCCTTCAAAGCCTTTCTCATTTAATACTTGCAAGTATACAAAGGCTGTCTGTTTTTGTCAAGGATTTTAGCTTTATATTTTAGCAACTCACCGCGGTAAAATTTACTATTATCATTTATACTGTTTCTACATCTGTATAGCTACCTTTATACCCAGTCCACAAAAAATGTATGATCCTTGTATGTCTCATATACAACCTTTTCAAAATTCAATGGCTGCTTCCAGAAAGCAGAAGTCATCATAAAATACTTATAATTAAAATCCTTGGCCTTGATTCCGCTTACTGTACGCGGTGTACCATTCAGCACATAAGCATTAAAACTGTCAAGTGCCTGCTGGGCAGCTTCATAAGCGCTTGCACGGTCAATAAACTGACCATTCAGACGTTTCAGCAGCTGGTTGTTTGTCACGACTGAATACTGGGGGAAGGTAGTTCCCTGGTAAAGCACATAACGGACACTGGACGGAAACTCCTTGTCCAGAGTTCTGTTCAAAAGGCAGAGAGCAACTGCCTTCATACCTGCAATTCCCTGGTCTCCTGCCTCAGCCTCGCAGACAGCTGCCAGAATATCAAGATCAGACTTGGTTCCATCTGCAACTCCCGGATGACTCTTAAGCTCCTTCATAATAGTAAAATTGCGGCCACGTTTCTCATCATACCAGGTAAAGGTAATACTGCTGTCATTGTCATCCTTTCCTGAATCCTGTTTCTCGGAAGCAACACCATTGGAATCAAACGCGTATGTCTTTCCTCCAATGGAAGCTGTAGTGTTTACGTACATCACGCCTGTTGTTCCAAAGTAGTAGCTGTTTCCATCCAGACTCAGCCAGCCGGTCTGCGCTTTGCCGTCTGTGGTACTAAAATAATACCGCTTGCTTCCAACCTTGCCAAAGCCTTTCTGATAACGGACTCCGCTGGTCTTGGAAAAATAATAGATATTTCCATCTACAGTCTTAAGTCCGGTATACATAATACCTGTGCTGGTATTAAAATAGCGGGTATATCCCTTAGAATCCGTGAACCAGCCGGTAAGCATCTGACCATTGCTCTTGAAATAACGTTTCTCTTTCTTAGCTGTGGTCTGCCAGCCCTTTACCATAGCGCCGGTTCCGCTGGTAAAATAATATTTCTTACCCTTTAAGGTCAGCCAGCCGCGGACAAGCTTACCATTGGAAGGTCTGAAATAACGGGTTACGGTTCCGCTCTTCAGAAAACCGGTGGCCATCACACCTTTTCCCTTGGTAAAATACCGGATGTTTCTGCCCTTACTGTCTTTTTGCCAGCCTTTTAACTGTACGCCTGTTTTTTTATTAAAATAGTATTTCTTGCCTTTCAGAGTCAGCCAGCCTTTCTGCTTGGCTCCGCTGGCTGTTATGTAGTAGGTCTTGCCGTTTATAGTCTTAAATCCGGCTTTCGCAGCCTGAACATCCCTTGTCATCAGAAAAACCGTACATAATGTGGCAATCACAAGCAGCACCAGAGCCAGACTTTGCTTTCTGTTTCTCTCTTCTTTTATCATAGCATTTTCCTCTCTTTGACCTGACTAATTCCGAAGCTTTCCCACCTCTGCTTTTCACAAACAGTTACTGTTTACTCCGTGACCAGTAACACGCTTCGCGATGCACAGAAATCATGCATTCGCATGATTTCGCGCTGAGATTCTCGGGTTTTCTGTGAACTTTGTTCACAAAAAACAGCGTTTGCTTCGCAGACTTAATTCTTAACAAATCAATCCTTGTTTTATATATTTTATGTCGAATTCTTTTCAAAGATTACAGAAATATTACGTTTCAGTTTATTATAGCCAAATTTCTCTTTTCTGTCAACTGCTTTGTCACACACCCCCTGTCCCCTCCATATGATGAACTGTAAACATTTTCTGGAGGTAACAGCATGAGTGATTTAGCTGCTACAAACTGTGGCTGCGGCGAGGAAAGATCCGGTTGCGGATGTGGTAACTGCGGTTGTAATAATGGCTGCGGATGTGACAATGGATGTGGGCTTTCCTTTGGGAACGGCTCCTGTGGATGCAATATTCTCTGGATCATCATTCTTCTTTGCGCATGCGGCGGCAACGGTATTGGCTGCAACAACAGCTGTGGCAACGGAAATGGTGACTGCTGCTGGATCATAATCATCCTTCTGCTTCTCTGCGGTGGATGGGGGAATGGCTGCGGCTGCTGATCTGAGTTTCCCACATATGAAAAAGGGCTGTCTTCTCAGTCCTTTTCAAAAAAATCGGGACAGCGGGAATTTTCCCCTGTCCCCTTTTTCAGGCATATTCTAAAAGCATTCTTACGTTTCCTTGTTTCTTTTTCAACCACGCTCTGGGTAGAAACTCTCTCCTGCAAATTGTCTTTAATCCCCGGTATGGTTTGCGGACTGCCTTCTTTCTTCTGACTGCTCCACACACCTGCCATTTCCTTCCTGTTTTCCTTGCTTCTTTCGCACACATTCCAGATCCAGCTCGTATATGGCATTTCCATCTATAATAAGCTTTTCATTTTCTCTTCTCATAACTTTCCCTCCTGACTTTGCGGGAAATTCATACATCCCCCTGCTATAGAATATGTTACAGATGTCAGAGCGTGTTTGAAAAATGCTTTCTGCAGAATGTGCGTCACAATTTGCAGAAGATTTCACCGTTTTCAAACCGTCGTCATATTTTAATAACAACAACATAGATATAGAAAAGGGATTTTTATGGATCAGGAATATATTGCCCAGACAGCTCTGGATCAGATGGTGGGAACTGACCAGGGACAGCTGTTAAAAGCTCTCATCCCCTATTTTCCACCCAGGCAGCAACAGTTTCTGTCCGTTTTTGCAAAAGCCAGGGAACTTTCCAATACAGTCGCTCTTTTTACAAAGCCGTCAGAAGCCATGCAGATACAGGCTGCAGCAGCCCCTGCCCAGCCTCTTGAAGTCATAAACGACCTGCGCCGCTACTGTTTTGGAGATATACGAAAGACTCTGGATCAGATCACCAATATGATGACCATGGCAGAAATGCTGAGGATGATGAATGAACCATCTCCAGAAGATAATTGCGAAGAAGAACGACAGTAAAAACAGAAAAATTTCATTCAAAACGGACATGTCGCCAATTGGCAGCATTACTATATAAGAAAGGAATGATTCCATATGGATGACAACTGGCAGGATAATCCAAAGCTTGCAGGTATCGACAAAAACAAGCTTGACATGCTCCAGCAGATGGCCCGGCAAGGAGCCGGAAAATCTCCCTCTGATCTGCTGCCATTTATTATGAATGCAGCTTTCCAGGGGAGAAATGCCGGTCTGAACTTTAACAGTAATGAGATCAATACCATCATTGAGGTTTTGAAAATGGGAAAAAGCCCCCGGGAACGTGCAAAGCTTGATAAAGTGGTAAACCTGATGAAGATGATGAAGTAAAACATTTTCTGCGATTAAGAAAGCTTACTTCTCAACTTCTCCCATCATGCACTCGCGAAGCAACACCAGTGCACTAGCAACAGCCTGCTGACGGATTTTGGTCCTGTTTCCGGTAAAATGATATTCCCGGGTAACCGTATGTCCATTGCAGCAGCAACCCATAAACACGGTTCCAACAGGAGTCTCACTGGTTCCGCCATCCGGACCTGCAAGGCCGGTAACAGAAAGACAGATATCAGCTCCTGAAGCTGTGCAGCCGCCCTTTGCCATCTGTCTGGCACATTTTGCAGAAACAGCTCCTACTGTTTTCAACGTGGATTTCTTCACCCCAAGGCATTCTCTCTTGGCACGGTTGCTGTAAGTAACAAATCCATGGGTAAACACCTGGGAAGCACCTGGAACATTTACAATGCGGGCAGCAATGGCACCACCTGTACAGGATTCTGCAAGAGACAGAGTTAATTTTTTCTCCTTCAGCAGATCCACAACAGATTCTTCCAGCGTTTTGTCCGCATCCAGGGCAAATACATTTTTGCCGAATCGCTTTTGAAGTTCCTTTACTACAGGTTTGATCAGCTTCTTGCAGGATTTCTCATCCTCACCCTTGGCTGTAATACGGAGATGAACCTCTCCTGTCTTTGCATATGGGGCAAGAGTTGGATTTGTCTGGGCCTCGATCATATCCTGGATATCGGCAGCCACCTGGCTCTCACCGATTCCACAGATCTTCACAACCTGGGAGCAGATGATCTCCGGCTGTTTCTTGCGAAGATATGAGAAAACAGACTCCTCAAACATAGGGATCAGCTCGTTAGGCGGTCCCGGAAGAAGAATGGCAGTCTTGCCATTTTTCTCAAGGATCAGACCAGGTGCTGTACCGTTGTGGTTATCAAGCACAATAGCGCCTTCCGGAACCTGCGCCTGCTTATAATTATTGGAGGTCACACGTCTGTCCGGATGATTCTTCTTATATTCCTTCATATAACGCTCAATACGCTTACGGGAATGAGGATCTTCAGAAAGAGGAAGTCCCATTACCTCAGCACATACTTCCTTAGTCAGATCATCCTCAGTTGGTCCGAGACCTCCTGAAAGAATTACCACGTCAGATCTGTCAAGGGCAGATGCAATCACAGCTTTCATTCGGTCGCGATTATCTCCCACAACAGACTCATAATAAACAGAAAGTCCCAGCTGGGCACATTTCTCAGAAAGATATGCGCTGTTGGTGTTTACAATATTTCCCAGCAAAATCTCAGTTCCTACAGCTACAAGTTCTGCAATCATATATATACCTCTTTTCCAGAGCATGTTTGAAATCAGCCAACATCTCTGCTCACAAAGATGCTGGCTGATTTACATTCAGATATTCTCACTCTCTGCACGCAAAAACGTTTCGCGGGCAGCAGCTATTTTATTCCTGCATGGAAATTACATTCTTATTCTGCACAATATAAGTGATCAGAGAGATCACCGTCAGAGCAAGTGATGCCCATACAAAAATCTGTGTCAGTATTTCAAAAACTCCCCCAAAGTTCAGGATCAGAAGAATGATCATGACCATCTGGGATGCAGTTTTAAATTTGCCCCAGTAGTTTGCAGCGATGACAACGCCGTTCTCGGCAGCGATCAGTCTGAAGCCACTGATAATAAATTCTCTTGCAATGATAATGATCACGAACCATGCCGGCAGGCGGTCAAGCTCGATCATGCAGATCAGTGCAGAACAAACAAGAAGCTTGTCAGCAAGAGGATCCATGAATTTACCAAAATTGGTAACCAGATTATTCTTGCGGGCAAGATGACCGTCAAACCAGTCCGTAATACTTGCCACTACAAAAATAGCAAGGCAGATATAGCGGTTGGCATCTCCGCCCCAGCCAGTCAGAATAAATAATACAAAAAACGGTACCAGGATCATTCTGGCAATAGTCAGTTTATTCGGTGTATTCATCTTCCAGCTCTCCTATCAAATCGTACTCCAGAGCTCCGGTAACCCGGACTCTCGCAAAATCTCCTGTCATGAGAAGTTCGCCGGTCTGTACAAAAATATATCCATCGACCTTCGGCGCATCTCCGTAAGTACGTCCAATGTACGCACTCTCTCCAGATACTTTGCCCTCGATCATAACAGTCAGCACCTGACCAACGCGGCTCTCACCCTTTTCAAGAGAAATTTCCTGCTGAAGTTCCATGATCTCATCGCGTCTGGCTTCCTTGACCTCCTCCGGAATCTGATCTTCCATAGTGGCTGCCGGGGTATCCTCCTCAGCAGAGTATGGGAAAACACCAAGGCGGTCAAACTCGATCTCATCCACAAACTCCATCAGTTCTTCGTGGTCTTCCTGTGTCTCTCCAGGAAAACCACTGATCAAGGTTGTACGAAGGAAAATATCCGGGATCTCCCGGCGCAGCCTGCCAATAATATCCACCAGCTCCTGCTTGGTGGTACGGCGGCCCATGCGTTTCAGCACACGGTCACTTGCATGCTGGATCGGAAGATCCAGATAATGACAGATCTTCTTCTCTTCCTTCATAGTCTGAATCAGCTCATCATAAATCTCTTCCGGGTAACAGTACAAAATACGGATCCAGCGGATTCCCTTTATTTTGCAAAGCTCCTTTAAAAGGACATGAAGAGATTTCTTTCCATAGATGTCCTTACCATATACAGTAGTCTCCTGGGCAACCAGAATCAGCTCTTTCACCCCTTTTTCAGCAAGAGACCGGGCTTCTTTTACGAGCTGCTCCATAGGCACGCTTCTGTAGCCGCCCCGGAGTCTTGGGATAATACAGTAGGTACAATGCTTGTCACAGCCTTCTGCAATTTTCAGATATGCAAAATGTCCACCTGTGGTCAACATACGCTTACCGGAAATATCCGGAAGAAAATCAATGCTCTTGTACTCTTCAAAGTGTCTGCCTGCCTGGGCTTCCTTTACAGCCTTGCTGATATCGCCGTAAGAGGTTGTACCAAGAATAGCATCCACTTCAGGTATTTCCTCTGAAATTTCTTTCTTGTAACGCTGTGCCATGCAGCCGGTAACGATCAGCACCTTGCAGGTACCTGCCTTTTTCTTCTCTGCCATTTCAAGAATGGTATTTACACTTTCTTCTTTGGCATCACCGATAAAACAGCAGGTATTGACAATAATGACCTCTGCTTCGTCCTCATCATCAACGATCTCATGTCCGTCTGCAGCAAGCATTCCAAGCATTTCCTCAGAATCTACCAGATTCTTATCACATCCAAGGGAAATGAACAGTAATTTCATATTATTCTGCACTCTCCTCAGACTCAGCAGGATCAACTGCAGCTGCAGGTTCTTCAGCAGCAATCTCCTCTGCAGAATGTCCTGCGATCTCTGCTAAATCCTCTTCCTCATGTTTACCTGGAAGGATCTTAACCTTTCCGTGATATAACTCGTCAATTGCGATAGAAAGAGGTTTCTTGCCTTTAACATTATCTGCCAACGGCTTTGCACCGCCGATCAGCTGACGCGCACGCTTGCTTGTAGCAAGAATCAGGGAATAACGGCTGTTGAGCACCATGCTCTCATCGTCGTCCTCATTGTTGGTATTGATTGCTTCGATTAACTCAGAATAAGATGGATGGATCATATATATACTCCTTTCAAAAATTGTGATTATTGTTATAATTTTTATAAAGATTCGCAGCTTCAAGCTGTATTTTCGTGAATAAAGTTGCAAATCGATATTTCATTTTATGGCAGTTTCATCTGCTCTTTATTTGGATTATTCTTCCACAAACTTTGCTGCCTGTGCCTGGATCTCATGGATAAAACCAAGGTTTCGCCTCATGGCGAAATGTTCGCTCTGAATAATATTATGAAGCCTGTCTACAGCATCCTCCAGCTGGTCATTCACCAGCAGATAGTCGTACTCGTCAACTCCTTCTGCCTCCTGTGCAGCTCTTGCAAGACGCTGGTGGATCACTTCCGCAGTCTCAGTGCCTCTTCCAACAAGACGCTCTTTCAGTTCCTCCATGGAGGGCGCTGTTACAAATACCAGCACAGCTTCCGGGAATTTCTTCTTGATCTTGCGGGCTCCCTGAATCTCGATCTCCAGGATCACATCCCGGCCTGCTGACAACTGCTCCTCCACATAAGCCTTAGGTGTGCCGTAGTAATTCTCCACGTACCGGGCATATTCGATCAGCTGATCCTGACGGATCATTTCCTCAAATTCTTCTTTTGTGCGGAAAAAGTATTCTCTTCCGTCTTCTTCCCCTGGTCTGGGGTTTCTTGTGGTGGCAGATACAGACAATGCGTAATTGTCGTACTTCGCCATCAGGCTTTTCATAATGGTGCCTTTTCCTGCTCCGGAAAATCCGGAAACAACTGCCAAAACTCCTCTACTCATGGCCCTCTCCCTTATTTTCTATAACTTCTGCAAATCTGCGGGCGATCGTGTCCGGCTGGATCGCAGATAATATCAGAATGTGGTCTGAAGTAACGATCACGGACTTGGTCTTTCTTCCCTGAGTGGCATCCACAAGGGAATTGGAACCTTTCACACTCTGAACCATTCGTTTCACCGGAGCGGCATCCGGGTTTACCACAGCTACGATTTTCTGGGAATTCACCACATTGCCGAATCCGATATTGATTAATTTTGCCATGTTTTCACCCTTCTGTCAATAAGGAAAGCTTACGTCTTTAATTCTCTAGTACATCGCTTCGTAAATAACTATACCAATCACGTAGGATGTGGATTCGAGTGTGCAGGTATAAAAACGCAGGCGTAGCGGGCTACGCCGAGGCTTTTATACCTGTGCAATCGGATTCACAGACAAGTGAGTGGTATAGTTATTTCGAAAACGATGTACTAGGTTACTCCACATTCTGAACCTGTTCTCTGATCTTCTCAATCTCTGTCTTCAGATCAATCGCTATATTGGAAATAATCAGATCACTTGATTTCGACAAAATGGTATTTGCCTCACGGTTCATCTCCTGTGCCATAAAATCGAGCTTGCGTCCGATGCCTTCCTTCTCCTCCAGCATCTTCTTCATTCCCTGGATATGGCTGTGGAGACGAACAGTCTCCTCATCGTTGCAGATCTTGTCGGAGAACAGGACAACTTCTGCTGCAATACGGGAATCTTCGATCTGAGAATCCTCCAGAAGCTCATGAACCTTGGCTTCCAGCTTCTCTCTGTAAGAATCCACAACCTCCGGAGAGCGGGCTTCTACCTGACTTACCTTCTCATCAAGAGCATCCAGCTTGGCGATCAGGTCGTTCTTCAGATTCTCTCCCTCTCTTGCACGGGACTGGGCAAATTTCTCGCAGGCCTCACGAAGCGGTGCTTCCAGAACTGCCCATAATGCGTCCTCATCTACAGACTGCTCCTCCATAGTCAGCACGTCCGGATAACGGGAAAGAGCTCCTGCCTTCACATCGTTCTCAAGGCCAAATTCCTCTGCCATCTGACGGATATATGCAAGATATTCTCCTGCAAGCTCCTTATTATACTTCAGTGCGCCACAGCTTAAGGTGTAGTCCTCATATGTGATAAACACATCCACTTTACCACGCTGCATATAGGTCTTCATAAGATTCCGGATCGCGCCCTCAAGGAAAACCAGCTTCCTTGGCATTTTGATACTCAGATCCAGATATCTGTGATTGACGGATTTTAACTCAACGGTGATTTTCCGCTCTTTTGTAATCACCTCGGCCCTTCCAAAGCCGGTCATACTTTTTATCATAGTAATCTCTTTCTTTATTTTTATTCCGAATACTGTCTGAAAAGAGTACCATTCCGCATAACAGAATCGTCTCTGATATTCAAGCAATAACTTTACGCATGCTACTGATCACAGCTGCCTACGCATACAGATTTATTATAGTTCATTCTAAAACCCTAGTCAAATCCTTTTTTTGCTGTTATAATAAAGTCTGCATGTTACAGATTACTGGTCACGGAACGATCGGTAACCTGTCAGCAGAAAGGAGTTTTTTATGGCTTTTGACGGAATTACCATTGCTGCAATGGTTTCTGAATTAAATAAAAATCTCTCCGGGGGACGCATTAACAAAATTGCCCAGCCGGAAAGTGACGAACTGCTGATCACCGGAAAAGGTGCAAATGGTCAGAAGCGTCTGCTTCTCTCCGCCAGCGCCTCCCTGCCTCTGATCTATTTTACAGGCAAAAACCGGATCAGCCCTTTGACTGCACCTAATTTTTGCATGCTTCTCCGCAAGCACATCGGAAGCGCCAGGATCACTGCGATACGCCAGCCTGGTCTGGAGCGTGTTGTAGAATTTGAGCTGGAGCACCTGAACGAACTTGGTGATGTATGCCATAAGGTTCTCATTATGGAACTGATGGGAAAGCACAGCAACATTATCTTCTGTGATGATAATAATATGATCCTGGATAGTATCAAACACGTATCCTGCAACGTAAGTTCTGTACGTGAAGTTCTGCCAGGACGTCCTTATTTCATCCCCCACACTCAGGACAAGCTGGATCCTCTTACCATTTCCAGAGAGGATTTCATGGAAAAAGTATGCGGCAGATCCAATGCTGTCTCCAAAGCTCTCTATCAGACGCTTACCGGTTTCAGCCCGGTAATGGCTCAGGAACTTTGCTATCGCGCTTCCATTGATGGAAATGACGATGTCCAGACATTAGATGGGAATACCAGAGAGCAGCTTTATACAGAATTCACCCGTTTAATGGGACAGATCCGTGAGGAAGAATTTACCCCGGTTATTGTTTTCAAAGGGGACGAGCCGGTTGAATACGGTGTTCTTCCTTTTTCCCAATATGGAGAAGGCTTCACCACCCGTACCTTTGAATCTGTGTCAGAGATGCTGGAAACCTATTATGCCTCCCGCGACGTGATCACCCGTATCCGTCAGAAATCTGCGGATCTCCGAAAGATCGTCCAGACTGCCCTTGACCGCAACCGCAAAAAATTAAGCCTTCAGCAGAAGCAGATGAAAGACACTGAGAAAAAGGACAAATACAAGGTTTACGGCGAATTGATCAACACCTACGGCTACGGTCTGGAAGAAGGCTGTAAATCCTTTAAGGCTGTGAACTATTATAATGGAGAAGAAATCACCATTCCTCTTGATCCTACCCTGACCCCCCAGGAGAATTCCAAGAAGTATTTCGATCGTTACGGCAAGCTGAAGCGTACCCAGGAAGCTCTGGAGGTTCAGATTGCAGATACCACCAGCGAGATCGAACATCTGGAATCCATCTCCAATGCCCTGGACATTGCCGCTGAGGAGAGCGACCTTTCCCAGATCAAGGAAGAGCTTATGGAATACGGCTATGTGAAGCGCCACTACGGAAATAAAAAAGGTGCCAAAATGCAGGTGAAATCCAAACCCTTCCATTATGTTTCCAGTGATGGCTACGATATTTATGTAGGAAAAAACAACTACCAGAATGATGAGCTGACCTTTAAATTTGCCACAGGAAATGACTGGTGGTTCCATGCCAAAAAGATGCCGGGCTCCCATGTTGTGGTAAAGACAAAAGACGGCACACTTCCGGACCGCACCTTTGAAGAAGCAGGAAATCTTGCAGCCTTTTATTCCAAGGGACGCACTGCACCAAAGGTAGAGATTGATTATCTCCAGAAAAAGAATGTGAAAAAGCCGGCTGGAGCCAAACCGGGATTTGTAGTTTATTATACAAACTATTCTCTGATGGCTTCACCAGATATTGCAGGAATCCAGCAGTTATCCTGATTGTAACAGTTTTTCCCTCTTTGCATTTTGCATACAGCTCTGAATTTGCAAAACGGCTGCTCTGCAAACCGCAAGCTGCTATCTATATACACCGGAGCCTGTTTCAAACACGCTCTGATTTAAGAACAGGAGTTATCTATGAGTATTTTAAATGTTGAACACCTTACCCACGGCTTTGGTGACAGAGCCATTTTCCATGATGTTTCCTTCCGCCTTTTAAAAGGAGAACATATTGGCCTGGTAGGCGCCAACGGAGAGGGAAAATCCACCTTCTTCAATATTGTAACTGATAAACTGATGCCAGATGAGGGCAGGATCCAGTGGGCAAAAAATGTCCGTGTAGGTTATCTGGACCAGCATTCTGTCCTCGCTCCTGGCATGACTATCCGCGACGTGCTGAAATCTGCTTTTTCCTGGCTTTTTGAACTGGAAGAACGAATGAATACTATCTGCGATTCCCTTGGCGAAGCCTCCCCGGAAGAAATGGAAGCTCTTATGGAGGAACTGGGAACTATCCAGGATACCCTGACCATGCACGACTTCTACGTAATTGATTCCAAGGTAGAAGAGGTTGCCCGGGCACTTGGTCTTCTGGATCTTGGACTTGACCGTGATGTCACAGATCTCAGCGGCGGGCAGCGTACTAAGGTGCTCCTTGCCAAGCTGCTTCTGGAGAAACCAGATATTCTTCTTCTGGATGAGCCCACCAACTATCTGGATGAAGAGCACATTGCATGGCTGAAACGCTATCTTCAGGAATATGAGAATGCTTTTATCCTTATTTCCCATGATATTCCGTTTCTCAATGATGTGATCAATATCGTTTATCATATGGAAAATCAGGAGCTGAACCGTTATGTAGGCGATTATAACCACTTCCTGGAAGTCTATGAAGTGAAAAAAGCTCAGTTAGAGGCGGCTTATCGCCGCCAGCAGCAGGAAATCAGCGAACTGAAGGATTTCGTTGCCAGAAACAAGGCCCGGGTTTCCACCAGAAATATGGCAATGTCCCGCCAGAAAAAGCTAGACAAAATGGACGTGATCGAACTGGCTGCCGAGAAACCAAAACCGGAGTTTCATTTCAAACAGGGACGCACCCCAGGCAAATACATCTTCGAGACAAAGGATCTTGTGATCGGATATAACGAACCCCTTTCCCGCCCTCTCACCCTTTCCATGGAAAGAGGCCAGAAAATCGCGCTTGTAGGTGCCAACGGAATTGGAAAAACCACACTTCTGAAAAGTATTCTTGGTCTGATCCCATCATTAAAGGGAACCAGGGAATTAGGGGACAATCTGCAGATCGGATATTTTGAGCAGGAAGTAAAAGGTGACAACAAAACCACCTGTATTGATGAGATCTGGGCAGAATTCCCGTCTTATACCCAGTATGAAGTACGCTCCGCACTTGCAAAATGTGGTCTCACCACCAAGCATATTGAGAGTCAGGTCCGTGTGCTTTCCGGCGGTGAGCAGGCCAAGGTCCGCCTTTGCAAGCTGGTAAACAAAGAGACAAATGTCCTTCTTCTTGACGAGCCTACCAACCACCTGGATGTGGATGCAAAAGAGGCTCTGAAGGAGGCACTAAAGGAATACCGCGGAAGTGTGCTTCTCATCTGCCATGAGCCGGAATTTTATCAGGATGTGGTTTCACAGGTGTGGGACTGCAGTAAATGGACAACTAAGATCCTGTAAATGCTATACTAAGATTATTATTTTATAAGCAAAACAGCATCCAGACAGAATATATTTTTTATACTTCTGTCTGAATGCTGTTTTTATTTCCTTTACTAAACAGACGTGTCACCTGTCGGCGGCATCACCATATATGAAGGATTTATGCATTCTGTTACATTTCAATCTATCAGTTCACAAACTGAATGATTCCGGATACCTGCTCGTATGCACTATCCCAGTCCTGACCACTTGCCAGTCCTTTTACTTTTCCCTTGATTGTTACTCGCTTGGAAGCCGCATATCCGGAAGCATCTGCCTTGATTCCCTTATTGGTTGTGAAGTCATGCGTACGCCAGATCTTATCTGCATAATATTTGCCGTCAGCCTTCAATTCAATATTGCTGAATGTGGCATTTACAGAATCTCCGTTTAATCTTGCAGAACCCTCTACGCGAAGATAGACAGTTGTGTTTGCAAGACTGCTGTTTTTAACTGTTTTGGCAAGTTTGCCGTTGATGTAGCAGCTGCAGGTTCCGTCTTTTTTCACAGTCAGCATTACATGGTAAGTCTTATCTCTGGCCGCTTCCTGAACCCAGATATAGTTCTGACCGCCTGCACCATTGTGGGCTACATTCTCGATCATGAACCATGCCTTACCTGTATAGGGAGCTCTTGCATGCTTGTCATACTGGATACCAAAGCTTACTGCAGAGGTCGCCGTGCAGGCAACCAGCTTCGCATGGTAACCGGAACCGGAACCAGAAAGTACCATATCCGTTTCAATGGTATATTCGGAAGCTGTATTTGCAACAGTGGAACCTGTTGCCGTGGTATTTCCGCCGGCAGTATCCGGTTTCGTTGTGGTTGGCACCTCATAAACAATTTTCAGTCCTTTTTTGTTATAGGAACTTACTTTCTTTCCTTTGTAGGCTTTTACTGTGTAGCAGTATGTAGTTCCACTCTTCACTTTTTTATCTGTGTAAGATGTTTTGGAACCGCCTTTCACAGTTTTGATTTTTTTCCAGGAACTATTTTCTGTCTTACGCATAACATAGTAGCCGGAAGCGCCTTTACTCTTTTTCCAGGTAATTTTAACACTTTTGTTTACACGTACCACCTTGGAAAGCTTCGGTGCTTTTAATGCTGCTGCCTGAACCGCCTCTGCTTTTCCAAATGAATAAACCGGAAATACAAGCATAAAAGCAAGTAAAAACAGCATAATCTTTTTGATTCCTTTTCTGTTCATAATATTCCTCCTTCTTTCCTCATATGAACTTCCATCATAAAAGACGGAGAACTTCTTCAAGAAATTCTCCGTCTCATTATACTACTTATTCATCAGCAGCGTCAACCTTACTTGCCCTTGCTTCGATCTCTTTCTGCTGGATATCACCAGGAGCCTGCTCATAGCGGGCAAACTCGTAGGAGAAGTCACCACTTCCACCAGTCATGGAACGAAGATCTGTGGAATATCCATAAATCTCAAGAAGAGGAACGTCAGCTTCAATAATGGTATTTCCGTTATGATCCGGATTCATTCCAAGAACACGGCCGCGGCGCTTATTCAGATCGCCCATAACGTCACCTGTATATTTATCCGGAACTGTAACCTTCATGGAAACGATTGGCTCTAACAGTACCGGAGAAGCATCCATGAAGCCTTTCTTGAATGCAAGGATGGTAGCCATCTTAAACGCCATCTCTGAGGAATCTACCGGATGATAAGATCCATCATAAAGAGTAGCCTTTACACCAACTACCGGATATGCTGCAAGAGGTCCTTTCTGAACACATTCCTGAAGGCCCTTCTCGACTGCCGGGAAGTAGTTCTTCGGAACTGCACCACCAACAACAACCTGCTCAAATACGTATGGAGTCTCCATATCGCCAGACGGCTCAAAACGCATCTTAACATGTCCATACTGTCCATGTCCGCCGGACTGTTTCTTATGTTTGCCTTCTACGTCAGAATTCTTGCGGATGGTCTCACGGAATGGAACCTTCGGTTTGGAAAGCTCTACATCAACTTTATAACGCTCTTTCAGCATGCTGACAATAACATCAAGATGCTGATCGCCCATACCATAGATCAGACTCTGACGGTTAGCACCATCGTTCTCAACACGAACAGTCCTGTCTTCGCTCATGATCTTGGCAAGAGCCTGGGAAATCTTATCCTCATCGCCCTTGTTCACAGCCTTAAATCTCTTATAGGTATAAGGTGTGGAAAGAATTGCTTTCGGATAAAGAACCGGATTCGCCTTGGTGGCAAGGCTGTCACCAGTCTGAACACTGACTAATTTGGCAATTGCACCGATATCACCTGCATGGAGCTCT
Source organism: Ruminococcus sp. 1001136sp1 (assembly GCF_039841815.1). Classification (NCBI taxonomy): domain Bacteria; kingdom Bacillati; phylum Bacillota; class Clostridia; order Eubacteriales; family Oscillospiraceae; genus Ruminococcus; species Ruminococcus sp. 1001136sp1. The sequence continues at coordinate 41,159 of NZ_JBDPGY010000003.1, read as the reverse complement.
GGAACTTCGATAGGCTTGGAACCCTGAAGAACATATAATTTGTTAAGACGCTCTTCTGTGCCTTTCTCAACATTGAGAAGGGTATCATCAGATTTGATAACACCGGAGCAAACCTTGATCAGGGAATACTTGCCAAGGAATGGATCCACGATGGATTTCCATACATATGCTGATTTTGCTTTGGCGAAATCGTAATTTGCTTCAAAAATCTCGTTGGTCTTCTGGGAAATACCGTTGCAGGAACGTTTGTCCGGGCTTGGGAAATATCCGCAGATGTCGTCCAGAAGGTTGGATACGCCGCGAAGATTGATCGGGGATCCCATGCATACCGGAACAATGCTTGCATCCTGTACATTGGCGGCAAGTGCTGCGGAAACTTCTGTAACGGAGAACTCGTCTCCCTCAAAATAACGATCCATGAATTCCTCGCTGGTCTCTGCTACAGATTCCATCAGGATATCATGATACTTCTCAAGGTACTCATCCAGATAAGAAGGAATCTCGCACTCTTCCTTCTGTCCCTTGTCGATATATTTTCTTCCGGCCTGCTTCACAACGTTAACATATCCCACGAACTTGCCATCCTCACGGATCGGGAAATGCAGCGGGGCAATCTTCTTGCCATAAAGCTCAGTAAGCTGATCTACTACCTTACGGTAACTTACATCGTCCACGTCCATATCGGTAACGAAAATCATTCGCGGAAGTTTATACTTCTCGCAGAGATTCCATGCCTTCTGGGTACCAACCTGTACCCCTGCCTTACCTGATACTACGATGATTGCTGCGTCTGCAGCACTGACAGCTTCCTCAACTTCTCCTACGAAGTCAAAATATCCGGGAGTGTCCAGAATGTTTACCTTGTTCTTCTGCCACGGGACCGGAATCAGAGATGTAGTGATAGAGAAATGTCGTTTGATTTCTTCTTTATCATAATCACTGACTGTATTGCCATCTTCTACACGGCCTAAACGGTTGGTCAAGCCGGCAAGATATGCCATTGCTTCTGCCAGAGTTGTCTTTCCAGCACCGCCGTGTCCTAACAGCACTACATTTCTGATTCGGTCAGTTCTAAAAACGTCCATATGTAATACCTCCCTGTTTGTCTAATATGTTCATATTTTACTAAATATTCAGAAGAATTTCAAGTATTTTCTGGGATTTTGACGGTCTTTTTTCAAAAAAGTTTAGATTATTTTGTCATTTCTGTAGGAATTGACAATTTGCGAGGAATCTCGTACAATATCATAAGATAATTTTTCACTTTAACGAAGGAAAGGAAACGACATTATATTATGAAGACAATCGGTTTTATCGGTCTCGGTCTGATTGGCGGCTCTATCGCCAAGGCCATCCGGAAGTACCATCCGGATTACCACATTCTGGCCTATAACCGCAGTAAGGAAGCACTTGCCTCCGCCATCAGCACCGGCATTATAGATGGTGTCTGTGAGGAAATGAAGGATCCACGCTTTGGATCCTGTGATTATGTATTTTTATGTGCTCCGGTAGAGATCAACCTGGAGTGCCTTGCATATCTGAAAGAGATCCGCCAGCCAGGCTGCATTATCACAGATGTGGGAAGTGTAAAGGGAATCATCCATCAGAAAGTGGATGAGCTGGGAATGACAGACTGCTTTATCGGCGGTCACCCTATGGCCGGTTCTGAGAAAACCGGTTTTGACCATTCCAACGAGCGCATTCTGGAAAATGCATACTATATTCTTACCCCTGGCGGGGAAGTGGGACTGGAATATATTTCAGATTTTACAGAGCTGATCAGTTCTCTTGGTGCTATCCCTATGGTGCTTACAGCTGAAGAACATGATTTTATTACAGCAGGTGTAAGCCATCTGCCCCATATTATTGCTTCCGCCCTTGTAAATCTGGTAAAAACTCTGGACAACGATGCCGAATACATGAAGACCATCGCAGCAGGCGGTTTCCGCGATATTACAAGGATTGCCTCTTCTTCTCCTGTTATGTGGCAGCAGATCTGCATGGAAAACCATGAGAACATTTCCAATGTTCTGGACGACTACATCCGCATGCTGATCCAGATCCGCTGTTCTGTAGACAACTGTGCTACAGATGGTAAGGAGGCAGATGCTATTTATCAGATGTTTGCAAGCTCCAGGGATTACCGTGATTCCATTGATGTTGTGGATAATGGTCCTATCCGCAAGGCTTATGTGCTTTATCTGGATATTGCAGATGAAGCCGGCGGAATCGCTACCATTGCCACCATCCTTGCCATGGATAAGATCAGCATTAAGAACATCGGAATTATCCACAACCGTGAATTTGAGCAGGGTGTTCTGAAAATCGAATTTTATGAAGAAGACGCTATGGAAAAGGCCATTGCACTTTTGAAAAAGCGCAATTATATTGTTTATGAGCGATAACCAGCGCACCGGCAGTTGTTTATTGGATACATCACAATTAATTTTTCATACAAACTCTGTATCAATACAGCAAATACGAAGTAACCGCCATATTGACTCGTCTAATTCTTTATAAGTAATATAGCCGATACCCGTTTTTACTGTATGAAACTTTATATTTAAGGAACGATTATTATGGAAATAAAAAAACTTACAAATCTCCACGGAGAACTTACAGTCCCAGGCGACAAATCCATCTCCCACCGTGCCGTCATGTTCGGTTCCCTTGCCAAAGGAACCACAAAGATCACCCATTTTCTGGAAGGAGCTGACTGCCTTTCCACCATCTCCTGTTTCCGCAAAATGGGCATTGATATTGAGAATAACAGCGGAGAAATCCTGGTTCATGGAAAAGGACTCCACGGATTATCTGCCCCTGTTGATATTCTGGATGTCGGAAACAGTGGCACAACTACCCGCCTGATTTCCGGTATTCTTGCAGGACAAAATTTTGTATCGGAGCTTACCGGCGATGACTCTATCCAGAGCCGTCCCATGAAACGGATCATGACGCCTCTCCTTTCCATGGGCGCTGATATTGCAAGCATAAAGGGAAATAACTGTGTTCCTCTTCGGATCACAGGTCATCCTCTGAAGGCCATTCACTATGATTCCCCAGTTGCTTCTGCTCAGGTAAAATCCTGTGTACTTCTGGCAGGAATGTATTCTGACGGAATTACCAGCGTCACCGAACCGGTTCTTTCCAGGAACCATACAGAAATCATGTTAAACTATTTTGGAGCTCGGGTAACTTCTGAGGGAACTACCGCTTCCATTGCTCCGGAACCATCTCTTTTTGCCAGAGAAATTACAGTACCTGGGGATATTTCTTCTGCTGCTTATTTCATCGCTGCCGGACTTCTGGTGCCAGGCAGTGAGATTCTTCTGAAGAATGTGGGAATCAATCCCACAAGAGACGGACTGCTCCGTGTGTGTAAGGACATGGGCGCAGACATTACCCTGCTAAATGTTAATATGGATGGAGAACCTACTGCTGACCTTCTTGTCCGCGCCAGTTCTCTTCATGGTACAACTGTTGGCGGAGAAATTATCCCGACGCTTATTGATGAGATTCCGATGATTGCAGTTATGGCGGCTTTCGCAGAGGGAACTACTGTGATCAAGGATGCAAAAGAACTTAAAGTAAAAGAATCAGACCGTATTCTGGTTATGGCAGAGAATCTTTCCCGCATGGGTGCGGACATTACACCTACAGAGGACGGAATGATCATACATGGAGGCAAGCCGCTTCACGGCGCAGAGATTGACTCTTACCTGGACCACAGAGTGGCTATGTCTTTCGCTGTTGCAGGACTGCTCTGTGATGGACCGCTCTCTATTAAGGGTGGAGATTGTGTGAAGATTTCTTATCCGGAATTTTATGAGGATCTGTATCGGTTAGGAGAATAATCTGAACCGCAGGAACTTAAATGAGAACATTTTTCGTTACTGTGAACGGAGTGAGCAATAACCATTTTTCCATTTAGGTTCCTGTTTTTTGCCTTTTTAGATGTGCATTCCTATTATTTTATGTTAAATAATAGTCAATGTTAGTTTAGTGTAACTGTCATACTTTGCCAGATTATATGCTTGTATTTTCTTTTTAAATATACATATTGCACATTTTACCATGTATTAATTTCTGTGCAATTTTAAAATTCGTTTTAATCTCATTTCTATATTGATATTCTTTTAACGATTTCGACGAAGTTAAAAAACTTTCCGTTTTCCTCTTTTTTTCTTCAAAAAAATAACGTATAATCCCACTGTAAGTTGAGGAACACTAAAACAAACAAAGCGAAGGTGAACAGCCCAGACAAAAGAGCGGCTGCCACAAGAAAGGAGCCAGAAATAATGAAAATTTTATTTTACGGAACCAAAAATTATGACGAGCAGTTTTTTGAAAAACTTTTACCTGAATTTCCAGATATTAAGATTAAATTTATTGAAGCAAATATCCATGAGGAGACCGCTTCTCTTGCAAAAGGTTATGAAGCCATCTGTGCTTTTGTAAATGCAGACCTTGGCGCTCCTGTTATTGAAGAATTACATCAGCAGGGTGTAAAACTGATCCTTATGCGCTGCGCTGGTTACAATAACGTGGATCTTAAGACAGCCCACAAATATGGCATGAAAGTTCTGCGTGTACCAGGTTACTCTCCCGAGGCTGTTGCTGAGCACGCAATGGCGCTGGCGCTTACAGCTAACCGTCACACTCACAAGGCTTACATCAAATGCCGTGAGAACAACTTTACTTTAAGCGGTCTTATGGGCGTGAACCTTTACAAGAAAACAGCCGGTATTATCGGTACTGGTAAGATTGGTCAGGCTATGGCAAGAATCTGCAAGGGATTTGGAATGCGGGTCATTGCATATGATCTTTTCCCAAACAAGAATCTTGACTTCCTGGAATACGTTTCTCTTGATGAGTTGCTGGCTACCAGTGATCTGATCAGCCTGCACTGCCCGCTTACTGACGAAACCAAACATATTATCAACGAAAAGACAATTGCCCAGATGAAGGACGGAGTTATCCTTGTAAACACTTCCCGTGGCGGTCTTATCAAGACGGAGGATCTGATTTCCGGTATCCGTGACCACAAGTTCTTCGCAGTTGGTCTGGATGTTTATGAGGAGGAATCTGATTACGTATTCGAAGATCTGTCTGAGAGCATCATGCAGACTTCCTTGATCCAGAGGCTTCTCTCCTTCCCGAACGTAACCATGACCTCCCATCAGGGATTCTTTACAGAAGAAGCGCTCACCAATATTGCAGAGACAACTATGGAGAATGCGCAGGCTTATATCAATGGAGATGAGCTGAAGAACGAGGTTCTCTCATAATTCATAAATCACTATAGAAAATACGGTGTTTCAATGCATAGGTATTGAAACACCGTTTTGCTATTTAGTGTGTTGGGAGGGTGAAAAGTTTTCAGGAGGGACGCATTTGGACAATGTGTATTACTCACTCGCCGGCGCAACGCTCCGATGAACTAATCGCTAACTGCGACTAATGCGTTCGGGAGAGCCCTCACGCATAAGTCTCCGTAAGCGCTGGATTTCATCTGCGCTAAGAACGCGCCTGAAATGGCTCGCTGGAGTAATACACATTGCCCAAATGCTGTGTGTCGGCTGGGACTGATTCTATTTAGGAACTTTTAACGAGGAAGAGGGGGAGTGATTGGTTTTCCGATACTTTCTTGGCAATGATGGATTAGATAAAAACAATAAAGCTGCGAAGTACCAACCATCTAAATGAGGTATCGAAGACACATATAATAATATGTCAAGTTCTTTGTTTGCAAAACAGCCCTAAAAATGTGCAAATACTTCATAGAAATTGTAAAAGCCGCTAATTTCCGGCAAGATTTCCATAAACTTTCGTTTCCGATATAGTATATGGAAGCCAGTCACTCACCCTCCCCACCTGTTGAAAGTTCCTATGTACAAATAAGTCCTAGCCAGTACACAGCATTCGGGCAATGGTGATTGCTCCAGCGAGCCATTTCAGGCGCGGTTTTAGCGTAGGCGAAATCCACTGCTTACGGAGACTTAATCGTGAAGGCTTTCCTGAACGATTTAGTCGCAGTTAGCAGTTAGTTCGCTGGAGCGTTGCGCCGGCGAGTGAGCAATCACCATTGTCCGAGTGCGTCCGCCTTGAACAACTTTCAACACACTAAATAGCAATTTATTCTGAATATCTTTCCCTAAGAAGTGCAATTTCTCTTGTCCAACCCTCATCATCATTAGGCGTTTCCAGAATAAAAGGCTTTCCCTCCAATGCCGGGTGCCGGATGACACGGACAAGGGCATCAAGACCAATCTGGCCTTCCCCGATTCTGGCGTGGCGGTCTTTGTGACTGCCAAGAGGATTGAGGCTGTCGTTTAGGTGGATGGCTTTTAAGTGGTCGAGACCGATGATGCGGTCGAATTCAGTTATGACACCGTCCAGGTCGTTTACAATATCGTAGCCACCATCCCACACATGGCAGGTATCCAGGCAGATTCCAAGTTTATCGCGTTTTTCTACAAGGTCCATGATGGCACGAAGCTCCTGGAAATGGCTTCCCACCTCAGAGCCTTTTCCAGCCATGGTTTCAAGAAGAACTGTAGTGGTCTGTTCTTCAGTAAGAACTGCATTCAGCACTTCTGCAATCTTCTGAATTCCAACCTCTATTCCCTGTCCCACATGGCTGCCTGGATGGAAATTATAATAATTTCCTGGTGTGGCTTCCATGCGTTTCAGATCATCCGAAAAAGTATTTCTGGCAAAATCCCGCAGATTTTCTTTGGCCGCGCAGGCATTTAAGGTATAAGGCGCATGCGCCACGATTTTGCCGAATTCATGCTCCCTGGCAATCTCCTGAAACTTCGCCACATCTGCAGGGTCAATAGCTTTGGCATTCCCTCCTCTTGGATTTCTGGTAAAAAATGCAAACGTGTTGCCGCCATTTTTTACAATCTGGCGTCCCATGGCTGCGTAGCCTTTAGATGATGAAGTATGATTTCCTATATATAACATGTCGTTTTCCCTTCTTATTTACTATTTTATTATGAAAATCCCGTACGGTAGCCAAAAATGAGCCATGCTTGCACGAGCGAACTCTTGGATATCGAACGGGCTAGACCGTATGAGTAAGTAGGGCGATGGCCCGGATTACGAATGCGGTCGGCAGCTGCGGGAGCGCCATAGGCGCGAAACAGCTGACTCTCAGGCACTCCTTAAGTACATCCTATATATTTTAGCATTTCCCCCTTCTTTTTCAAGATATTTATTGACGAAAACCCATTTTATTCTTATACTGTTAAAAGGTGTGCTCTTCTGTAAAAAAGACTTTTGTCCCATACTTTTTCACAGAATTCATACATAGAAAAAAGGAAGGAAATCAACATGAAAGAACGTGAAAAGTTTTCATCCCGGCTTGGATTTATTCTCATTTCAGCCGGCTGCGCCATTGGAATCGGCAATGTATGGCGCTTCCCTTATATAACAGGACAGTACGGCGGCGCAGCATTTGTACTGATCTATCTTCTGTTCCTTGTAATTCTTGGACTGCCTATTATGGTTATGGAATTTGCTGTCGGACGCGCAAGCCGCAAGTCCGCTGCCAGAAGCTTCCATCTCCTTGAGCCAAAGGGCACCAAATGGCACCTTTACAGCTATGGAGCCATGCTTGGCAACTATATGCTGATGATGTTTTACACCACTGTAGGCGGCTGGATGCTGGCTTACTTCTTTAAAATAGCAAGCGGCACCTTCACAGGTCTTGATACAGAAGCGGTAGGAAACGTATTTAACACCATGCTCTCCAATCCTGGAGAAATGACCTTCTGGATGGTAATCGTAACTGCATTCGGTTTTGGTACCTGCTGCATGGGACTGCAGAAAGGTGTTGAACGTATCACAAAGGTTATGATGGTATGTCTTCTTACTATTATGGTAGTTCTTTGCGTTAAGAGCTGTACGCTTCCAGGCGCCATCGAGGGTATTAAGTTCTATCTTCTCCCGGATTTTGGCCGTCTGAAAGAGAACGGACTGCTTTCCGGTATTTATGCCGCTATGGGACAGGCATTCTTCACCTTGAGCCTTGGGATCGGCGCAATGGCAATCTTTGGAAGTTATATCGACAAAGACCGCAGCCTTATGGGCGAATCCATCCAGATTGGTATTCTGGATACTTTCGTGGCACTAATGGCCGGACTTATTATTTTCCCGGCATGCTTTGCTTACAATGTAAGCCCTACACAGGGTGTTGGACTTGTATTCGTAACACTGCCGAACATGTTTAACCAGATGATGGGCGGTCGTTTCTGGGGTGCACTGTTCTTCATCTTTATGACATTCGCAGCTCTCTCCACCGTCATTGCAGTATTTGAGAATATCTTAAGCTTTGCCATGGATCTGTGGGGCTGGAGCCGTAAGAAGGCAGTTCTGGTAAACGGAATTGCAATCTTTGTTTTATCCATGCCATGCGTACTTGGTTTCAACGTATGGAGCGGATTTCAGCCACTGGGCGCAGGAAGCACCATCCAGGATCTGGAGGACTTCATCATCTCCAATAACCTGCTTCCGCTTGGAAGCCTAGTTTACCTGCTGTTCTGCGTAACCCGCTACGGATGGGGATGGGACAATTTCATCAAAGAAGCGGATACAGGAAACGGCATTAAATTCCCGAAGTGGGCACGTCCATATCTTACCTATGTACTGCCGCTTATTGTACTGTTGATTTTCGTGATGGGTTATTACGATAAATTCTTCAGATAAATATTATTGTAATGTAAATCAAAGGCAAAAGTTCACAGGGCTATTCACTCAAAACATGACCTATGGATTTTTGCCTCAATGTTTATACGGAACAAACACGTCGCCTGTCGGCGACATCATATACAAAAGCCATATGAGGACAGACGTATGCAAAAGAAAAAGAATTTATACAAAAAATCCAAATATTACCGCCGGCGCCAGAAAAAAATCCGGCAGATCTGTATGACCGCAGGTGGTGTCCTGCTGCTGGTGGTACTGCTCCTGATCGTCCGGGGATGTGCAGGAAAGACAAAGAGTGTAAACTCTTCGAATATAAACAACGCAACCGACGAAAATACAACTGGTTCTGCTCTTTCTTCTGACAGCGAAAAGAACGATTCTTCATTTGCCGATGGAGCTAAGCAGACTACAGAATCTTCCAGTGACAGCTCAGATTCATCTTCTGATTCCGAAAGCAGCGATACTGTTTCAACAAAATCGAAGCACGACACCCCAGTCACCCTTACTATAAGCGTTGTGGGAGACTGTACCCTTGGTACAGATGAAGCCTTCGATTACAGTACCAGCCTGAATGCATATTTTGAAAATTATGGAAAAGAATACTTTTTACAGAATGTAAAGAGCATTTTTGAAGCAGATGACCTGACTATCGCCAACAATGAAGGAACCTTCACAGACAGCAGCAGCCGCGAGGATAAAACCTTCGCATTCAAAGCACCCGCATCTTTTGCAGGAATTTACTCCAGCAGTTCTGTGGAAGCAGTGAACACAGCTAACAACCACAGCCATGATTACGGCGAGCAGAGCTTTCAGGATACCATGGACGCCCTGGATGCCCAGGGAATTGTTCATTTCGGCTATGATGAGACGGCCGTAATGGATATAAAAGGGGTAAAAGTAGGTCTTGTGGGAATCTATGAGTTATACGATCATCTGGAGCGTGAACAGCAGCTGAAAGACAACATTGCAAAGGTAAAAGAGGATGGTGCAGAACTGATCATCGTTATCTTCCACTGGGGAAATGAAAAAGAAACCGTTCCAGACTCCAATCAGACCACACTTGGACATCTTGCCATTGACCTTGGCGCTGATCTTGTGTGTGGACATCATCCTCATGTACTTCAGGGAATTGAAGAATATAAAGGAAAGAATATTGTATACAGCCTTGGAAACTTCTGCTTCGGCGGAAACAGCGCCCCAAGTGACATGGACAGTATGATTTTCCAGCAGACCTTTACCATCTCAAACGACGGCGTAAAAACAGATAATGTAACAAATATCATCCCATGTTCCATCTCCTCCGCTTACGGCTATAACAATTACCAGCCAACACCTGCTGAAGGGGATGAAAAGACCAGAATTATGGAAAAAATCCAGGAAAGAAGTTCCTGGATCGAATAGAAAAAATATGTTATTCAGCACCCCCAGAGCGAAAGCTCCGGGGGTATTTTTTGATTATAATATCAGCATCGCATCCCCAAATGAAAAGAACCGATACTTCTCCTGCACTGCAACCTCATAGGCATGCAGAATATTCTCTTTTCCAGCCAGTGCAGACACCAGCATAACCAGTGTGGATTCCGGCAGATGGAAGTTGGTGATCAGACCGTCGATCATCTTAAATTTATAGCCTGGATAAATAAAAATCTCTGTCCAGCCGCTTCCAGACTTCAGAACACCATCCTCACCAGTTGCAGACTCCAGTGTACGGCAGCTGGTAGTTCCAACTGCGATCACACGGCCGCCATTTTTCTTGGTATCGTTGATCAGCTTCGCCTGGTCTTCTTCCACAATGTAAAATTCAGAATGCATGTGATGCTGTTCTACATCATCTACTTTAACCGGGCGGAAAGTTCCAAGACCTACGTGAAGCGTTACATGGGCAATATTTACGCCCTTGGCTTTCACCTGTTCCAGAAGTTCTTTGGTGAAATGCAGACCTGCTGTAGGAGCTGCTGCGGAACCCTCATTCTTTGCATAAACAGTCTGGTAGCGATTCTTATCCTTTAATTTATGAGTGATATATGGCGGCAGCGGCATCTCTCCCAGCTGATCCAAAATCTCCTCAAAAATGCCTTCATAATGGAACTGGATCAGACGGTTGCCTTCGTCCACCACGTCGATGATCTCGCCCTCTAAAATGCCATCACCAAATGTGATTTTGGCACCTGGACGAGCCTTTTTGCCAGGCTTTACCAGGCATTCCCAGATATCGTTCTCTCTTCTTTTCAGAAGAAGGATTTCGATCACTGCGCCAGTCTCTTCCTTGTGACCGTAAAGCCTTGCCGGAATAACCTTGGTATCATTGATAACCAAAGTATCACCTTCATTCAGATAGTCCAGTATATCCCTGAAATGGCGATGCTCAATACTGCCATCTGCCATAGAAAGATGCATAAGTCTGGAAGAACTTCTGTCCTCCAGCGGATCCTGGGCGATCAGCTCCTGAGGGAGCTCATAGTAAAAATCAGATGTTCTCATCTTTGGATTCCTCCTCTTTCCACTGCTTTTTCAGCTGCCGCACAAAATTCCATTCTTTGTTGGTGAGATCTGCCTTTTTCAGCAGATCCGGGCGCCTTCTGGCTGTACGAATGATAGACTGCTCTCTGCGCCACTTCTCTATATTTGCATGATGACCGGACATAAGAACCTCCGGAACCTTTTTACCATGCCACTCTTCCGGGCGGCTGTACTGGGGATATTCCAGAAGATTTCCTGCAAAGGACTCGGTCTCGCCAGACTCCTGATTGCTGAGCACACCTGGAACCATGCGGGAAATAGAGTCCATCATAACCATGGCCGGAAGCTCGCCGCCTGTAAGCACATAATCTCCGATAGACACATAATCCGTCACAATTTCTTCCAGAACACGCTCATCAATTCCCTCATAGTGACCGCAAAGGAAAACCAGGTCTTTCTCTTTCGCCATGTCTCTTGCCATCTGCTGATTAAACACCTGTCCCTGCGGAGTAAGATAAACTACACGAGGACGCTTCCCTGCTTTCTCGGCAATCGCTTCATAAGCCAGGTAAACCGGTTCTGCCTGCATCAGCATTCCAGCACCGCCGCCGTAAGTATAATCATCTACTTTCTGGTGCTTGTTAAAAGCATAGTCGCGGATATTTATGGCCTCCACAGAAAGGATTCCTGCATTAATGGCACGTCCTGTAATGCTGGTGTTCATTCCATTCCGGATCATTTCCGGAAAAAGGGTCAAAACATGGAATTTCATTTACAAAAGTCCTTTCATCAAATGTACCGTCATCACATTCTCCTCCAGGTCAACATCAAGGATGCATTCCCTGATTGCCGGGAGAAGTACTTCCTGATGATCAGGAAGCTCTACTACGTAAACATCATTGGCTCCTGTCTCCATAACATCTTTCAGGGTTCCGAAATGGGTGTTGTCCTCCAGAACCACTTCCATGCCAATCAGGTCGCCGATGTAATATTCATCTTCATCCAGTTCCTGGGCTTCTTCTCTGGGAACCCACAGGTCTCTGCCTTTGTACATTTCAATATCATTTATATTATCAATCCCGTCAAATTTCAGGATCACAAGATTCTTAAAAAATTTCACGTTACGGATTTCCAGCTTTTTCATCTCTCTGCCAGCATCCAGAATCACGTATTCAAGATCCAGGAAACGCTCCGGATCTGTGGTAGGGAATACTTTTACTTCTCCCCGCACGCCATGAGTGGTGGTAATTACTCCAACCTTTAATAAATCTTCCATTCAAAACTCCTCTACAAAAAACGAATATGTCTGCCGTCCAGGACTTTCATAAGTAAAAACAGGAGCCATGTCTCCACAGCTCCTGCATCCATATATCTTGCTTATCATTGCAGAATATCTACAATCACTTTTTTGCTGCTTTTGGAAGAAGCCGCTTTTACTACGGTACGGATGGCCTTGGCGATTCTGCCCTGACGTCCGATCACCTTACCCATATCAGATGGTCCTACCTTCAGTTCGATAACAACAGCGTCATCCTTTTCTGTTTCGGTAACGACTACTTCGTCCGGATTTTCAACAAGAGATTTTGCAATTACTTCTACTAATTCTTTCATTACACACCTCCCTGATCCCGCCCCGGAGCATATTCAAAAATGCCCTCATCTGGACGTCACAGAAATACCCCCTGAAAATTGCCGGTTACAGTTCACGACTTTCACAGAAAATACTGTGCAGTCTGAACCATTCTGGCAACCTCTAAGATACTCCTTAAATTATTTCTCGATTCCGGCCTGTTTGAGGATCTTAGCAACAACCTCTGTAGGCTGAGCACCGTTTGCAAGCCATTTCTTAGCTGCTTCTTCGTCAACCTTGCATACACTTGGCTCCTGGTTCGGATCATATGTTCCGATCTCTTCGATACATCTTCCATCACGTTTGCTGCGGGAATCTGCAACAACGATTCTATAGTAAGGTGCTTTCTTCTGTCCCATTCTTCTTAATCTGATCTTAACTGCCATTTTAATTTTCCTCCAATTTACTTTCTCTTTATTAGTTAATTTAATTATTTTATGTTAAAAAGGGAGCTTAAAGCCGCCTCTTTTACCACCCATTTTGCCGCCGCCCATGAGACCCGGCATCTGCTTCATCATCTTCTTGCTCTGCTCAAACTGCTTCACAAGGCGATTGACTTCTGCAACCTCCACACCTGCGCCTCTGGCAATTCTGTTCTTACGGGAAAGGTTCAGGATTCCCGGATTGGAACGCTCCTGTGGGGTCATGGAAAGAATAATGGACTTGGTTCTGTCCATTGCTTTCTCATCGATCATGCTCTCCACATCTTTCATCTTGCTTCCCACACCTGGGAGCATGTTCAGGATACTGGAGATTCCGCCCATCTTATTCATCTGTTCAAGGCTGGTAAGATAGTCATTGAAATCAAAATCCATCTTCTTCAGCTTCTTGGACATCTCCTGGGCTGCTTCTTGATCTACAGCTGCTTCTGCCTTCTCGATCAGGCTCATTACATCTCCCATACCAAGGATACGGGATGCCATTCTCTCCGGATAAAACTGTTCCAGATCGGATAACTTCTCTCCCATACCTACATACAGGATTGGCTTGCCAGTTACGGACTTGATGGAAAGAGCTGCACCACCACGGGTATCACCATCCATCTTGGTCAGGATCACTCCATCAATTCCAACCTTCTCTGCAAAAGTCTGGGCTACATTGACTGCATCCTGTCCGGTCATGGCATCTACTACAAGGACTGTAGCATCTACCTCAATATTAGACTTAATATCAGCAAGCTCCTGCATCATATCCTCATCGACATGAAGACGACCTGCTGTATCAATGATCACTACATTCTGCTGATTCGCCTTGGCATGTGCAACAGCTGCCTTGGCTATGTCTACCGGGCTCTGTTTATCACCCATGGTAAAGACTTCCACGCCTTGTTTCTCACCGTTTACCTGCAGCTGAGTGATCGCTGCGGGTCTGTAAACGTCACAGGCTACCAGAAGAGGTTTCTTACCTTTAGACTTGATCTTACCTGCAAGCTTGGCTGCTGTAGTGGTCTTACCAGCTCCCTGAAGACCTGCCATCATAATGACAGTCAGATCATTGCCAGGCTTGATCGGAAGCTCCGTAGTCTCGCTTCCCATAAGATTAACCAGCTCTTCATTTACAATCTTGATGACCATCTGGCCTGGGTTCAGTCCGTTCATAACGTCCTGTCCAACTGCACGTTCCTGTACAGATTTCGTGAACTGTTTCACGACTCTGAAGTTAACGTCTGCTTCAAGGAGTGCCATCTTAACTTCTTTAAGAGCAATCTTAACATCCTCTTCGGTCAGACGGCCTTTGCTTCTCAGCTTCTTGAATACATTCTGAAGTTTATCTGTTAAGCTTTCAAATGCCATGAATTATAACTCCTCTAAAATCACATTGGATATTGCCTCAATATCATCAGCGTGATATCCGGATGCAAGCTCATGTATCTTCTGTACCTGTCCCCGGATATTCACAAACTTCTCCACCAGATGCAGCTTCTCTTCATATCCTTCCAGTGCCTTGTCACAGCGTCTGATCATATCATGTACGCCCTGACGGCTGATATTCAGTTCCTCTGCAACCTCACTTAAAGAATAATCCTCCAGAACTACACTCTCGTAGATCTGCTGCTGTCTCTTCGTAAGAAGCTCTCCGTAAAAATCATAGAGCAAAGTACGTTCCACAAACTTTTCCATTCGTTATCACCTTGGGTATCATACCGTATTTTGTGGTGTGTGTCAAGTGTTTTTTCTTTACATGCAATATTTTTTATATGTCCAAATTTATTATACGCTATTTCTAATTATCTGCCCTTATGTTATACTACAAAAGCTGCCGAGCCTCCAGCAGAAAGGAGGTGAATTCGATGGATAATATTATTGCTCTAATCCTTGTCCCTGTCGCAGTAAATGTAATTAGCTACTGCATTTACAAATGGCTGGACAGAAAAGACAAATAGGCAGCATAACAGCCTAAGGCATAAGCCACCTACATAAACGGAATAGAAAACCCCGGAAGTCTCGCACACCTCCGGGGTTTTCGTTTGCTTTCGATGGACTATTGCTCTAATCCTTAGCTACTATTAGGATATGCCATAACCAACGAAATGTCAACTTAAAATTCACATATTTTACTGAATCAAACTATCATCATCAAAATAATTAATTTTCATAGAAGCCTTTACATCCCTCAGAGTCTCAGCAGCCTTTGCCTCAGCCACCTTACTGCCCTCTCTTAAAATGTCATAGACATCCGGAATGCGCTGCTCCCACATTTTACGGCGCTCGCGGATCGGGCCAAGCTCAGCCTGGAGAACGTTGTTCAGGAACTTCTTAACCTTAACATCTCCAAGTCCGCCTCTCTTATAATGGTCTTTCAGCTCGTCCAGGTTCTGATAATCCGGAAGAAATTCCGGGAAGTATTCTGGTTTGCAGAAAGCATCCAGATAAATAAATACCGGGTTGCCATCAACATTTCCCGGATCCTGAACACGAAGATGATTCGGATCCGTGAACATGGACATAACCTTCTTCTTAACCTCATCTGCCTCATCGGAAAGATAAATGCAGTTTCCAAGAGATTTACTCATTTTTGCCTTACCGTCAATACCTGGCAGACGCAGGCACGCCTTGTTGGAAGGAAGTACGATCTCTGGCTCTGTAAGCGTCTCACCATATACTGTGTTAAACTTGTGTACGATCTCTTTGCACTGCTCCAGCATAGGAAGCTGATCCTCGCCAACCGGAACTGCTGTTGCGCGGAAAGCCGTGATATCTGCTGCCTGGCTGATCGGATAGCAGAAGAATCCAACCGGAATGCTGGCTTCGAAATTACGCATCTGGATCTCAGATTTCACAGTAGGGTTACGCTGAACACGGGCCACTGTAACCAGATTCATATAATAGAAGGTAAGCTCTGTAAGCTCCGGAACCATAGACTGGATGAAAATTGTGGATTTCTCCGGATCAATCCCGCAAGCCAGATAATCAAGTGCTACCTGGATAATATTCTGACGAACCTTCTCCGGGTGCTCTGCGTTATCAGTAAGCGCCTGGGCATCCGCGATCATAATATAAATCTCGTCATAATTTCCGGAATTCTGAAGCTTTACACGCTCAGATAAAGAGCCCACATAATGTCCCACATGAAGACGTCCTGTAGGGCGGTCTCCTGTTAAAATTACTTTTTTCATAGTTTGCTACTCCTTATATTCACCGCCATGCCGATCCTTTTTTAACCAACACAGTTGTACTTATTTATAATCATTTCAGCAAACACTCCCCATTTTTTTACATGAATATGCAACACACATCATATAGACTAACTTTATTCATACCATTTGTGATGTCGCTTCAGTTATTAACTGCAGGGTAGGGAAATGCTTCTATTTTTCAATTACAGACTTGCGCGAATTACTTTCGGTCTGCATCCGGCAGTCTCCAGCGCTTTCACGATCTGATTCTTATGGTCTGTACCAAACGCCTCCAGAGTGATCTTCAATTCTACAGCGGCATTACGGTTTGTGCTTACAAACTGGTTATGATCCAGCTTGATAACATTTCCCTGATTCTCTGCAATAATAGAAGCCACACGTACCAGTTCACCAGGCTTATCCGGGATAAGAACAGATACGGTAAAGATTCTGTCACGCTGGATCAAGCCATGCTGTACTACAGAAGACATGGTAATCACATCCATATTTCCACCACTTAAAATGGACACAACCTTTTTATTCTTGAAATCAAGATGACGAAGCGCAGCCACTGTCAGAAGTCCTGAATTCTCAACGATCATCTTATGATTTTCTACCATATCCAGGAATGCAACGATCAGCTCATCATCCTCAACCGTGATGATTTCATCCAGATTCTCCTGGATATATGGGAAAATATGAGAACCCGGAGTCTGAACTGCAGTACCATCTGCAATGGTGTTTACATGGGGCAGTGTAACAACCTCCCCTTTCTCAAGAGAAGCCTTCATGCAGGCTGCACCTGCCGGCTCTACACCGATTACTTTAATATGAGGATTAAGAAGCTTGGCAAGTGTGGATACACCTGTTGCAAGTCCGCCTCCACCGATTGGCACCAGAATATAATCTACAAGAGGAAGCTCCTGAATGATCTCCATGGCAATGGTTCCCTGTCCGGTAGCAACTGCAGGATCGTCAAAAGGATGAATAAAGGTATAGCCCTTTTCTTCAGCAAGCTCCAGCGCATAAGCACAGGCCTCATCATAAACATCACCATGAAGAATAACCTCTGCGCCATAACCTTTTGTACGCTCTACTTTAATAAGCGGTGTAGTGGTCGGCATTACGATCACGGCCTTCACACCGTACTTGTGTGCTGCATATGCCACACCCTGTGCATGGTTTCCAGCGGAAGCTGTGATCAGGCCTTTGCCCCTCTCCTCGTCGGAAAGAGTACTGATCTTATAATAAGCTCCACGCACCTTATATGCACCTGTTCTCTGCATGTTCTCTGGTTTGAAGAAGACCTTGTTTCCAGTGAGTTCAGAGAAATAACTGCTCTTCACCAGCTTGGTCTCCTGGGTTACCTGCTTAACTATTTCTGCCGCTTCTTCAAAACTCTCTAATGTAAGCATTTTTATTTTTCCTCCTGTAGTCTGTGGGGTTAGTTTTCATCCGGACGAATATCAAACAACGCATCCACAAAAGAATTTGCATCGAATTTCTGTAAATCGTCAATGCTCTCACCAACGCCGATATATTTCACCGGAATATCAAGCTCAGACTGGATTGCCACCGCAATACCACCCTTGGCTGTACCATCAAGCTTGGTAAGAATGATACCGGTTACATTCGCCACCTCTGCAAACTGTCTTGCCTGCACAAGTGCGTTCTGTCCTGTCGTTCCATCCAGAACCACCAGAGTTTCCAGATACGCTTCCGGATATTCCTTCTCCAGAATGCGGTAAATCTTGCGAAGCTCTTCCATAAGATTCTTCTTATTATGAAGTCTTCCTGCGGTATCACAGATCAGAACGTCTGCATTGCGGGCCTTGGCTGCTGCCACTGCATCATAGACAACTGATGCCGGGTCTGCTCCATCCTGACCGCCAATGATCTCCACTCCTGCCCGGTTCGCCCACTGGGTCAGCTGTTCCCCTGCCGCTGCACGGAAAGTATCCGCAGCACCAAGAATAACCTTTTTGCCCTGGTCCTTCAGCTTGCCAGCAAGTTTTCCAACGGAAGTTGTTTTTCCAACACCATTGACACCAATCACAAGAATAACGGATTTACGGTTTTCAAACTCGTACTCTGTGCTGTCTACCGTCATCTGCTCCTTGATGGTATCAATAAGAAGCTGCTTGCACTCCTTGGGATCCCTGATATTCCGGATCTCCACCTGGTCTTTTAATTTGTCCAGAATGGCTGTGGTGGCATTGATTCCAATGTCACCCATGATCAGGATTTCTTCCAGTTCCTCATAAAAATCATCATCTATTGTTGAATAGCCGGTGAAAAGAGAATCAAATCCTGCCACGATGTTGTCTCTTGTTTTTGTCAGGCCACTGACAAGTCTTTTAAAAAAGCCTTTCTTTTCCTCTGCCATTTCCTCTCCTCCTTTTACTGCGTAAGCTGGTTTTCCACAAGATCAACGGAAACCAGCGTGGAGACGCCTTTCTCCTGCATGGTAATACCATAAAGTCTGTCTGCGGCATTCATAGTACCACGCCTGTGTGTTATTATAATGAATTGAGTGTTCTTCGTCAACTTCTGAAGATAGCCTGCGAAACGACCTACATTCGAATCGTCAAGTGCCGCCTCGATCTCATCAAGAAGACAGAATGGCGACGGCTTCAGATTCTGGATTGCAAACAAAAGTGCGATTGCAGTAAGTGCCTTCTCACCACCGGAAAGCTGCATCATATTCTGAAGCTTTTTGCCCGGCGGCTGGGAAATAATGCGAATTCCTGCTTCCAGAATGTCCACGTCTTCCTCAAGCTCCAGAGTGCCCTTACCGCCTCCAAACAATTCCTTGAAAGCCTTGTCAAACTCTCTCTGGATATCCTGGAATTTCTCCGTAAACTGTTTACGCATTCCCTCATCCAGTTCCTGGATAATGTTCTCCAGCTGTGCCTCTGCGGTTTTCAGATCCTCATACTGTCCGGAAAGGAAAGCATGACGTTCTGAAATCTCCTTATATTCCTCAATTGCATTTACATTAACGTTACCAAGCTTACGGATTTCATCCTTCACCTGGGCAATTTCTTTCTTCATGGCTTTCAGATCGTTCAGCTCTTCTTTTTTGTACTGAAGGGCATTGTTCGGGGTGATCTCATACTCATTCCACATATAGGAAATCTGAGATTCCCTGTGCTCTTCCAGCTTCTCGATCTGACTTTTCAGACGGTAACACTCTTTGTCCAGAAGTGAAATCCTACCGGACAGCTGATCCCGCTTCTCAAAAAATGCCTTATGGCTGGCATTTTTTTCATCCTTCACACTCTGCCAGCTCTCCATCTGAGCCTTCGCCTTGGTTTCATCCTCTTCCAAAGTCCGGATTACTGCCTCCAGGTTCTCTACAGACTGGCGCTTTCTCTCATTCTCTTCGCCGCCAAGCTCCAGCGTTTCATGAATATCTGCTTCCTCCTGGCGAAGAGCTTCCATCTCATGGGTCAGACGGCCCAGAGTCTCTGCTGCGAAGCTTTCTTTCTGCTGGGCTGTACTTGCTTCCAGACGAAGAGCCTCCAGTTTCCTGGAAACCTCCTGCTCCTCAGCCCTCCAGGTCTCTAATTCTTCCTGTTTATTCTGGATAAAAGTCTCCAGTTCTTTCTCATCCTGCTCAGAAGCCTTCAATTCTTCGGCAATCTTGCTGTGATCAGCCTCTGCCTCCTCGATCTGACGGCGGATTTCCATCTGCTCTCTCTGAATCTCTCCGTAGCCAGCCTGGATTTCCTTTGTCTTGGCTTCTACCTGGTTAATGTTCATCTTCGCCGTGTTCTGGGCAACATACTGCTGACGCAGTTTTTCCTGCAGATCTGCAATGGTGTCACGCATAACATTGCGCTTGCTTCGATTATCATTAATAGCAGTCTGCATGTCATCCATGTCTTTTCGAAGAGCCTTCACACTGGATTCCAGTTCTTCGATCTCACGGCGGCGGCCAAGAAGGTTGCTGTTATTCTTAAAAGAACCGCCTGACATAGAACCGCCCGGACTGAAGGATTCACCCTCCACAGTTACCATGCGAAGACTGTGCCGGTACTTTCGCGCAATGGCAATGGCATTGTCAATGTGATCCACCACAAGCACACGACCCAGAAGATAAGTAGCAAGTCCAACATACTCCGGACCTGTAGTTACCAGTTCACTGGCAAGCCCGATCACTCCCGGCTCCTGCAGCGCATCCCTCTGGGTAAAACCACTTCTGGTATTGATACTGTTAAGCGGAAGGAACGTAGCACGGCCGAAACGGTTTTTCTTCAGAAATTCAATCATGTGCTTGGCAGTCTGTTCATTGTCTGTGACAATGTTCTGAATACTTCCGCCAAGAGCCGTCTCAATGGCGATCTCATACTCCTTATTTACCTGGATCAGATCTGCTACAACACCCTTAATTCCCGGTACTCGGTCCTTCTGTTCCATTACACGGCGGATACTGTTTCCGTATCCGTCATAGCGCTCTGTAATATTTTTCAAAGATTCCAGCCTGGAAGCCTCACGGTGATATGCGCTCTGGCCGATTTCCATCTGGCCGTTCTGTTTCTTTAATTCATCTGTAATTTTATGTACTTCATTATCCAGGCGCTGACACTCTGCATTCATGTCCTGGATAAGTGTGGTAATTCCCTGAAACTTCTCCTTTGCCCTCTCCAGCTCACTCTGCTGCTGGGCTTCCTCTGTTTTCAAATGAAGCTGTCTCTGACTGATTCCCGCTTTACGGATATCGATCTGCTCCATCATGGTATCGAAACGCTGGGCTTTTCCTTTGGTAGTGGCACGGGTATTGAGAAGCTCGATAATCTCGTTCTTGCCATTCTCCACTGCCTGGGAGCACTCTTCGATCTGTGCCTGAATATTGGAAATCCGGTCCTCTTCTGCCTCCTGGCGCTTCCTTGCTTCCAGAAGAGCTGCATGGAGCTGGGATTTCTCCGCCTCCTGCCTCTCCAGAGACTCCTGGCGTTCCTTCAGATCCGCCTCAATGGACTGCAGACGGCTCTTGTAATGTTCTTCACTCTGCACTCCGGACAAAATCTGTTCCCGAAGTACCTTGGTCTCGCCATCCAGCTGCTGCCTGCGGATTGCCTTATTCTGCGTCTCTTCACGCAGCTGATCCATCTGGGAATTCAACTGTTCCAGTTCCTCTTCCAGACGATCATATTCCACTTTCGTCTGCTCGTAGGCCTTCTGATTCTCCTCCAGCTCCTCAGCAGCCCGGGTATTCTTGGTATCCAGCTCTTTTAATTCACGGCTGGTCTCCTCGTTTTCCAGAAGAAAACTGTTCACATCCAGTTCCCGCAAAGTGTCTCTTTTGGCAAGATAAATTCTGGCTGTCTCGGACTGGCGCTCCAAAGGGCCCAATTGTCTGGTAAGCTCACTTAAAATATCGGTAACACGCACCAGGTTCGCCTGCTCGTCCTGCAGCTTCTTAATGGTAGTTGCCTTTCTTCGCTTAAACTTTACGATTCCGGCAGCTTCGTCAAAAAGCTCACGGCGCTCTTCCGGCTTACCACTTAAGATCTTATCGATCTGTCCCTGCCCGATGATGGAATAGCCCTCTTTCCCAATACCGGTATCGTAAAACATCTCATTAATATCCTTCAGACGACAGGCACTTCCATTAATAAGATATTCACTTTCACCGGAGCGGTAAAGTCTTCGGGTAACCGTAACCTCATTAAAATCAACCGGAAGCTTGTGATCGCTGTTATCCAGAGTAATGGCAACAGAAGCAAAGCTAAGGGGCTTTCTGGTCTCCGTGCCGGAAAAAATAACGTCCTGCATGTTTCCGCCTCGAAGCTGCTTGGCACTCTGTTCTCCAAGAACCCAGCGGACCGCATCACCTACGTTGCTTTTCCCACTGCCGTTGGGACCAACGATTCCCGTAATTCCATTATGAAATTCGAAATTGATTTTCTGTGCAAAGGACTTAAACCCGTGCACTTCAATATTTTTTAAATACATGTATTCGAATCCTTGTTATTATTTTCTCATCTTCCGGATTGCCTGGTAAGCAGCTTCCTGTTCGGCAGCTTTCTTGGTATGTCCTACTCCGGTACCCATCACATGACCGCTGACAAGCACATCCACGGTAAAGCTTTTATTGTGATCCGGGCCTTCTTCTTTTATCAGATGGTACTCCACAAGATGGGTTCCCTTCTCCTGTACGATTTCCTGCAGGATGGTCTTGCTATCATAAAAGAGCTGTTTATTCTCAAGATCGTTCAGAATGAATTTCAGAACAAACTCCTTTGCGCTAGCAAAACCACCGTCCAGATAGATAGCTCCAAGCAGAGCCTCTGTTGCATCGGAAACAATAGAGTCACGGTTTCTTCCACCGGTCATATCCTCACCTTTTCCAAGGAGCAGATACTGCGGCAGTCCGAAATCTCTTGCACAATAAGCAAGACTGGGTTCGCAAACCAGGCTGGCTCTCTTCTTGGTCAATTCGCCCTCTGGAATCTGGGTGAATTTCTTATAAAGAAAATCACTGCTGATCAGCTCCAGAACTGCATCTCCAAGAAACTCCAGACGCTCGTTGCAGCCTGCCTTACCAAGCTTCTTCTCGTTGGCATAAGAACTATGTGTCAGTGCAAGGATCAGAAGGTTTCTGTTCCTGAACTCATAACCGATCCGGTTCTCCAATGCTTTTAACTTTTTTTCCATGATAAACTTCCTTCCCTCTGACTAGCTGGCAGACCCCCGGCAGGTCTTTGCCGAAGAGTCTGCTGCAATGCATGGATGATCATGCTTTTTCTGGTGTCTCTTCCACCATATGGGCAGCGATTTTCTCATTGATCTTCTGCTGTCTGAACTGAACACACTGAAAAATAGCGTGACGAATCTCAACCGCCCTGGCACTGCCGTGTGTCTTCACAACCAGTCCCTTAAGACCCAGAAGAGGGGCTCCGCCGTACTCACTTGCATCAAATGCCTTCATAGTTTCTTTGACGGCCGGTTTCACCAGAAGAGCTCCAACCTTGCTGCGGGTGTCTTTCATAAGGCCGGTTTTAAGCATCTTCATAAAGGTACTTCCAAGTCCTTCATAAAGCTTCAGGATCACGTTCCCGACAAAAGCCTCGCAGACAATCACATCTGCATAACCAGCTGGAATATCCCTTGCTTCAATACTTCCAATAAAATTGATCCCCGGGCATTCCTTCAAAAGAGGGAACGTCTCTTTCACAAGGGCATTTCCCTTCTCCTCCTCTGCACCAATGTTTACAATGGCTACACGAGGGTTCTTGATTCCAACCACGTCTTCCATATAGATGGAACCCATCTTCGCAAACTGTACCAGATGCTCTGGTCTGGCATCTACGTTCGCACCGCAGTCAATAAGAAGTGACACACCATTCTGGGTAGGAATCAAGGGTGCCAGCGGCGGACGCTGTACTCCTTTGCTTCTTCCTACGATCACCTGACCACCTACTAAAATAGCGCCTGAGCTTCCAGAGGAAACAAATGCTTCTGCTTCCTGCTTCTTCACAAGATTCAGTCCTACCACAATGGAAGAATCTTTCTTCTTACGGATTGCCAGAACCGGAGGCTCTGCTGTCTCGATCACCTCTGTGGTATTCACGATCTGGATTCTTTCCTTGGGGTAATTCTGAAATTTACTCAGCTCTTTCTCAATTACATCCTGCCTGCCGGTAAGGATCACATCAATGTCTTCCCTCTCGGCAACAGCCTCTACAGCTGCTTTCACTGGTTCTGCCGGAGCGTTGTCTCCGCCCATGGCATCTACTACAACTCTAACTGTCTCTGCCATATTTTTCTCCTCTTCGGATATTCTTCAATACTGTAATCTGGTAATGTGAAAACATCCATTATAAACGGGATACGCAAAACACAGCCCTGTTCAACAGCTCCGCCATACCAGAGCATGTTTGAAAAAGGCTACAAGGTACACTATCCCGAATAATACTATTCTACTTTATCTGCCCCCTCTTAGTCAATAGGGAATCAAAGAAAGGTTTCGGACCCAAAGACTGTGGTTGACGAAGCTTCCAATCTCCGCTATACTCTCACTGGGAGCAGATAGGTGCCGGTGTGCCTCCTGGTCTTCAAAACCAGTGTGGGGCGCTAATCCCGTCCCGGATGGGTTCGATTCCCATATGTTCCCGCCAAAAAACGTACCCAGCTTTCCACTCTTACTCTTCTCATTGAGACCGGTCTGCCTGCTGTAAGTTTCGTTTTAATACTCTTCCTCCATTTTCCATAACTGTAATCCGCTCTCTGTCAAACCCCTCCAGCAGTATGATCGCACATTTACGAGATATTCCCAGACGGTCACGAAATTCTCCAGTCTGGATCATACCCTTTTCTTTAAATAACTGATATACCATATCCAGGGCTTTCTGCCGTATTTCCCGGTGCATATAATGCTTCTCGTCAAACCGTACAAGAACACCGTCCCGCACCATGGCAAAAAACACTTCTGAAAAATCCCGCTCGCCGGAAAATCCTTTCTTCACTTCATCTGTCAGCGGAGGCATAAAGCCCGATTTCAGATATAATTCCTGCAGCTGCAGAAAGACAGAATTCCCACACATTTCTTCTGTTATTTTTCCTGCAGCATGTGCTTTTTTTCTTTCCTTTCCGGTACATGCGTAACGAACGGCAGCATCTGCATTCTGTCCTTTTTTCCTTTTTACCCCATTGGGATTCAGCACAACACCACCACCGATGGTTTCTACCGGCGAATAAAATCTTATAACAAAATGATCCCCTGCTTTCATTGCCGTCACCTGCTCCATCCGAAGCTGGACTATGGCCTCTTCACCGGGCTTCAGCACTGCTCTGTCAAACAGGATTATTTTACACACCAGTTCTGCTGCCCCATGATAAAGATGAACACGGGTACCGCTTTTTAAAGTACGCTGTCCTGACTTCAACAGCTGCAGCCGTACATCTGCAATCATGGTACCTTCCATACTTCCTGCTGCTGCCAGAATTTCTCCCCGGGAGATATGCTCTTTTCCAATTCCCGGAAGGTTCACTGCCACCCGCTGTCCCGGAGCAGCTTCGGATACTTCCTGACCATGCACCTGAATCCCTCGGATTTTTACCCTTTCAGCTCTGGGATAAAGCATAGCGTCATAATTCAAGCCTAAACTGCCATCAAGCAGCGTCCCGGTCACTACAGTTCCAAAACCCTTTAAAGAAAATACACGATCTATGGGCAGGCGAAACGCAGATGCTTTCGTACCCATTCTGCCTGTGCAGCTGTCACTTTCATTTCGGGAAAGATTCTGATTTCCCGTGGTTTTTCCGGCTGTGCACAGTTTCCACAACACCCTGCGCAGTTCCTCAATCCCACGCCCATCCACAGCACTGGTCACTACCACATCCGCATTTTCCAGAAACGTTCCCTCTGCAAATTCCCTGATTTCCTGGTCAAGTCCCTTTTTCCATTCCAGGTCACCTTTGGTGAGTACAATCACACCCTGTTGAATACCAAGCAGGGAAAGTATTGCCAGATGTTCCCTGGTCTGAGGCATTACTCCCTCATCCGCTGCGATCACTACCATGGCAATGTCAATTCCGCCAGCTCCGGCTAGCATATTCTTTATAAATTTTTCATGACCTGGCACGTCAATAATCCCTGCTTCCCTACCATCCGGAAATTTCAGAAACGCAAAACCATTTTCAATTGTAATCCCCCGCCTTTTTTCCTCTGCCAGGCGATCCGTATCCGTGCCTGTCAGCGCCTTGACCAGCCAGGTCTTACCATGATCAATATGTCCGGCAGTACCTATGATTCTGTGCCTTTTTTCTTCCATATCTTTTTCATGCCCCATTTTGTTCGAACAATCCCACTATTTCGCTTTCAAATAAACAGCGCGAAGAAACCACTTCTCCGCGCCATGTTTATAACAATATTGTCTTTTTTCTGTTGTTCAAAAATATAATTCAGCAATTTAATAACATTATTCTACAGTAACAGATTTCGCCAGGTTTCTCGGCTTGTCCACATCCAGGCCCTTCGCTACGCTGACATAATATCCCATCAACTGCAGCGGAACAATTGCAAGGCTGGTTGTGAAATACTTCTCCGTCTTGGGAACATATACGGAGAAATCAGCGGTATCCTCAATACTGTAATTGCCATAGCTGGTCAGTCCCATCAGATAAGCACCACGGCTCTTTACCTCAACCATATTGCTCAGTGTCTTCTCAAAAAGATCCTTCTGGGTCATCACACCGATCACCAGAGTACCATCCTCTACAAGGCTGATCGTTCCGTGCTTCAGCTCCCCTGCTGCGTAAGCCTCAGAATGAATGTAACTGATTTCCTTCATCTTCAGGCTTCCTTCCATGCTGATGGCATAGTCAATTCCTCGTCCGATGAAGAAAATATCATGGGCATTTGCATACTTGCTTGCAAACCACTGGATACGCTCCTTATCATCCAGAACACGGCTGATCTTGTCCGGCAGGGTCTCCATCTCGGCAAGCAGACGGGTCACTTTCCCCTCCTCAAGCTTTCCCTGGACAAAAGCGCTCTGGATAGCCAGCAGATACATGGCGATCAGCTGGGTGCTGTAAGCCTTGGTGGTGGCAACCGAAATCTCAGGTCCCGCATAAGTATATAACGTATAATCACTCTCTCTTGCAATACTGGAGCCTACAACATTGACTACGCTAAGTACCGGAACATTTCTATCTCTGGCAAGACGAAGAGCAGCCAGGCTGTCTGCGGTCTCTCCAGACTGGGAAATAATAACCACCATGGAATCCTCCACAAGGATCGGATCACGGTAACGGAACTCAGAAGCCACATCCACCTCAACCGGGATCTTCGCCATGGATTCGATCACATATTTGCCAACCATGCCAACATGGTAAGCAGAACCACAGGCAATGATATAGATTCGCTTAAGAGAAGCCAGCTTCTCATCTGTAAGCCCTGTCTCAGAAAAATCAATGTGTCCATCTTTTACATAAGCGCCAATGGTGTCCTGAACAGCCTTCGGCTGCTCATGGATCTCTTTCAGCATAAAGTGCTCATAGCCGCCCTTCTCAGCAGCAGCTGCATCCCACTGGATCTCCACAACGTCTTTCTCAATCTCTTCACGGTCGATATTATAGAAATGGATCTCATCACGGGAAAGCTCCGCAATTTCAAGATTGCCGATATAATAAACCCTTCTGGTCTGATCCAGGATCGCAGGAACATCAGAAGCAATAAGACTTCCGTTCTCGCTCTTTCCAATGATCAGCGGACTGTCCTTGCGGGCTGCAAACAGTTTACCCGGATAGTCCTTGAAAATAGCACCAAAAGCATAAGAACCGCGGATACGGAGCATTGCTCTGGAGATTGCTTCCAACGGGGTTCCGGTTTTCTTATAGTAGTAATCTACCAGCTTCACAGCCACTTCTGTATCTGTCTGAGAATAGAACGTATAACCGGAACGAAGAAGCTTCGCCTTCAGTTCCTGATAATTCTCGATAATTCCATTATGAACAAGTACTACGGACTTATCATCTGTACAATGAGGATGGGCATTTATCTCAGAAGGCTCTCCATGAGTCGCCCAGCGGGTATGACCGATGCCGCAGGTACCCGGTACGGCTGAGCCGCCGTCTGTCTTCTCGATCAGAGTTTTCAGACGCCCTTTCGCCTTTACGATTGCGATCTTATCAGCTGCCTCGTTTCGAACTGCGATACCGGCTGAATCATAGCCTCTGTACTCCAGCTTGGAAAGGCCTGTCAGCAAAATCGGTGCCGCCTGTTCATCTCCTACATAACCAACAATTCCACACATAAAATTTCCTCCTCAGTCTCAGTCTTAATCATTCTCCTCGTTTTTCTCCTGGCCGGCTGTCTTCTGCCATGCCTCAACCCCTTCTGTATTTTCCTTCTGGAAAAGGATTTTGAAGGTAAGCATCAGAAGCTTCAGATCCAGCTTCAGAGAATAGGTCTCAATATAGGTGAGATCCAGTTTCAGCTTATCATAAGGTGTCGTGTTGTATTTACCATAAACCTGGGCATAACCGGTAAGTCCGGCCTTCACTTTCAGGCGGTAATCAAATTCAGGAATCCTCTCACTATACAGTGCAGCAATCTCCGGCCGCTCCGGTCTTGGGCCTACCAGAGACATATCACCTTTCAGGATATTAAAAATCTGTGGCAGCTCATCGAAATGGATCCGGCGGATAAGCTTCCCGACCGGTGTGATCCTGTCATCCTCTTTCTTCGCCAGCTGGGCACCCTTCACTTCAGAGTCCATTTTCATGCTTCTGAATTTCAAGATCATAAAGATCTGCTTATCCTTCGTAAGACGCGGCTGCTTATAAAAAACAGGACCGCCATCATAAAGCTTAATAGCAAGTGCGATCAGAATCATAAACGGAGATGCGATCACCAGCCCTGCCAGGGAAAATATAATATCCACAATTCTTTTGAAAAACAGCTGCTCTGCTGTCAGACGCAGGTTTCTGGAAAGAAGAAGCGTGGTATCAAATAAATGAATATCGTCTGCATTCCGGAGCATAATATCAGAAAGCTTCGGAATAGAATAACAGCGGATATCCTTCTCAAAGCAGTATTTCAGAAGAAGATTTCGTTCGTGGGACGGAATATCCCCGATCACAACTGCTTTATATCCGTTGATCTTCTCCTTGATCACGTCAAGGCCAAGGGAAAGGGATGCCATCTCTTTAATGGCATATTTATCCTCTCTGGTCTCAAACTTATTCCTTAAATCTCCCGGATTACGTCCGCCATAAATCATCAGCATCTGTCTGGGCGGATACAGTCTGGTGTACACATAACGCATACCAACCACCCATATGACAACGATCACCAGGTCAATCCCCGTCATAGCCAGCATAGGTGTCAGATGCTCTCCCAGACGCCAGCGGCCGATCAGGCACAGTTGTAAATAGGTAATAAAATTCACGCAGCACACAGACAGGATCTGGGAATAGATTACTTCAAATACCCGCAGATAACCCACCTTAAAACCACCGTAAATTTTGTAAAAGAAGTATATCATCAGCACATACAAACCAATGACAACCTGATTACCTCTGTCAAAGCGTCTGCCGATGACCTCCTTGTGGGCATAAAATTTATACCAGATATAGGCGAAAAGCAATGTTTCAATAGCGATGATCACCGCAGACGCCAAAAACATGATCAGTCTCTTATATCGTTCGCGATTTTCCATTTTTTCCTCCAGTAAATTTCCTCTGAAATCTATACGTTGTATAAGTATAGCACAAAAAATCCCAGAGGAAAACGATTTTTTTCGTCACCTTATTTTGCCCAAAAATGACAGAGCAGGTTGATATCCAGACCAAACCGTGATAAAATCAGTACATATTGTGGTAAAGCAATATAATGAAATGAGTGTCAAAAGGTCTTTTGACACTCATTTGATACCCGGATTGCTACGCAGCTACGCTGCTCCCGCAATCCTCCAAATATTCGAAATCCGCTGATTTACTGCGTAAATCGCTACTTTCTCATATTTGGCGTGTCCCAAGCTCAAAAGCCTTATCGTGCAAGCACGAACAGCTTTTTGACCTTTTGACACTGGTATCATATAATATTTATACAATATGATATTTTATAATGTGAAGTAAATAACAGATTCTAAGTTTTGTCAATATGTAATTTTCAGAGTGATGGTTTACAGGTACTGTTCCGTTACTGTTCACAGGGAATGTTCCGCGAGGTGTTTTTTGTGAGCAAGGCTCACAGAAAACCCGAGAATTGCGGCGCGAAATCATGCAAAAGCATGATTTCTGTGCATCGCGGAGCGTGTTGCTGTGAACGGAGTGAACAGTAACACTGTTCACTGGTAATGTTCTGCAAGATATTTTGGGGAGCATTACCAATGAACAGCTGCGAAGTATACCTCGGTCTGCAGAAAGGAATCAATGCGTCATAATCAAATTTCCAGACAGAATAAAAATAAAAAAATAAAATATCTCGCCATAGGACTTGCCGCCGGCGTTCTTGGCATAGGCTCAGCTGCAGGTGTTCTCACTTCTGCCAACAGCCATGCTGTGACCCGGAGCGCATCCTCTTCCACACAGGATACTGACCAGATTACTTATAAAGGTGTTACCTATGTTCCGAAAGGGAATCTTGAGACTTACCTTTTCGCCGGAATTGATTCTCCGGATAAGGTAACCAAGATCAAGGAATACGACGGCACCGGTCAGTGTGATGTGCTGCTTGTGCTTGTCCGCGACAGAAGCACAGACACCTGCAAGTTTCTCACCATCGACCGGAACACCATGACTCCGGTGAAGAGCCTTGCAGATGACGGCTCTTACATAGATACCACAGAATGCCAGATTTCCCTGGCACACGCCATGAGCCTGGATCATGAGACCCGTGCAGAGAATACTGTGGATGCAGTTTCCACGCTCCTTGGCGGTCACAAGATCGACGGCTTTGCAATGGTAAACATGAGCGCCATTGAAGTGGTAAATGATATGGTTGGCGGTGTCACCGTCACCATCGAGGATGATTTCCCGGACAGTGACACACTGATCAAGGGACAGACCGTAACTCTGCACGGTAAGGACGCTGAGCGCTTCATCCGTGAGCGCAAGACCGTTGCCGACGGACTGAACGAGAACCGGATGAGCCGTCAGGCCCAGTACGAGGAAGCTTTCAAGCCTGTTTTCCAGGCGAAATGCAGTGAAGATAAGACGTTCCCGCTGGATCTTTATCATGCACTTGAGGACTACATGACTACCAACATCAGTGCCAAGAAGTTTTCCCGTCTTGCCCTTCTTCTTTCCGATGAGAAAGAGGAGGAGAAAGTATCCATAGAAGGAACTGCCGACTTCGACGAGGATGGCTGGCAGACTTTCACTCCTGATCCGAACAGCCTTCAGGAAGCGATCCTTTCGCTTTTTTATAAGGAAAAGAAATAATTTTCCTGTTAGAAAATAAATCGTAGAAGAGAAGATTCTAAACAGCTACAATAAACAAAATTAAGGAGACCCGACATGAACGAAGAACTCACAAACGACGAGGTGGAAATCGACCTTGTGGATCTAGGCAACGTCTTGTTAGACAAATGGCGTTATCTGCTGATCAGTCTTATTGCAGGCGCTGTACTTCTGGGTGCGTATTCCCTTTTCTTTATCGCACCTACCTATGAATCCACAGCCAAGCTTTACGTAGTATCTGCCTCAGACGATTCTGTAGTCAATTTAAGTGACCTGAATCTTGGTACTTCCCTGACTGCAGACTATGAACAGCTGATGCTCAGCTATCCGGTACTAAACCGTGTTATTGACCGTCTGAATCTGGATTCTACATCCGATGAACTGGCTAAAGCTTTTTCACTGAACAACCCAAGCGATACCCGTATTCTGGAGATCACCGCTACTTCTACCGATCCGCAGATGGCTATGGATCTGGCTGAAACTATGGCTGAGGAAGCCATTGATTATCTCCCAGATACCATGAGCACACTTGCTCCGAATCTGGCACAGCCTGCCAAACTTCCTGAGAGTAAAGTGGCTCCAAGCTATACCAAGTTCACCATAATCGGTGCCCTGCTTGGACTTCTCATCTGTGCAGCATTCTTTATTGTAAAATATCTGATGGATGACACCATTCATACTGCAGATGATATGGAAAAATATTTTGGGCTGGTACCTCTTACCACTATCCCTGACAGCGATCAGGTAATCGATCTGGATGAGGAGCAGCACCGCAGACGCGGCAGAAAGAGAGGTCGTACGAAATAATGAACCAGCTTAATGTAAACCTTCCGGAGCTGCCCTATGCAGTTTCCGAAGCGATGAACCGACTTCGTATTAATATTAAATTCTGCGGTAAAAATACCCGCAAGATCCTTTTGACCAGCTGCCAGCCTAATGAAGGTAAGAGTACCATTTCCTCCTACCTGTGGAAAATGCTTGCAGAAGCAGGATTTCCTACTGTTCTGGTAGACGTTGACCTTCGTAAATCCGTTATGAAAACACGTTTTCAGATGGACTACGACGATGACACTACTATGGGACTGAACCACTATCTTTCCGGTATGGCAGAATATGAGGACGTTATATACAGTACCAATATTCCAAACGGCTATATGGTTCCGTGTACACAGCTCCTTGAGAATCCTTCCGCTCTTCTGGAAGATGTTCGTTTCAAAGAGCTTCTGAATACCCTTTCAGAGAATTATCGTTTTGTTATTATAGATTCCCCGCCGCTTGGCAGTGTATCAGATGGAGCGCTTATCGCTTCTCTGTGCGACGGCGCAGTTCTGGTTGTACGTGCTGGTACCACACCGCGTACTCTGATCAAGCAGTCTCTTTATGAGATCCAGCAGTCTGGCTGCAAGCTCCTCGGTACAGTTCTGAACCGTGCCGATGTAAAGGGACGTGCTTATGGCAAGTATGGCTATGGAAAATACGGTTATGGTTATGGATACGGCTATGGTTATGAGCCTAAGGATAAAAAAAACAGCTCTGACTCCGCTGCTGCAGATAAGAATTCTACCGGAAAATAACCGTTTGTACTATTTTTACCGGCTGTGAACTTTATTCACAGTAATCCAACTTCCGGATAAACGGGTCTGCGTGGGGAGACCGTTTATTAAATACATTAAATTAAGAAATAGAGGGTGTTACCAATGAAATCATTCAAAAAAGTAGCTGTGACTATCCTGGCTGCAGTAATGATGCTTCTCATCAGCACTACTGTTTTTGCAGCAGATTCACCTGTAAAAACATCTTTCAATGCTTCTCTTACCAAGAAAACTGTAACTTACACTGGTAAGAAACAGCAGCCAAAGGTTGTAGTTAAGAATGAAGCTGGAAAAACAATCAAAGCTAAATACTACACAGTAAAAGTTAAAACATGTAAGAATGCCGGAACATACAAAGTTACCATCATCGGTAAAGGAAAATATGCCGGATATACACAGACTCTTACTTACAAGATCAAAGCTAAAACTCAGAAGGTTACCTTAAAGTCTACTGACAAGTATACTGTAAAGGCTTCTGCAGTTAAGAAGAGCAGCAAGACTCTTAAGAAAGCTATCAAAGTAACTAAGAAAACTGGTAAAATTTCTTACACAACAAACAACTCCAAGATCAAAGTTAACAAAAACGGTAAGATCGTAGTTGCTAAGGGAACCAAGAAAGGTACCTATCAGGTAAAAGTTACTGTTAAAGCTAAAAACTACAAGACAGTAAACAAATATATCACCGTTACAGTTAAATAATCCTGGTGTATAATAAAAAACAGCTCTCTGACCACGCAGGGAGCTGTTTTTTCATTGTTACTGATTTTCGCCTCACATATTATCCTCAGCTCAGGCGGCTGACCTTCTGACGATACTCTTCCAGGTCGCCTTCATCAATATAACCGATACTTAACAAATATAAATTAAGCGCTTTTGTAAAATCCACCGTAGCTTCGGCGCCGTTTAAAGCAAAATCCAGATCTATAATCTTCTTCTCATCTTCCTCCGTGCAGTCTACAATCTGAAATTGAACAGAGCATTGCTCTATGTCATAATTCATCGCAAGCAATATTTCCTTATCACCTTTGCAAACAGACAATTCAATTTCACGTTCCACCACCTGTTTCAAATCCAGTCCATAATTCAATATACCGCTATTTTTTACATATTTGATATCATCGGCCTGTAAAATCAGCTGAAGTACGTCCTGTATTGTTTTCATCGTTTTCTCTCACATCTTTCCTTTATTTTCGCAGCTGTTTGCTGCTTCAAATTTCTATGCTCATAATAGCACGGAAACAGGAGCTTCACAAGTTTTATCTGTCTGTTTTTATCTAAAAATTTCGAGATTTTTTGCTCTGTATTTGTCACATTCCAGATTTACTGTGCAGGTACTGCATCCGTTACAACAACCATAGCTGGCGGCCACCCTATGTCTACAGTAACATCAATAACTATACCGTCAGAAATATCCTTATATTCCGCCAGTATAAAATCAATTGCATTTTGTTCATCGTTTTCTTTGGGTCTATTTTTCAGCATAGCATTAAATGTATTTTTCATCATAGTTTCTCCTCGCTATGTTTACTTGAAATCCTCTAACTCCGATAATGATAAAATACTGTAAATCCAGGAATTTTAATATTTCTGAAATTTCTCAATCACACACTCATGCAGTTTCGTCTTCTTATCGTAATTAATACCTGCCAGCAGCAAATCCCCATGATAATCTTTTAGCACCTCACTATACTGCTGTCTCTTAATCTGGGCAATTGCTCCGGAAGCATTTTTATTCCATTTAAGTTCAATTATGGCTGCAGGTTTGTCCAGATGAAGCTTTCTGATGCACTTTATCGATTCCCTTTGCCACTGTATCACTGTCCATTCTCCACAAAGCTTCCAGCAGCTTTCTAGAATTTTCTACAGAGTCAATAACCTCAGGCCACTCCATAGTGCTGATTGCATTTATATATTCCTGAGATACTTCTTTATTGGGAATATAGACAGTTTTATCCGGCCAATGATAGCTCAAATAGCCAAGGTGGACCAGAAGGGTCAATACATCATCTTTTCCCTGAAAAGTCGCCATATCATTCGAAAAAGTTCCCGTGTTAATCTGTACCTTATCGCCTCCAAGCATTTTTATGACAGAATCTTTTAGGCCATCATAATTCAATCTAATATAAGTTTTAAGTGCTTCATAGGTTTCTGTCTGATTCCAGTAATTATCAAACACCCCACTGAGCATTGCATCCACTACAGATTTCGGGCTATACATGGAATAAATCTTTTTCTGATTCTCTTCTACTGTTATCAGTTCGTAGCCATCATACCAGGCCTTTGTTTCCTCAAAGCTTCTCTTGTACCGGGCACACAACATTTTTACTTCATCTTCTGTAAAACCAAAGAATTCAGCCATCTCACGGGGATTTGTCATAGAATACTCTGTGAACATATTCAAAGCGGAATGAGAACCATATTTTTTTATGGGCAAAATTCCTGTCATATATGCCAGCGCAACATAATCCTGATCCTTCAGCCACACTCTCAAAAAATCAAGATACTTCTTCTGTGCCTCTCTATCCTTCTTGTATTCCCGGAAAAGACAATCCCACTCATCGATCAAAATCACAAAAGGGCATTTTGTTTTTGCAAAAATATCCTTCATCACCTGTATCAAATCTTCAGAATCCCGAAAGTGCAGATTTCCATAAGCATCTAACAAATCAAACAGTAAATACCGCTTCAATCGTCCCAGCATCTCATCTACACTGTTGGTAACGCTCAGGAATTCCTGCATATTGATTTTGATAACATCATATTGGTTTAAATGGTCTCTATATGTGATTGCTCTGCTGATCCGCAAACCGCCAAACAAATCATCGCTATTTTCTTCTTTCTCATAATATGAAGCAAGCATATTAGCCGCCATAGACTTTCCAAATCGTCTCGGGCGGCTGACACATACATATCTCTGCTCTGTACAGATCAATTCATTTGTTCTGGCTATCAATTCACTCTTATCCACATAAATCTTGGACCTCAGACTATTGCGAAAAGAAGCACTTCCAGGATTCAGATAACTTCCCATATTACACACACTCCTGATAAAAAGTTCCACAGTATCAATTGCTTTTGCTTGAAATAATGATACCATGGAACTGCAAAAAAATCTATAAAATATGTGCTTTTAAACCATTAGCGTATACGTCTCGTTTTTATATCTTTTTAATCAATTCCATACTCTTCCAAAAGTTTCTGGCGAAAAGCAGAATCGTCAAGGGCACGCTTTAGGTCGTCGATGCGGTTATCGCACAACAGGAATTTGGTAAGTTTCTGTTCACGCTCCAAAGCCTCTTTTCCTTCCGCCAGCCCAGCAGCACGTCCCTCTGCCAATCCAGCGATTCGCCCCTTTTCCTCAATCCCTTGAATCGCTTTACAAACATTCACCTTTTCTTCCTCAACTTCTTTTTCAATCTTCATTCCAGTCATCTCCTCCATTACACGAACAGCCTTCCTGTCCATAGTTTCAAATGCAGTATTCTCCTCCACAAGCTGGCTCAGCTTCTCCGTATCTTTTGAATACTTAATAAACTGCATTACCTCACGAAAATTAGAAGTAAAAAGCTCCAACTCCTCTTCACTCATCTCCCCTGGTGCAATCAGATTAATCCGATAGTCAGGAACCAATGACAATATGCTTTCGTCCTGTACAATTAACATCTCATGCAGCGACCTGGGTGCATCCCAACTATCAGCCCCGAAATACACTACTACTGTTATAATTGGAAGCAGCCTGTCTTCTCTGTAAAAGCCTGAAAGAAACTCTGCGGAATCTGGTTTCTTCTCTTTAGGATCTTTCTCCTTCCGCGCTTTTTTATGAGAAGCCTCTACTTTCTGCACCTGCGCTGCATATTCCAGCGAATCGTAAACCATATTTTTCACTGGCATTGCATAATGAACATTGGACTGGTTCTCCACTCCCAGAAGCAGATACACCGCATTTTCATCTTCCATAGCACACAGGATTTTAAACACATCTCTGTATTTCTGATATGGCACCTCCGCCCCGTCAGCTCCATATGGAATAATTACATTCGCCGTATCCAGTTCCTTCAAATTCTTAGGGTCAATGACCTTTTCTCCTTTGTAAATCATATGGTTGAACACGTCCGCAAAAACTTCTGTGTCCTCCATGTACTCTTTTGTGATGATATCCTTTCTTCCCATGGATTTCACCACCTTCTATGATTTGTTTTTCAGAAGAGCTTATGTAGGTTTGAAACTCTTATGATGTATATAGGATAGCATACTGTTTCCTTTTCTGGAAGGAAAATATATTGGAAAAGTATGAAATTTATTTAATAAGTTTTTTAGAAAACTTTTAGGAATTTCACTCTGCATTTATGGGGACAGACCCCTTTTGTTCTGATCACGCTTTCCTTTTTGCGTATCTGGGGGAACTGCAAGCAGGGCTTTCATATCTTTATCCTGAATGATCTGTTTTTCTTTTTTTGCTTCCTTTATAAAGGGTACATGAGATGCAGATAACGCTATCGACTGAAGAAAAATATCCATATTAGCCGCATACCACAAATAAGCCCGCAGTGTTGCAAGAGAAATGGTCTCCTCATCCATTTTCTTCCCGTTTCCGTTGATCAGCTTGATCGCATACTCACAATGTAATAATCTCTTCTAACGGCGTCTTCTGGAATGCCAATATATCCAGCTGTTATACTACAAAGATCTCGAAAATCCTCTTCATTCTCATGCAGTCTCATATATTTCCTCCATGGTTGGAATTGCATAAACAGACATTGATGATAAAAATTGTTTTAATGAGTTATTAACATTTAGATACTCCAAAAAGGATTCCAAAAAAGCAATTGTTGCCTTTTTATATTTCATATGCTCCAGGACATAGACCGCAGCTTTATCAGAATAAGACTGTGCAAACTTCTCCATATAAGTAATCAGCGCTTTTTTGTTTACATCTTCTATCTTAGAATAATTTTGAAGAATCTCCAGAGTTTCAATTACTGCTACGCGCTCTTCATTCAGATCACAAGAGATATTTTTTACAACCACATTCTGAATTGTTTTCCTTTTCCCTGGCACATGATTTGAAAAAACTTCCGTCTGCTTACTTATTTGTGTAGTAAGTCCTTTCTCGTTATACAGTTTATAGCCTACAACCAATCCCTTCTGATTCCCAATGTAATGAGTAACAATATCCTGCTCTCTGATCGGAACAATTCCAAATCTGGATTTCTTCGGCTTATAATATAACCCTTTAGTCAAATGGACAAGTGAACCACTTTGGCAGAAGCGTTCAAGTGTTTTATAAAATGCTGCTTCTGTCATGTCATCTGCCAAGAAAGTATATATACGGCTTGCTTCAATTACAGTATTCTCTTTAATATTGCAAAGAAACAATTCTATCCGCTCTCTACTATTCATCACTCCTGCTCCTTCTAATTATTTTATTTAAATAATAAACAGACATAGATCGAATGTCAAGTAGATTTTGTTTTTACTCGACATTCAGATGCTGCAAACTTATAACAATTTAATCGCTAAATATTCTATACGAAATTATTATATTATAACTTATCTTATACACACCACCACCGCCCGGCACACGCCAGGCGGCAACATCCACGGCATCCAGCCCTTATCCGGCCACATACCCATTTTCTTTAATTACATTCACAACCATATCCACATACTTCTGGCAGATTTCTTCACTCTCCGCTTCCACCATAACACGTACAACCGGCTCTGTTCCGGACTCACGGACGAGAATTCTTCCGGTATCGCCCAGTTCCTCAGTAACCTTCTTCACAGCTGCCTGCACATCTGCGTCATCTTGCGCTGCCTTCTTGTCGGTCACTCTCACATTGGTGAGCACCTGGGGATAAACGGTGAAGCCTTCTGAAAGTTCGCTGAGCTTTTTCTTTCTAGCCATCATAACTTCCATAATCTTCAGACTGGTAAGGATTCCGTCCCCAGTGCTGGCGTATTTGCTGAAAATAATATGTCCGCTCTGCTCACCGCCGATACGGCAGCCGTTTTTCATCATGTACTCATATACATATTTGTCTCCCACGGCTGTTTTCGCGTAGTCGATTCCAAGCTCATCAAAGGCCTTGTACAGACCGAAGTTGGACATGACGGTGGTGACAACGGTGTTAGTCAGCAGCTTGCCGCGCTCTTTCATGTACTTTCCGTAGATGTAGAGAATGTGGTCGCCAGTAATCACATTGCCCTTCTCGTCCACGCAGAGACAGCGGTCTGCATCGCCGTCATAGGCAAAACCAACGTCCATTCCGTTCTCCACCACGTATTTCTGCAGTCCCCCGATATGGGTAGAACCGGCATTGTTGTTGATGTTGGTGCCATCCGGCTGGGCATTGATCACGTAGGTTTTGGCACCGAGAGCGTCAAAAACAGCCTTGGCAATGTTCCAGGAGCTTCCGTTGGCACAGTCCAGCGCCACCTTCACGCCGCGGAAGGAATAGACACCCAGAGAGATCAGATAACCTATGTAACGGTTTCTTCCGGAAACATAGTCTACTGTACAGCCGATTTTTTCCTTCTTTGCAAAAGGAATCTCCTCCCATTTCTGCCCGAAGACTTCCAGATTTCCATCCAGATAGGCTTCCACAAGGGAAATGGTCTCCTCGTCCATCTTCTCCCCGTTTCCGTTGATCAACTTGATTCCATTGTCAAAATATGGATTGTGGCTTGCGGAGATCATAATACCGCAGTCAAATTCATCCACTCTTGCCACATAAGCCACAGAAGGTGTGGTCGTGACATGGAGAAGATATGCATCCGCACCGGAAGCCACCAGTCCGCCAACCAGTGTATACTCGAACATATAGCTGGAACGGCGGGTATCCTTTCCTATTATGATACGCGCCGGCGTGTCGTCACCGTTCCGGCGTTTCAGTTCTCCGTAATACCAGCCGAGAAAACGGCCTACTTTATATGCATGATCTGCTGTCAGGTTTTCGTTTGCCTCTCCACGGAAGCCATCTGTACCAAAATATTTTCCCATTTTTATAACCTCATCCTGTTGTTTTTCCCCCGAAAAACATCTGCCGTTTCTGCTCACCGCACTCATAAGACTGCTGCAAATTTACTCTACTGTAACGCTCTTTGCTAGATTTCTCGGCTTATCCACGTCAAGTCCCTTTGCCACGCTGACGTAATATCCCATAAGCTGTAACGGAATCACCGCAAGGCTTGTGGCAAAGCACTCCTCTATCTTTGGAACATAAACGGTAAAGGAAGCAGTATCTTCAATATTATAATTTCCATAGGTAGTCAGCCCCATGAGATAAGCTCCGCGGCTTTTGCACTCTACCATATTGGAAATAGTTTTCTCATAAAGCTCAGACTGGGTGAGCACTCCGATCACAAGAGTGCCATCCTCAATGAGACTGATAGTGCCATGCTTCAGCTCTCCTGCAGCATAAGCCTCAGAATGGATGTAACTGATCTCTTTCATTTTCAGGCTGCCTTCCAGGCTGATGGCATAATCAAGTCCACGTCCGATGAAAAACACATCCCTGGCATTGGCCTGTTTGGCAGCAAACCACTGGATCCGCTCCTTGTCGTCCAGGATCTTCTGGATTTGCTCAGGAAGACACTGAAGCTGGGAGATAAGATCCTGATAGCGTCCCTGGGAAATACATCCCCGCACCAGTGCAAACTGAACGGCAAAGCAATAGCCGGCGATCAGCTGGGTGCTGTAGGCTTTCGTTGTGGCAACTGCAATCTCCGGACCGGCAAGGGTATAAAATACATTATCTGCTTCCCGGGCAATGGAGCTTCCCACCACATTGACAATTCCAAGGGTTTTCAGCCCCTTCTTTTTCGCAAGACGGAGGGCTGCAAGGCTGTCTGCCGTCTCGCCGGACTGGCTGATCACGATCACCAGACCGTTGGGATCCAGAGGCATGCTGCGGTAACGGAACTCAGATGCCAGATCCACACGTACCGGCAGCTGCGCCAGATCCTCCAGCACATACTGGCATGCCACACCTACATGATAGGCAGAACCACATGCCACAATATATATCTGGGAAAAAGACTGAAGCTCTTCCTCAGTAAGTCCCACAGAAGACAAGTCGATAGCCCCATCCTTTAATACGGAATTCAACGTATCCTGAACGGCTTTTGGCTGCTCATGGATTTCCTTCAGCATGAAATGCTCGTAGCCTGCTTTTTCAGCTGCTTCTGCATCCCATTTGATCTGCGTTGGCTTTTTCTCAATCTCATC
>NZ_JBDPGY010000039.1:0-13648 GCF_039841815.1 Ruminococcus sp. 1001136sp1 | reverse complement strand
CCTTCGGCTATATCCTTCCCACTACCGGGCGGATTCGGGACTTTAACCCGTTAGAAACGTGCGCCGCCAGGCGCACCACGCAAAAAAGGAACTGCCATCATGACAATTCCTCTTTTATACTTATTCAGTTTTCTCTTCCAGAAGGCTGCTGTGAACATACGCCTCAGAGCCTTCATAGTCAATCTGGATCCAGTCTCCGCTCTCACCTTTCTTGACTACTTCTGTCCCAGCGGACAATCCACCAATCACTTCTGCATCACTGCTGGCTGCTGCACGGACATTACAATCCTCTGTCACTACCAGCGTAGTTCCATCGGCTGTCTCTGCAGATCCTGTGACATCCTCACCAAGACCATCAAGGAAAGCAGCAAGTGCAGGATCTGCAGTCTGTGCATCCTCATACTGCTTCTGTACCTTGGCCTTCAGCTCCTTCACGTCGTCATCCTGACGCAAAGAAACTTCATATTTCGTTATCTCGTCGCTGTCATCGTGAGCAGCGCCGTCAATCTTCCAGTTCCCGTCTGTGTCCTTTACCACATAGAACTCAGCAAGCGCAGGTACCTTTGTATCAATCCCCTGACAGATGTAGTAAAAACAGGAATATACTACATAGGAATCGTCATCAAGCCCCTTTTTCGTGTAGATATCACCAGCTTCATACCCTTCAATGTACTTGGCATTGGTAATCTTAGACTCGTCTGCCGGTGCAAGATTATCTACCAAAGTACGCAATGTGGTAATATCTTTATCCCCCAGAGCTGTGTAATAGCTCTTGATCAATGAAGTAATCTCTTCATTAGCTTTTTCCATGGGATTGGCGTCTTTCTTCCCGTCAGTCTCCCCATCATTTGCCGGAGAAGAAGGAACATTTCCCTGGTCGTTGTCTGCTGTTACCTGCCCATCGGCTGTATCCTTGCTGGAATCGCCCTTCCCGCTTCCCATAAATGCACGGATACCGAAAAACAGGACAACCACGATTAACAGAATCGCTCCGCCAAGCATAAAATAGCGAAGGTTATCTGATAACCATTCTCTGAAATTATCCAAGTTCTTGTCCTCCTTAATACAACGCACCGGAACGCCCGATCGTTCCAGGCAATACACCTGAAGGGAATCGAACCCCCGCACATGGTACCGGAAACCACTGCTCTATCCACTGAGCTACAGGTGCATAAATTCGAAAGCTGCATTATCATTAGTTACTGTCTAACATTTAAACAGCAACCTCATATACAACCACTTCGACTAAAAAATTATAGCACAATATCGACTGGATGTAAAGTTTTTTCTTTTGACGGAATAGTTATGTCAGTTTTGAAAAAGGGGCTGTCGGGAAATAGACAGCCCCGCCCTCATCCGGGCAAAATCTCCCACAAATTGTGACGCACATCTTGCAGAAAGCCTTTTTCAAACACGCTCTAGTACTCCATTTTTACTCCATTTTCGTAATAAATAGCTTGAAATTATAATAATTTACGTGAAATACACCACTCTCTCAACCCTTGGAAATACTGGAAAAATCAGGTGTTCCGTAGAGGTCGTATGGGGTGCTCTGATATACGTAATAATTACATTTATTTGCACCCCATCTGGTTACAATAAATCCAGTAAAATCAAGGGATTCCAAGGCTCTACGCCATATCATTTTTCTGTACTACCCCATTTTTACCCCACGGTATCACCCACAAAATTTAATAACTTTTTCATTACTAGCTAAATTTATCTCAGCTGCCGGATCCGGGAGATCAATTGAATCTTCAAGAAGTTGCATATCATTCACTTTTTTATGCTCCATAACCGCAGTATATAAATCCATTGTCATCTGAAGAGAAGCATGGCCAAGATAGGCTTGCACTGTTTTTGGTACAATTCCAGCTTCAAAACATCTAGTAGCAAATGTATGTCTGAAGCAGTGTCCTGAAAAAGTTTCCATCAAATCCAACGGATCCCTCATCAGATTCACTTCCTGCACGATTCTTTCAATTGCATCGCAATATAATTGTGCATTTAATGGAGTCCCGAGCTTCGTAGTAAACAGGAAATCAGGAAATTCCAAATTCTTCCTACAAGTTTTCGCCATTACAATTTTATGCTGAATAATCTGTTTTTCTAATGCTTTACGGCAATATGAATTAATTGGAACTGTCCTTATACTTGTTTCTGTCTTTGGTGGTCCCAGATGGAACGTCTTACACTCATCACCCTCCAGTTTCTGATACAACAACGTACGCTTCACATGAATAACATTATTTTTCCAATCAATATCATCTTCCGTAAGCGCATACAATTCTCCTGGACGTAAACCAGTATTTACAGCAACTACAAACATATTATTATAGAATGTACCGGCGGCACATTCAAAAAAGTCTGTCTGATCCTCTTTGCTGAGCGCCTTAATCTCATTCTGTGGCTTATTCTTTGGCAATCTTACACCTTTTGCTGGATTACGGATAAGGAACTGATCTTCCATTGCTCTATTAAGCATATCAATAAGAAGAACCT
Organism: Ruminococcus sp. 1001136sp1; assembly: GCF_039841815.1. NCBI lineage: Bacteria > Bacillati > Bacillota > Clostridia > Eubacteriales > Oscillospiraceae > Ruminococcus > Ruminococcus sp. 1001136sp1. The sequence goes on along the minus strand of NZ_JBDPGY010000039.1, from coordinate 11,146 downwards.
TTACTTTGTTCAAAGACTCATACTGATATCCTTTTTTTGACATATTATTCACCAAATCTGTAATCATCAATTTGGTGATATTTACTAAACGAGTTTTTCCAAGAACTGGTGAAATCAACCTTTTATACATTGAATTGTATGTAGTTTTTGTGCTGAGACGGACAACAGGTTCTTTATAAACCCGCATCCATTTTTCGTACCACTCATCCAATGTTATTTTTTCATCAACAATATTTGACAGCTTTTGTTCGTTTAGTTCCGCCTCTGCCAGCTTAGCTTTTACTTCTTTCACCGTTGTACCATAGACGGATCTTCTGTCGCCGAAACGGTCTACATACCTTCCATGATACACCCCGTTTTTTCTTTGTGTAATGCCTTTTCCCAATTCCTTTCCTTTTAAATTTTTTCCCATTCTTTCACCTCTTATTAACTAGAGGTGCGTAAATGTTATTTTTTATAGCACTAATCTTATCACACACCTCCGTTTCCTGCAATCATAAATAAACAGTTTCATCTAAATATGATTCCAGTCTGTTTTTTTTGATAAGCGCTTTCTTACCATTGAAAAGCACAAAATTGCAGCAAGGTTCTTTTATCATATCGCGCAGTTTGTTTTTACCAATGTTGAAATATTCAGCAGCCTCATCAATCGTCAACAAATATTTCTCAGACATAATAATCACCTCCCAAATCAAAAAAGCACCCAAAAATCAACGTTTTCGTGATTTTTGGGTGCAATTGCACACACTACCGTTATTTCCATCCATCCCGAACCAAATCGGAATAAGAGTTTATGCAGCGTCTGCTGCCAAATACCATTTTTATAATATCATCCATGAAACTATGTGTCAATTTCATCACAGTTTCAAATATGTAGCATTAAAGTTTTATTATTATCGCTTAATTATCATAAAAAGTTATAAACTCAACATTTACGCTACCTCCAGCGTATTTATTGAAACCTCATATGAAATTCGCTTCTGAGTTTCATTTTCCTCGATCCGTTTTTTGTACTCCCGGCTTTGGATTCTGCCCCAGACCATCACACGGGTTCCCACCTTAAGATCAGCCGCATAGCGGGCGGTACTCCCCCAACAAATGCAGGGTATGTAATCTGATTTTCCAAAAGACCGGTTCACAGCCAGAAGCAGATCCGTAATTTCTTTTTTCAGAGGGGTTTTTCGGTAAACTGTAGGTTTACAGATTGTACCTTCCAGAAGAATTCGATTTGTGTAATCCGTCTTAGAGTCATTTACCTCTACAAATTTCACTTCCCTGGCAAATACATAAAGCTCTAATCGAGTATGGTTTTCTTCACGTAGATTATGTGAATGAAATTCCCCATAAATTTCCGCAAATTCACCAACGCGGCTCTTCGTAATATCTGCAATTTGTTCCGATATCAACACCGGAATTGTATCTACAGAATCGCTGAGGCGCTTAACCTGAAGCTCCGCCTTATAAAAGCATTCTCCACAAATCTTATGACTAAATGTAAAATCCATTGCAATCTTACCAGTGATAACAACCTGGTTGTCGTCAAACATTATATAGGCCATAGTATCTTTATCCTTTCTCTCTTTTGTTTACCATTTTATGCGGCGTTCTCCATCAAATCCTCTTCCAGGATATCCGCAAGCAACTTTCCAGTGAATCCAAATCCATTCACTTTTACTTTCTTTTTCCGCAAATCTTCGATTTCTTTTTTCCGAAGATCCCGGCTCTTTAGCGAAAGAATCTTATCTTCTTTATTGAGCTTACGTGTAAGCTGCTTCTGCCACTTCACCAAAAATTTTTTTGCTTCCTCAATGTCAGGATTTTGACGGTCAAAATAAGTACGCTTCTGGCGTACTGTTCCATCAGGTTCCACTTCCAATGTATAATAGGGTTTCTCTGGAGTATCTGTTTTTCGTAGAAACAAAAGATAGGATTCCTGTTTTGCCATACGGTCAAAATAAGTTTCCTTTCCAGTAATGCAATGCTTTAGTTCATTTCCCTCTGCCAAAATATCTTTTACATTTCGCGGTGCTACAATCTGATACTTTTGATCTTTATATTCATATTTTTTCAGACTTTCGCAAACCGCTTCTATTGTAGGAAACTTTTCCACGACCTCATCTGCTTTCAAATCCATTTCTTTATCTCTCAGCATTTGGATCACTTCATTATGCCGCAGTTCCAGCTTTCGTACCCGATATACAATGGAATCCTTTATATTCAGGTCAAGTTCTTCAGCCATATCAAGATAATCCTTCCATGTACCCAGAAGATCTCTTGGCGTTTTTTCACTTTGGCTCGCCTGCTTTTTCAAATAATTTCTAATCTGCTCCGGATTCATTCGATCCAGTATGAACAATAACTCTGTTGGATCAATCTTGTATTTTGAGAACCAGGCAATCACATCATCTCTGATCATCTTTCCCAATCCCTTTTCAAAAACCAGCCATTGAAGGAATACAATTCCCCCCTTATTATCTCGAAGTCGATTTAACCGAAACTTATCAATACCCAGCGCATGGCTTAAAGAATTGGATTCTTTAAAATAAACAGATTGATCTGTTATTATCATTTCATTTACCAAATGATTCAGGCCTGCCTTAGCCAGCTGTTCCCAATAGGGATATTCTTTTAGTTTTTTAAAATAAGTTACCGGCTCTACTTTTTCACTTTTCTTAGCCAATTCATAAAATCCGCTTCTCTTAAATTGTTCATTATGAATTCCATAAAGAGACTTTTTATAAATACGTCCCCAATAGCGTGGCTCATATTGTCGATAATATAGATTGCCTGTACGTAATTCTCCCTGAATCCATCTTCGCTCTTCCGTCTTGTGACAGTATCCCCAATAAAACTCCTTTTCATTAAGGTCCTCGTCATAAACAAATCTGCGTTGCTCCCACCAGATATATATTGGCTTTGTGTAAGCAATCATATCATACTTCACATATGCTCTGAATTCACGCACAATCAAGCCATCACCACAGGTTTGTAACAGGTATGCGCTTTCCGTTTCCGTCATCACCGTTCTCTGTCTTCCAATTGGTTTGTATTGAATTTTATGACTGCAGTTAGGGCATATGCCCTTCTTATTATATTTCGGATCTTTTATAGGGACATTTCTTTCACACCACGTACAGTAACCAGTATCTGCCTTTTTCTTTTTGGAGTATTGATAAAAAATATAGTTTTCTGTGATCCCTACCTTTTTCATCCATTTATCCCAGTCTTTTGGTGTTTCTTTTACACAGTTCATCACCTTGTCCCATTCCCGCGTAATCTTCCGATTTTTTTGTATTCTTGTTCTTCTCCGCACCTGCTCTTCAAATTCCCAAATACTATCATATATTTCATTTTCCTTACAGTTTTCTTCTACTGTTTTCCGGATTATTTCCAGGCTTTTTAAGTCGCACCATGCATGATGTTTCTTTACCCCATTTGGGTATTCGATTTTATCCAGCATTTTATTTGTCCAGCTCTTTAGCCGATAATCGTACCCTATGAAACAATCTTTTTTCTTATCAATGAACAACGTATACAAAGGGCGTCTTCCACCTGCTGCTAAAATTTCTGTAAAGAAAAATCCAATCTTTACAATGTTTTCTTCCTCTTCCGCGCGTATAAGCATGCCAACCGGGTATGTCATTTTTTCATAGGGCATATTTCCAATAATCGGGACATCGTTTTCTGCCACTTGTACCATTTCATCTGTTGCTTCCAATATTTTCATTTTTTTTAACTTTTGTTTTTCCATTTAATTCGAATTCGTCCTTTCTGAAGTTATTATATAAATTTAGGGTTAGCTGCTCAGCCTCATCCTTATGCGCATTTGCCGTAACCCACTCCTGTTGCAAAGCTTCAATCTGTTCGACAGAAAGTCTCTTCTTCATAAATCTTTGTTCTGTATCATTCAGAGACTCCCAGCCCTTTTTCACAATCTTTCTTTTTGTCTGCTCCAGGCGTTTCTCTTTTCGTTTCTGTTTCCACTTCTTATTCGCTTTCGCAAAGTCTGCTTCATAGCTAACATTTATTCCTGCTTTCTCATCTTGAAGATCCTGTACTTTATCGCGAATCAAGCGTGCTGCGACCCTAACATTCAGAATTTCCACCTTCAAATCTGGATCATACAACGCCTGCATAGAATAGCCATTGAACCATTCTTTTCTAAAAATATCCTCCCGGTTTCTTTTTGCAATTTCCTCACAGATATCGACCGAAACCTTGCTCTGCAGAAATTTCTTTCCCCTTGTGATCGTCACTACAGGTTCACCAGCAAAAAAGGTATCGTCTTTTCGAATGGTAGATACCTTTATATCGTAGTAGATATTCCCGCTTTTTTCAGAAAGAGTTCTGCCTTTCAACGTGCAGTAATCGCCAGGTTCACATCTACACCTCATTGGATCATAGTTTAGGCTCCATTCCTGCTTCTCGTAGTTATAAGACATATGCATCTTACAAATACAGTTTTTATGCTGTTCCTTAAATTTCTGAAACAATTCTTTCTTTTTCTGATCTGCCTGGTTTTCCAAATATTCTGCACTTTTTTCATACTGGTAATCTGATACCATATGGCAGGCACAGAAGCCGAAATTATCTTCCCTTAATAAGGGATGATTCTGTTCACAATTTTTCTTATGCCATGGACACCGAAAAACGACATTATCATTTTCAAAGCAGAATGTTTCCTCCAGGTAATCTATATCGTTAATACATTTTTCCCAACTCACGTATAGACCACAGCCAGACATAAATGCTTTCTTTTCCAGATAATCTTTGGTATATATAAAACCGCCGCATGAATTTTCAAGTGGTGACTTTCCCAGCCTTCCGTTTCCGATTCGAACATAGTCCGGATAGTGTTCCGCCGTATATCCTTGAAGAAGCAGCTCCTGTGTCAACAAATTGTATTCGTATCCCTCGGACATTTTCTTCTCCTCTTAACAAAAGATACGGCAGGAAATTCCCGCCGCATCTCGTTCCTTATCATTTAATTTTCCTCATCCATACGGATTGTTGTAACTAACATTTTTAGACTGCCTTGAAGCATAATAAATTTATCCTCTTCCCTGCAGTAATAATAGACCTTATCCGTTAAAAACTCCTTTTGGAATGTCATTCTCGAATTGGAAGTTCTTAATAAATTCTCAAGCTCTTCTAAGCTGCAAAGTTTTGAGCTGTGTATCAGGGCTTCATGCACACTGCTAAATACCACATAAAAATCCCCATCCATTAATTCCACCAGTTTTTTTATCACTTCTGGATACAGGACTGCCACAGCTCCATTTGTGAGTCCTTTTACGCTAAGACAGATTCCCTCCTTCTTTTTTTTATCCGAAATAAAATAGGGATCCACATTCATGAAGTCATCACCAGCATACCCCGGAGTGTACATCATTTTTTTGAAATCATAGATTCTTGGAGACAATATACGATAACTGTTTAAAAGAGCATCGTGTAAAACATCGTCTTTTTCCAAGCCCCATGTTTCCAAATATTCCGATCTGACTTTCAAATATGTAATCCCATTCTTCAGGGTTCCTGCATGCACATATAACGTGATTGCAATGTCCCCCATTGTTTTATATACGGCATTTTTCAGTTCATGCCTGTGTTTTTCCAGGTTCAAAAGCCCCAGAAAGAGATGTTCCCTGACTTTTTCATAGTCATTCAGATATCTGGTATTTTCCATATTTCCCACTCTATCCAGGTCACACTTCACCCTTGCTTCTATGTTTTTCATAGAAGTTCCTTCTACATAATCCTGGTAAAGTTCTTCCACAAAAATCCCGCAGATGTCTTTTCCGGAATCCGTTTCAGCGCAGACTACAAATAACCGGTCCCCATTTGCGGTTATTCCGGTCTTTTCTTTTTTCTTAAAGAAAACATAGTCCTCTGGAAGATGAGCAGCTTTTATTATCCATTTCCGTAATTTCTGGACAAATTCTTCATACGTTAAACGCTGACACATATAAAATTTCCGTTTCCTTTCTTATAATCCGTAAAACCTTATCATTGCTATTTACAACGGAAGCCTTTCAACACAGCTTGCCGGTAAAGTTACCTTTGATACCACCTTTTTCCATTTCATTATTTTCCGGGCACCTCTGTCATAGTAATATATTTCATCTGTCAGAAAATCTTCGTCCGGGGTAGCCTCTTTAAGTGTCTCTTTTAAAATTCTTTCAAGATCTTCCGGACAGGACATCCTCTTAGGATGAATCATTGCCTCATGGACACTTGTAAATACAATGTAGAAATCATCATCCATAAGGTCTGCGATCCTTTGTGCCACATCCGGCAGAAAAACAGCCACAGCCCCATTGGTACGAATACTTGTAGAAAGACAGCTACCAGCAATTCTTTCCACAATATTTTCTTCATAATTCATGTCCATAAAGTCGTCGCCCTCATAAGCAGGATTAAAAAGCAGGCGTTCCCACTTATAAATTCTTGGGGGAGTAAGGGAATATGTATTCGACAAAGCATTCTCGTAGGCTTCGTCCTCATCCATTCCCCAGTCTGCCAGACTGGCTTTGTGGATTTTCATGCTGGAGATACATCCATCCCTCTGTCCAACTTTCATATACAAAACACAGGCTATGCCATCCACTTCTTTATACACGGCATTTTCCAGTGCCTTTTCATGTTTCTTTTTGTTTAAAAGCCGTATAAACAGGTCTCCCTTTACTTTGGAGTAATTATTTACATTCTTTGTTTTTTCGAAGAATCCAGCCTTACTTATTTTTTTAATTTCTTCTGTAACAGTATCTCCGATTTTATCTACAGAAACACCATCCAGGTAATCCTCATATAACTCTTCCGTATGGATTCCACATACTTCTTTCCCTTCTGAACTTACACGACATTCCACAAATAAACGGTCTCCATTCTGAGCCATTCCCTCTTCATCTTTTGCTTCAAAATAAATTCGCTCTTCTTGCAGATTTAAAGCATCTAACAGATACGCTCTTAAGTTTTCGACAAACTTCTCATAACTTAAAATTTCACTCATAGTATTTTCATTTCCTTTCGTTAGGATTATACAGATACTGCTTACCACTTAACTATTACACAGCCTTATCTACCTTTCTAATAATCAGTGCGCTTCCTTTAAATTAACCGTAGTAAAGTTAACCTTTACTTTTTCCATATATACAGAAAGCTTATCTTCGATTCTGCTATAGTAGTAGAGTTCTTCTGACAATGAATCTTCATACCAAATACCATTATCATAGTCGGTTTCCATTATATGGAGTTCATCCTTAATATCTTCTAAATTACTCTCATTTACACTGTAAATTGAACTTTCGTTTCTGCTTGTAAATAAAATGTACAAATCACTTTCCATAAGCTGTGCCAGTCTTTGAAGGACACCAGGGAAAAATACGGAAACCGCTCCATTTTCTTTTGCATTGGTGCAGAGCTGAACCCCCATAACTTTATCACTTTTCGATAAGCAAAATGCTCCATTGTCCATAAAGGATCCTCCCGACTTGTTCTTACCATTTGTATAAATGAAAGGGGGTGTCATCTGGCAGGTATTTTTTAACGCCTCTTCCATAACAGCCTCTTTTGTCATTTTCCATTGCTTCAAATGCTGATTTTTTATCTTCACACAAAAATACTCGTTCGTATTACTAAGCATCATATACACGACACAAGCGATATCTCCAACATCCTTATGCACTGCATCTTCCAACTCAAGCGAATGCGCTTTCTTGTTTAGCGGTTTTACAAAAAGGTATTTTCTGATTTTTTGGTAACTGTCTGGAGTCATCTCGCCCTCTAACATGCCAACCGTTTTCAGTTTCTCGATTTCATCTTGTACAGAATATGAAATTGACTCCATCGAACTCCCTTCCATACAACGCTCATATAAATCTTTCACGTCAATACCGCACAGTTGTTTTCCACTTGAATTTTCAAATGCCTCCACAAATAAGCGATCCTTATTATCTATGGCTTTCTTTTTAAAAAATATTTGCTGTTCCTGTAAATGCAAAGCATTTAAAAGCTGTTTTCTTAATACCTCAACAAATTCCAAATATCCTAACTTCATCGTAATAATCCTTTCTGCGGCTTCTCTATGACCGCTGATCCAGCATCCAATTTTCAATCTGCAATTCCGTACCATTCATTTTCCTTATATCTTATGCCATCCACACAGAGCTGGTTTACATATATAATCTCATTGCTGTCAGGCTCTTCCTGGACAAGAATAAGAAGATCATTTTTCCTTCCTTTTGCTTTTGGTTGTTTGCCGCGTACAATTACGAATCCATTATTGCCCACACCTGTTTCTTTGCAAACCAGGCTGCACCATGGGCGGTCCGGATGTATTGCCATATACGCAGCTCCCCGTAGTAAAAGCATTGAAAAATCCAGTTCCTCCTTCAGTTCCATCTTTGTGCACGAGATTTTGGTATCCCGGTCATCTTCATCCAGATCTCCAAATGCTTTCACTACAAAATACCTGGAGTTTCTCCAATTCGGATAGTGAACAAGACAATCCAGCGGATTTTCCGCACAATGGAATCCATTCTGTCTGCAATTTGCCTCCGTTGTCTCATTGATCCCATATCGTTTAAATTGGTAACCCAGACACACCAGATTTTTTCCAAAGCCTTTATACGCAATCATTTTCTCATGCCCCTAAATTAAATAAAGAAAGCTGCTCCGGTTCCTCTTTCTTTTTCGCTACTGGCTTTGCTGTCACCAGCGCCTCTTCCGAAACATCTTTCTTTGTATCTGAATCATTTGATTTTGTTGACAATGCCCTGATAGATTCCGCTTTCTTCCAGGCTTTCTTTATTGTATCCTTTTCTTCCTGCGCTTTTTTCTCCATATCCTTACGGTCATCCAACAGGTAATAGTCTATTACCCAGGCAAATACCTCTGTAGAGCCAATCGCAATACCAGTATTTTGCCCCACACCAGCTTTTCCCTCTTTCTTTGCCTTTTTAAGTGCCGTCTCATATGCCTTTTCATGGACATATTCGATACAGCGCCGCAACGTCTTATGGGGCTGGAGGATCACCTCTTTCATAACAGGATCTTTTCTAGCAAGGTCTAAAAGATACGTGCCAATCACAGTCGCATACCCAGGATCCTGCAAAAGAAGCATTTCTTCTGTCAGCTTTTCGGTTGCAGACGCAGATTGCCGGGTTAACAAAACCTTCAGCAGAAAATTCCTTTTTCCCGCTATAAAAGCATCCATGTCCTCTTTGGATATGGAATGTTCTTTTGCAAGACTTTCAATTGCCGCTACATTATGACAGGTTCGGTAATGTTCCGCCAGGACATTTATTTCCTCTATGCTTTTGGCTAATTTTTCCAGCATATAAAACTCCTCCCGTCATTATGCAGCTTTGGAGGCGTGATTTTCTGCATTTCCGCCAGCTGCCGCTCTTTGCAGTTCCTTAGATTCCTTATCCAGCTCATTTACCAGATTTAGGATTACCCGGCGTACCCAAAGGTTTCCATTCCACTTCTTTTCAAGCGCCTCCGCACTCTCCACAATGGCTTTCCATGCTTCATCGTCCAACGCACAATGTCTATATTTCTTATAAAGCGGATAAATCTCATACATGGCCTTTTTGACATCCACGTAGATAATAGAATCCACATTGGACAACAATCCCATCAGGACCGGATGTTTGTCATATTTTTGGATCAGCTCACGGATCCCAACTGGTCTTTCTCCTGTGTACAAACCTAAAAAGTCATTAAATATCGTTCCAACTGTATTTATATTTCTACGTTCCATTCATGTCCTCCTCTGCTCTTTTGATTCTCGCTGTTACAGTTTCCGGTAAGCATTCAAACGCATCTGCAATTGCGTTTTTACTGTAGCCTTCCAGAAACAGCTTTTTCATCATTTTTTCCTGCTCTTTTTTCTTCAGCTTTTTCAGGGAGGAATCCCTGATCTTATGCTTCAGAATTTTTTTACTTAACGGATGATCCGGTCCATATTGATAGATCTTCCAGGCCTCCGCTGCATTTAGTCCGCAGACAATTGCCAGTACCAGGCAATAATAGCCTGCATACTCTTCATTTCTTATGCCCTCACCTTCTTTATAGTTCTAACATTTTTCGGTTCCCGGCATTTTCCATTTATGCATGTCGTCCTTCCTTTTCCTGTTCCATGTTTCTCATCCGACATACTTCTATTTTTTTCGAATTATCCCTCTTCTCCTTCCTTTTGTATTTGCTCCCTTTGCCTAGATTCTGAATTTTTGACAACAAAAAAAGACACCAAAAATCCATTCCAGGTTTTTGATGTCTTTCTATATTTCTCAGATCTATTGTCTCAAATGATTGCTCCCGGTATTTTGCCAGGACTAAACTTCTTCTGCATAGGGTGCTATGCATAAACGATAATTCGATTATAGGATAACACAATATATAGTGCGTGTCAATGTTGCATTTCCATATATTGTGTTTATGTATGAACCATTTATGATAATGTCCTAATATACCATAAAGGAAAATGTCCCAATGTAGTATAATGCTTCCATCAACAGATGGAGGTAACGATTATCAGAAAGGTAGAATTATCAATGGATGAACAAAAGAAATATGAGGTGATCAAATCATTGGCAGATCATCCAGCCCCTAACAAGCAGAGAGCTGCCCTTAGTCTTACATATGTTTTCATACTGGGATTTCTTAAATTATTCTCTATCTTTTCAAGATGGGATACACTAATCCCAGTTTGTTCAGCCAACATTTCCCTAGACAGCTTTCTCTCCGCCCTGAATTTACGAATAGTTTCCCCTATCATTTCCCTCTGCATGTTTTTTCCTCCAGATTTTGTATTTATACTTATTAAGTTTTTTTATAAAGGAAGCAGGCATATAACAGCCTGCTTCCTTTTTCCTAGCTCCTTATTCAATATTGGCTGTGAGAATCTTATATATTCCTTTTGGTCATAGCCTTCAAATTCTTTTTAAACCCAATCACACATGTTGCATGATAGCCTTTCTATTGTTTCTCGACTCTGTCATTGTATTAGCAAAGTTTACTTTTACAATTATCTCAACTTAAACAAAAGGAAAAGCCCCCCGAATGAGCAATGTCATTAAGTTAGTATGACGCATAAAGATCTCTATATCTGAAATGGTATAGGGGTCTTTTTATTTTTCGAAAA
>NZ_JBDPGY010000038.1:0-13881 GCF_039841815.1 Ruminococcus sp. 1001136sp1 | reverse complement strand
TATCAAGCGGAGTGTAGTAAAAATCTATTTACTATCATTATGAGTTTAAAAACGTAGACAGTAAAGCTACCCAAGATCTAAGCGCTTACAATTATCTTACAGTTCCGGCAGCAATCCGGGAACTGGAAAAGATTGAGATGACACGCCAGCTGGATAAGGTGTACCGGCTTGATCATGCAGTGACCAAAACACAGAAAGTGATCTTAAGTGCTTTTGGCATGGATTGGAATTATGTGAAATACCGTGCGGAACATATCAGCAAAATCTTGACAACTATCAATTGATAGTATATACTATCAATAAGAAAAAGAAGGGAGGGAGTAGCTACGAATAGCAATTCAAGAATTGACTCCAAAGAATCTGTAGAGCAGTTTCTTAGTGAGTTAAAGGCGATATTAGAATCAGATACATTTGAAATTAAACGGGATTTGGATATTCTTCCTAAAAAGAAAAAGGAAAGTGCAACAGATCCCTATACAACAGCAAATACAATGGCAGCTTTAGAGTTTGATGCGAATGATGTATGTGAAGAACTTAAAGCAATCACTGTAAAAGATTATGCTGAGACGATGTTTGATGATAGAAATGCGGCAGCTCCGCCTTTCTTTGTGTTCTATAGGAATATTCAGACAAAAGATGTGTATATTAAAGTAAAAATTAGGGATAAGGCGACTGGAAAAGTATTTTGTGTTTCTTTCCATTTTGTCCGCTATCCTAAGCCTAGCCCATTGCCATATGAGGGTTAAATTTTTGTGAGAGGAGGACTCCAAAATGAAGGACAATTATTTGGTCGAGAAAGTTGAAAGAGATTGCCCTCTCTGCGACAAAGTTCACTTTGTAGAAAAAAGAAAGAGAATTGGCGAAATGCTGATCAAAAATGAGATTACCTCTTATGAGGAGGTTTACTTCTTTTGCCCGGAGAGCGTCGATTATGAAGAAGATGAGTTTGTATCTGCAGATTTAATGGATCAGAATCTTCAGAGTGCGAGAAATGCATATCGAAAAAATCATGGACTGCTTACATCTTATGAGATTGCAGAAATTCGAGGATTATATGGAATGAGCCAGGCGGATTTGGCCATCTTACTAGGATGGGGAGAAGTTACCATCACAAGGTATGAAACAAAATCAATTCAGGATGAGACCTATGATCAGCTGATTCGAATGGTAAAGGATGATCCGTATTATGCACTTGAGAGATTGAAAAAACAGCGTGAAAAGTTCTCAAATGAAAAGTATGAGACATTGCGAAGGGCAATCCAGCATAGAATAGAGACAATCGGCATTGAACAGTTAAACAGAAAAACCATTGAAAATCGCTATGCGGAATACGATGAACCTTGTGAGTTTAATGGATATCAGGTATTGGATTTAAACAAACTTGGAGCAACGATGGCATTTTTTGCACAGTATTGTGAAAATTTATATAAAGTAAAATTGATGAAGATGCTTTGGTATGCAGACGCATTGGCTTATAAACAGAGAGGTCGAGCAATAACCGGATTGGTTTATCAGCATCAAAAATATGGAGCATTACCTATCGCAAACTCAGAAATTATTTATCTTCCACAATTGACAGTAGAAGAAATAGAGAGAGAGGAAGGGGTAAGTTTTCACATTCAGGCGAAAGCAGGAGTGGCTTTAGATGCATTGACACCAGAAGAAATAGATATTATCTATAAGGTGGCTAATAAATTTAAGAATTCTAGGACAAATGATCTCGTTGAGTATATGCACGCAGAAGATGCCTATCAGGAAACACTTATGCAGCAAATCATACCATTTTCATTATGTGCCACATTGAAAGAATTCTAAAAGGCAGATTTTATTGAATCGGTTTATGGATGGATCGGCAGCTCCTTGGAAGGATGAAATCCTTAATTCCCCCACTCTTCAACTTTGAGTGGGGGAATTAAGAATGTTCGTAGGAGCGAAAGCTTCAGAGTTACAAACTGAAAAGCTTACACATTATAAAATATCTTATACCATTCAGCGAATTTTCGAAGTCCATCTCTTAAGCTGGTACAGGGTTTGAAACCAAAATCACGTTCCAGCGCTGTTGTGTCTGCATAGGTTACCGGCACATCACCTGGCTGCATTGGTACCAGCTCTTTGTGAGCTTCGAAGTCATAATCAGCCGGAAGAACTTCTGCGCGGATCAGCTCCTGCTGGAGAATATCTACGAAATCCAGAAGGTTTTCGGGATTGCTGTTGCCGATATTGTATACGGCATATGGTGGAAGTGGAAGTCCATCCTCGCCGTTTTTCTTTTCCGGTGCACCTTGCATCACCCTTTTTACCCCTTCTACAATGTCATCTACGTAAGTGAAATCCCGCTTGCAGTTTCCATAATTAAATATCTGAATTGTCTGACCGTTTAACAGCTTGTTTGTGAATCCGAAATATGCCATATCAGGTCTTCCTGCAGGCCCATACACTGTGAAGAAACGAAGTCCTGTAGATGGAATGTTATACAGCTTGGAGTATGCGTGAGCCATAAGCTCATTGGATTTCTTAGTTGCAGCATACAGGGACACCGGATTGTCTACCTTATCATCTGTAGAGTATGGGATTTTTTTATTGGTTCCGTAAACAGAAGAAGAGGAGGCATATACAAGGTGCTCTACTCCGGAAGCGCCATTGTCATAGGAGTGGCGGCAGGCTTCCAGAATGTTGTAAAAGCCGATCATGTTGGACTGGATGTATGCGTCCGGATTGGTAATGGAGTAACGAACGCCGGCCTGTGCTCCAAGATTTACCACAACAGCCGGTTTGTGATCTGCGAAAATCCGGTCAATGACTGCTTTGTCAGAGAGATCTCCTTTATAAAAGCGATAAGTGGAGTCTGTGTGTTCGGCAGCACATTTTTCGATTTCAGCAAGTCTCCATTCCTTGATGGAAACATCATAATAATCATTCATGTTATCCAATCCCACAATGTTGATGGGAGACTGGGTTCTGAGAAGCTCCAGTACCAGGTTGCTGCCGATGAAGCCGGCAGAACCGGTGATGAAAACAGTTTTATTTTTTAAATTGATTTTTTGCATTTCGCTGCCTCCTGATCAGTCACGGCAAAAAATGTCGCGGGTATATACTTTGTCTTTTACATCATCCAGCACAGTGCTGTAACGGTTGGCAATAATGGCCTGGGAAATTGCCTTAAACTCATTTAAATCACCGATAACACGGCTGCCATAGAAAGTAGATCCGGCAGGAAGTGTTGGCTCATAGATCACCACAGTGGCACCCTTCGCTTTGATTCGCTTCATAACTCCCTGAATGGAGGACTGGCGGAAGTTGTCGGAATTGGATTTCATGGTGAGGCGGTATACGCCAACGATGACTTCTTTTTCTTTATTGATATCCCAATCGCTGTTCGCTTCATATGCGCCTGCAATTTCCAGAACACGGTCTGCAATGAAGTCCTTTCTTGTACGGTTACTTTCCACAATGGCAGACATCATATTCTGTGGTACATCCTGGAAATTAGCCAATAACTGCTTGGTGTCCTTCGGGAGGCAGTAGCCGCCATATCCAAAGCTCGGATTGTTATAATGGGTACCGATTCGCGGATCCAGGCATACACCATTGATGATTTCCTGTGTATTCAGCCCCTTGGATTCTGCGTAAGTGTCCAGCTCATTGAAGTAGGAGACACGAAGTGCAAGATAAGTATTTGCAAAAAGCTTCACAGCCTCGGCTTCTGTAAATCCCATAAATAAGGTGTCAATGTTCTCCTTAATCGCACCCTGCTGAAGGAGAGCTGCAAAGATGTGCGCTTTTTCAGCAGAATCTTCGTCACAGGAGACGATAATACGGGATGGATAAAGATTATCATACAGAGCCTTGGATTCGCGGAGAAATTCCGGGCTGAAGATGATATTCCTGGTATTGTAACGGCTGCGCACCTGCTTCGTATAGCCTACCGGAATTGTGGATTTAATGATCATGGTTGCATCCGGATTCACCTTCAGTACCAGTTCAATAACAGCCTCCACTGCTGAGCAGTCGAAGAAATTCTTCTTACTATCATAATTGGTGGGTGCAGCGATGATGACGAAATCGGCATCCCGATATGCAGCTTCTCCATCTGTGGTAGCTGTCAGATCCAGTTCTTTTTCTGCAAGGTATTTTTCAATATATTCATCCTGAATCGGAGATTTCTTATGATTGATCAGCTCTACCTTTTCCGGAATGATATCTACGGCAGTAACATGGTTATGCTGTGCAAGCAGAGTGGCCAGAGAAAGTCCAACATAGCCGGTACCTGCTACTGCAATATTATATTTTTTATTAACAGACACAGGGCTGCCAGATGGCTCTGCCTTCGCCGCCGCTTCTTCTACAAAAAGGTCTGTAACCTCGAAGCCCAGTACCTCACCGAGAGTCTGAAGCTGTTCTACGGAAGGCATGAATTCTTTATTTTCTGCCCGTCCGATCATGGAGCGGTTAATACCGGTTATCTCTGCAAGTGCAGATTGGGAAAGATTTTTCTCTTTTCTTTTTGCAGAGATGGTCTCTGCCATAAGTTCTTTTGATATTTTTTTCATTTGATCACCTGTTTAAATACGAATGCTATTTTAAATAGCATGATTGGTTAAGAGGTTTCTTTAAAACTGCTATTGATAATAACATAAGAAGAAAAATAAAGCAATACAGATATAGAATAAAAGTTAAAATTCTATTTAAAATAGCAATTCCGAAATTTGTAATATTGATGGTGTAGGTTGTTTGTGAAAAAGTTTTATGGAGAAACATTAACCTGTTAAATTGTATACAAGTATAGTATAATATAGCGTAAGGATAAAGTGAAAAGCGAGGAAAATAGGGAATTATTAAGTACGAAAGTAAAGGGGGATTTGTAGTATGGATAAACCTATAATTTTTTTTAGTCATTCTTCAAAAGATAAAGATTTGATATATTCAATAAAGAATAAATTGGATGCGGCTACCGGGGGAGTTATAGATATTTTTATGTCCAGTGATGGACAAAGCATTCCCTTTGGTACGAACTGGATACATAAAATTGAAGAAGGGTTACAAGCGGCACGGATTATGTTCGTTTTTATAACTGAGAATTCAATTTCATCTGGATGGATCTATTTTGAAACCGGATATGCATATTCAAAAGGAATACAGGTTATCCCGGTTGGAATAGGAGTAGATATAGGGGGATTAAAAGCGCCATTGAATTTATTGCAGGGATTTAATGTTTCTTCAGAGGATAGCTTGAATAATTTTATTACAATCATAAATAGAGCCTTTGATTATCATTTTCCGAATGTTTTTGCACATGATGATTATTTGGAAGTTATAAGCAAAGTTTCCACGGAGTCTTTTAATATATCCAGATTCGAGGGATTAATTGATAAAATTGAATGTGAGATATATGGAGTGGAGAAAGATGATGATAAAAAGAAAGAATACGATTTAGACAAATTTTTTGAATCTGTAATCGAACATTTAAACAGTCAAAAAATTAGTTTCTCAAGGGAAGATCAATATCTTGGCGATGAGAGATGTAGCTGTTTGGTTATGGGTGGAATAAAAATGATATATCGACGCGAAAACAAGAGAGATGATGGAATTATAAGAATTACAGATGATCGTGCAAAGATCAAAATTTATGTATCTGCTTACAATTTTCTTAATGCATTTGGTTTATTAAAAGAATTATTGCAGTTATTAGAAGAAAGAGAGCATAATTACGTATGGCTGCATTTGAAAAAATTGTATAGTTATATAGTAGCAGATGAAGATCGCTCATCAATTATGTCGAAGCATCCAGAGTTTAATATGGATGAATCAAATGTTGGAGGCTACAGGTGCAATGAGTTAGGGCTTAGCTTTTATATTTTTGATACTGCCGATATATATGTGAAAAACCATATACCTGAAATGGTGGCTTCGGTTGTATTTGACTGTAAAGATACGAGAGCAGAGAGTATTGTTGAATTAATAGAGAAATTGTATGATATTGGGGTAATTGTTGATAGGGATTAATGGAAGCAATTGTTGATCGACTCGACGAGAATTACCATGAAATCAATTTTTATAAATGTCAAACAATTCACCTGAGCAATTTCTATGCGGGGAGATATATAAGTATGAGTGAAGAAAAAAATAACGGCATAAATCAGTATTGTAAGGAGATTCGTATTCAGGCTCGGGTACTGCTTCTTTTATCAATATCAATAGGTGTAGTTGGAGTTGCGTTATTTGTACTGTGTATTAACAGCAGCATACAGGAAAATAAAGTGCATGTTTCAATTGTTGTGTTTGGCATGATTTGTGGAATTGTGATGCAATTAGTAGCTGGCAAGTTCAAAGAGGCATTTAAGTGCGCTGAAAATAAGTTGATTGAAGAGAGTGGCGATAATGATAATTTAATGAAAAAATATGACATAGGACCAAAGAACTGGTAGCGGTCGGAATTGAATGTGAGCCGATTCGGGTTGACAATTATACCGGCAAGAAGATGACTTTCTTTCATGACCCAGACGGTCTGCCGTTGGAACTGCACGAGTAAAGAGGTTTTGCGTATGAGTTTTCTTGATATTCCAGAAGATAAAGTATTAAAATATCTGAACTACTTGTTGTTTGCACACACAGAAAATTACTTCGTTTCCAAAAGCGTGAAACAAGAAATAGAAAATAGTGATGCTCTTCAAAAACTAAGCCAAGAGGCCGATGGATTGCCAACGATGGGATATCTCAATTGTGACAATGATTTTGGCGTAGGATATACTCCGGTTAGTATGGATGAAATTCCTGATTTCTTGGATAGCAAATGGGCTGTGGTTTAATGACAGTATTGCTCCCATCCCAACACAGTGCTATATTTAAACAACTATAAAAGGAAAGAGGTTATCACCTATGCCCAGAACAAAAGGCAGCAAAAACCGTCCCAAAACTAATATCACCAAAGACTACGCATCCCAGATCACAGAGAAGCAGGAATCTATTGTTTCCCTGACTGCTGAGATCGCAGCTATCGCCGCAAACATTGATACTTTGAAGGCTGACCTGAAAGAGAAGAAGACTGCTCTGAAGAAGGCCGCAGAAGAAGCTAAGAAGGCTGAAGCCATGACAGGATATAGAGTGAGGTCTAGCCCAGAAACAGTCGCCTGTATGAAAATGTTATGCAAGAAATGTTGGGAGATGATCAAAAGGCAATATCATCACTTTTTCGCTCTTTGGAAGAGTGGGAATATTGTAATTTTGTTGCGGAGTATTTTTCCAACCCTACAGTAATAGAAAAAGCCAGTGATACGGATGAACAGGCTGTTAAACTGGCAACTGTTTGTGCGAAAATGTCCGTTAATAATGTAAGAATTCTGGATGGGGGTGGCGGAGCTGGAAGACTTGGAAAATGCTTGAAACTTATTGCAAGTAAAAATGAAACTATGCCCAGATACCGATATGAAATATATGAACCTTTTGTGAAGAATTCCACGCGGGATCAGGAATTTGCAACCTATAGTGAAGTGAAACAGATTGCTGGGAAATATGAATTTGTTGTTTTGATGAATGTTTTACACGAAATAGGTGTACGGAAATGGGCAGAGATATTTAGCCAGATTCGAGGCTGCCTGAAGGATGACGGCTACTTAATATTTGCAGAAGCAAAGAACTTGCAAATCGGAGAACAGCCTTATTGCGAAAATGGTTATCTGGTATTAGGAGAAAAGGAGATTAGAGAACTGCTTAAGCCATATAAAAATGCTGATAGAATCTGTGCGTTACATATGGAAACAGGTAGAGAAGATAAATCTGAGTTTCTTATGATACCGGCCGATGAAATTAGGAAAATAACGGAAGCAAAAATAAGAAAGGCGTTAGAATGTTTAAAGTGTGAAATGTTTCAAAAGTTGAAAGTGATGGATAAGGAGCGAATTGCCTGCGTCCAAAATGATAGACAGCCATCCTTCACATATCGCAAATATGCTTTTGTGGCGCAGCAATATGTGAATGTGTCGATGGGTCTGGAGAATGAATTTACATTTAACAACGCGATGCCTTCCAATACAAGAATTAACAGGACGAAGTATGTAAATGTGTCTAATGATTCCAAGGCGGCGCAGAAAAATGAAAATAATTTGATTAATAATATGGGAAATTTTTTTAATATTAAATTGTCTGGCTGGGAGGATGAAAAGTAGTGGGCAAAGCAACCTGTTGACAGAAGCAAAAGGTGTTCTTATAATTGAAATGAGAGTTGGAAAAATCCAAAAGTTGTGAATCTATTGAAAAGAATTTGATTATACGGAGAAAGGTCAAACATGAAAAAAAGAACAGCTTATATTGGCATTTCATACCCATTATTATACGATTATAAACATCAGGCGGGAAGAAGTTCTAATGATATGCGTGATTCGCCTAATCCAATTATTGAAAGCCCATTGGGACTTATGATATTTTATGATGAAATTATATTTTTATGTAGAAGCGTATGCCCAGAGAATATGCGTAATTTGCCGTATGTTAAATATGTTGATGAATTGTACTCAGATTTTTGCTTCGAAAGAATTCAAAATTGTGTGCAGGAAACTCAAAATATCATTATAAACAGTAGAAATTTATCTTATAATGTAGTTAAGAAAGCATTAAACATACACTGGGATGGGGTGGATATACATACTCACAGTTTGAAAATTGGGGATATAATAATTGCCGCACAATCAAATGAGAAAACGTTTCTTTTTGATTTATATGTATTTCAGGCATTACAGGAATTATACGATCCGAATATAGAATTGGTTGCGAATAGCAAGTATACGGTAGGCGCGCTAAATAATGGTACTAAGATGGAATTTATAGATAAAATAATCATACCTGGGGTGCCTAATTATATTGGATATTCTGGCCCGTATCATGAGTGTATGGAAGAATTAAGAGAAAACAAGTATTTAAAAGACTTTCGACGTTGGATTTTAGAAGAACATAATAATATACAAAAATCAGAAATAGAAGAAATGTGTAATGCTGTTGAAAAAAATATTGAGGAAGCAGAAAAGAACATTTTTAAACAATATTTAGAGAATAATAGTGAAGTCTCGTTTTTTAAATCAACTGCAATAAAAACATTAAAAACTGCAGCTGGACTTGTTTGCAGTCCTATATCAATTATAGATACGTTTATGGGAACTATGGCTGATGGGAAAAAAGTTCTTGATGTAAAAAATGAAAGATGGCAGGGCTTTGTTATAGAATCTAGGGATATTATTAAGAATATTGGTAAAGATTCATGTGAACTTCCATAATAAAGTGCAACTCAAGTAAATCGTACGGATTGAGAAGACCCTGAAAATACTGAAATTTCAGAAAATGTGAAAATCAGTCAGGGCCCCCTTTGGGGAGTCCCTGACTAAATGCAGCTATTCCTCAAATTCCGCAATCACCACATACCCACTAAGCGGAGCCTTTTCCACACTTACAATGGTTCCTTCCTTTGCCTTGATTCTCTGTGAGTTCGGATAGCAGCCGGACATTGCTACAGCAGGCTCAATGATATAGCTGTAGTTCATGTAGGACTGATATTCTGTGATCTGAATCTTATCTCCTGGTTTCACCAGTCCCGGACGCTCCATTTTAAAACTTTCCTGACGCATGTGAATTCCCTCTTTTCAAAAATGGATTTATATTTTACACTGTACTTAGCTTAGCATAGCACAAAACAGAAAAAAAGTCATCTGTAAGAAAATGTGCTGACGTTCACAAAATCATCATAAGCCTGTGCTAAGATACAGGTAAATCGTACAAAAAGGTAAAAACCATGCGATAAATGAGGTTGACCAAAAAGGGAGGACAAGATATGGATACATTAAAAATCCTTGTAGTGGATGATGAAAGCCGAATGAGAAAGCTTGTAAAAGACTTTTTAACAAAGAAGAATTTCCAGGTTCTGGAGGCCGGAGACGGCGAGGAAGCTATGGATATATTTTATAAAGAGAAAGATATTGCCCTGATCATCCTGGATGTAATGATGCCAAAGATGGACGGCTGGGAAGTATGCCGTGAGGTGCGCAAGAATTCCAAAGTGCCGATCATTATGCTGACAGCAAGAGGAGATGAGCGTGATGAGCTTCTTGGTTTTGACCTGGGTGTGGATGAGTATATTTCCAAGCCATTCAGCCCGAAGATCTTGGTAGCCAGAGTAGAAGCTATCCTTCGCCGTACCGGACAGACCGGAGCGGAAGATGTGCTCAGCGCAGGGGGAATTGTGATCGATAAGGCTGCCCATCTTGCAACAGTCGATGACAAGCCTATGGATCTTAGCTTTAAGGAATTTGAGCTTCTTACTTACTTTTTGGAAAATCAGGGAATTGCTCTTTCCAGGGAAAAAATCCTTAATTCTGTTTGGAATTATGATTATTTCGGAGATGCCAGAACCATTGACACACATGTGAAGAAATTAAGAAGTAAAATGGGGGATAAAGGTGAGTACATCAAGACCGTATGGGGAATGGGTTACAAGTTTGAGGTAGAGTGATGAAGAAATCAAAGAAGCCAAAGAAAATCCGCTCCATAAAGCACCAGATCACGTTTACATTTATAGGTCTTTTATTCCTTTCCATTCTCACGATTTCCATGATCAACGGAGCATTTCTGGAAAAATATTATGTGTCAAAAAAGACGGAAACTCTTCTGGAAGCAAGGGAAGTGCTGAGTCAGATCAACACGGATTCTATGACAGAGGACGATGTGGAAAGCGAGCAGGAAGAATTGTCTTCTGAGATCATTCAGGAAAGCTCCAGGAATAATCTGACCTGGGTGGTTGTCAATGAGGATAATACGAAATATCTGTGCTGGCCGGAGAATGAAGATCAGCTGAGAAGCAAGTTGTTTTTTGGCTATGCCAGTGATCTTGATATGGATAACGGAAAAGGCACAATTCTGAAACAGACAGATAACTGTGTGGTTCAGCAGGTACATGACCGTTTCGTTGGCATGGATTATGTAGAGTGCTGGGGAAAGTTTGACAACGGCAATTATTTCCTGATCCGAAGCCCTCTGGAAAGTATCCAGGAAAGCGCAAATATTTCCAATAAGTTTTATTTCTTTGTAGGAATTGTCATTATTGTTATAAGTGGAATGTGTATTATGGCAGTAACCAGAAAGCTGACCAGACCTATTTCCGAGCTGACGGAGCTTTCCCGTAAGATGACAGATCTTGATTTTGAAGCCAGATATAAAAGCAAGGCCGGCAATGAAATTGATGTGCTGGGAGATAATTTTAACAAGATGTCCAGTCAGCTGGAGCATACCATTTCCGAGCTGAAATCTGCAAACAATGAGCTGCAGAAGGATATTGAGAATAAGGTGAAAATCGATGAAATGCGAAAAGAGTTTCTGGATAATGTTTCCCATGAGCTGAAGACACCCATTGCTCTTGTGCAGGGGTATGCAGAAGGTCTGAAGGAGAACATTAATGATGATCCGGAAAGCATGGATTTTTACTGTGACGTCATTATTGATGAAGCTGCCAAGATGAATAAGCTGGTAAAGAATCTTCTTACGCTGAATCAGCTGGAATCCGGAAAAGACGCAGCTGTTATGGAGCGTTTTGACCTGACTGCATTGATCAAAGGCGTTCTTTCCACCATGGATATCATGATCAGGCAGAAAGAAGCCCGGGTGATTTTTAATGAGACAGAGCCTCTTTATGTCTGGGCAGATGAGTTTAAGACAGAAGAAGTTGTGACGAATTATGTAAGCAATGCCCTGCATCATCTGGATGGAGAAAAAATCGTGGAGATCAAAGTCCAGAAACAGGAAGACAGAGTGAAAGTAACGGTATTTAATACCGGAACCCCAATCCCGGAAGCCGATCTCCCGAATCTGTGGAACAAGTTCTACAAGGTAGACAAAGCACGCACCAGAGAGTATGGCGGAAGCGGAATCGGACTTTCTATTGTAAAGGCTATTATGGAAGGTATGAATCAGCAGTACGGTGTTCAGAACTTTGATAACGGGGTGGAATTCTGGTTTACCCTGGATCGGAAATAAAGTAAAAATAGTCAATCTTCAGGCTGGAAATCTGGTGCTTGAAAGAGAAGATAATTGTAATTTTTCATAAAAAAAACAGTGTTAATCTGGAAAGACAATACAAACTAACAAAACAGGCGGCAGCATGGAATTAGCTCTTTGCAACCGCCTGTTTTTGCGTTATACTGTAAGAATATGAAAGTGTATGTTCAGCAATATTGTGCTTTGGGAAGGCAGTATTTGCTGATTAAAAGCATTTATATGATGGCAGAAAATGCTGCACACAATAGACGCAGTATTGACGAAAAACAGACAACAGGAGGAGCCCGAATGATAGCAATAATTGACTATGATGCAGGCAATATAAAAAGTGTGGAAAAAGCCCTTCATTACCTTGGAGAGGAAACTGTAGTTTCCAGAGATCCTCAGGTATTACTGAGTGCAGATAAAGTAATTCTTCCAGGTGTTGGAAGCTTTGGAGATGCCATGAATAATCTGAATAAATTCGGACTTGTTCCTGTGATCCGGGAGCTTACAGAGAAAGGAACTCCATTCCTTGGAATCTGTCTGGGTCTGCAGCTCCTTTTCGAATCCAGTGACGAAACTCCGGGAGTGGAGGGACTTGGAATTTTGAAAGGTAAGATCGTGAAGATTCCCCCGGCTCCTGGACTTAAAATTCCTCACATGGGATGGAATTCTCTTCACCTTCAGAATGATGGTCGCCTGTTTAAAGGAATTCCGGAAGAGACTTACGTCTACTTTGTTCATTCCTACTACCTTCAGGCAAAAGAACCTGAAATCGTGAAGGCGACTGCGCAGTATGGCGTAACTATTCATGCCTCCGTTGAAAAGGACAACATATTTGCCTGCCAGTTCCACCCGGAGAAGAGCAGCAAGTACGGTCTGAAAATACTGGAGAATTTTGCGAAGCTTGGAAAGGAGGCATGATCATGTTTACAAAGCGAATTATTCCCTGTCTGGATGTAAATAATGGACGAGTAGTGAAAGGTGTTAATTTCGTAGACCTGAAGGATGCTGGAGATCCTGTGGAAATTGCGAAAGCATACGACGCAGCAGGAGCAGATGAAGTGGTATTTCTTGACATTACAGCCTCCTGTGAACAGCGTGACACAGTAGTAGATATGGTGCGAAAAGTTGCAGCCAACGTATTCATTCCATTTACAGTTGGCGGCGGGATCCGTACTGTAGATGATTTCCGGAAGCTGCTCCGCGAAGGTGCAGACAAGATTTCTGTAAACTCCGCAGCCATTGACCGTCCGGAATTAATCCGTGAGGCAGCAGATAAATTCGGCAGCCAGTGTGTAGTAGTTGCCATTGACGCTAAGCGTCGTCCTGACGGCGGCTGGAACATCTATAAGCATGGCGGTCGTTTGGATACAGGCATTGATGCCATTGAGTGGGCGAAGAAAGCAGAAGCCCTTGGTGCAGGAGAAATCCTCCTTACCAGCATGGACTGTGATGGTACCAAGGCTGGCTACGACATCCCATTAACCCGCGCAGTATCTGATGCCGTATCCATCCCGGTCATCGCTTCCGGTGGTGCCGGTACCCTGGAACACTTCTACGAAGGCCTTACCGACGGCGGTGCCGATGCAGTTCTGGCAGCTTCCCTGTTCCACTATAAAGAACTGGAAATTTCTCAGGTGAAGGATTACCTGGCTGAAAAAGGTGTTCCGGTAAGACGATAGAATATTAAAATTGCTATTTAATGTGTTGGTCGTTATTCCGGACGCGATTTCACAATGTATATTCACCGCCGCACGTCGCAACGTTCCGGCAAGCTAATGACTAACTACGACTAAGACGCTCAGGAAAGCCTTCGCGCCTAAGTCTCCGTAAGTCATGGATCTCGCCTCCACTAAAACCGCTCCT
>NZ_JBDPGY010000037.1:0-14539 GCF_039841815.1 Ruminococcus sp. 1001136sp1 | reverse complement strand
CTACAAGAAGTTATGGTTCTAATTGAAGAACTGGTAAGAAAGATTCCGATGGCTGAAAAGCTGTTAGAGATCAAAGGAGTGGGAATCAGGACAGTGTCAGGGTTCCTTGCAGAAGTAGGTGATATCAGCCGCTTCAATAATCCGAAGGAACTGCAGAAGCTTGCAGGATTGGCATTGGTTGAAAATAGTTCGGGAAAGCACAAAGGCGAGACAACAATAAGCAGACGAGGTCGAAAGAGACTCAGATATCTGCTCTTTGAGGTTGCAATGTCACTTGTGTCGAAGAACCAGGAGTTCAGGGAACTCCATAATTATTACACAACCAGAAGGCTGAATCCGTTGAAAAAAATGCAGTCACTTATGGCGATTGCAGCCAAGTTGATACGTGTCTTTTATGCGATGCTGACTAAAGGTGTGGATTATGATCCGAAAAAAATGGTCAGTGACATCAAGAGACCGGCAGTTTATCTACAGGCTGCGTAAGAAAGACAAGTAACTATAGTGGAGGCTGTCATGTGGACAGCCACTGAATCAAGCAGAATGTAACAGATAACGTCCACTGCTCACAGTGCTGGTACAGGAAGCAAGTCAGTAATCAACAATACAAAGAATGAGCCAGTAGTCGGCAGAAATAGTCACCATGGGGCACATGACCCCGTTAAGGAGCATAGCTGACACCCTGGTTATGGGCAGGCAGGACGAAGGAAGTTAGGACCTCTGGAGACAGAGATGATCCTGGTGGATATAGGAGGTTAGCTGCCATAGAGGGATGGGTATACACAAGGCCAGTAAAGCGGAAATCAATGACGTTTTATTTCGTATACCTTTTAACCATTATTTCAGTACATGATACATTGAAATGCTCATAGCTTCGGCTTATTCACTGAGATATAAAGGTTGAAAAACCTTGAATTTTCAATAAAAAATACTTGATTATATGAGGAGGAGAGAAATGGACAATTTCGTAATTACAATTGCAAGACAGTACGGAAGCGGTGGACGTACCGTTGGTGAAATGCTTGCGAAGAAATTAGGGATTGGATATTACGACAAGGATATTATCCGCATGGCATCTGAGGACAGCGGAATTCACGAAACTCTTTTTGGAAGAGTAGATGAGTATTCCAGCGCAAAAAAACCGCTTTTCGGGAAGAATGGAATTTACAGCGGTGAGCTGATCTCGCCTCAGAGTAAGGACTTCACCTCTGATGAGAACCTGTTTAATTATCAGGCAAAGATCATCCGTGAACTGGCAGGGAAGGAGTCCTGCGTGATCATCGGAAGATGCTCCAACTATATTTTGAAGGATTATCCAAATGTGCTTCGTGTATTTATTCACGCTGATTGGAATTTCCGAATGGAAAAGGCTGCTGAGAAGCTGAGCATGAGCCAGAAAGAGATCGAAAAATTCCTTCAGAAGGATGACAAACGTAAGGATGAGTATTACCGCAGATTCACAGGTGAGGAATGGAAGGATGCCACTCAGTATGACCTGTGTCTGGATAGCAGCAAGCTTGGATATGAGAAATGCATCGAAGAAATTGAAAATCAGCTGAAGCTGCTGAAATAATAACAGGCTGTGTCACATAGCAGCATATGATGTGAAAACAAAAGGAAGAGCACTGGTGATTTTGAAAGAGATTGCCAGTGCTTTTTAATGTAACAGGAAATTCCGTTTGGATTTCCTGTTACATTAAAAGCCCTACCGGGCAGGATCGCACTGCGGCGGAAAGGTAGTTGTCGCTCGAGGCGACCCGCCGCAGGCGGAGAATCCTGCAAGCAGGATTCTTTTTTACATTTCATAAACATATATTATCAGGAAAGACAGATGTCAGGCGGCGGGATATGAAGGAAAAAAGACATCTGGTGATGTGGGTAGAATTTATCGCGTTGGCGGTGCTGCTGGCAAGGCTGGAAACTGTGAGAATCCGGGAGAATGCAAAAGAAGTGCAGGAATATGCCTGTGCCGGGCGGGAACAGGAAGGTGCGCAGAAGGGGAACGGAAAAAGAGAGGAAAAAACTGTCAGTGACAAAGTGATAGGGGCTAGGAATAGAAGGTCAGAAAAGAAGCTGGAAGATACTTTGGAAAAGAATGTGACGGAAAAGAAAAAAGCAGCTCTGACTTTTGATGACGGTCCTAACAGTAAATATACGCCGCTGCTTCTGAAAGGGCTGAAGGAGAGAGGGGTTCATGCTACTTTTTTTCTCATGGGGAAGAATATTGAGGGAAAAGAGGCCTTGGTGAAGCAAATACAGGAGGAAGGTCATCTGATCGGGAATCATACATACAATCATGTACAGCTGGATAAGATTTCAAAGGAGGCAGCAAAAGAAGAAATTGAGACAACCAACCAGAAAATCTTTGAAATCACAGGTGTGTACCCGGCATGGTTAAGACCGCCATATGGGGAGTGGCGAAAAAATCTGGATTTTTATGTGGAGATGTTTCCTGTACTCTGGGATGTGGATACTTTGGACTGGAAGAGTAAAAATGTAGATTCGATTATGAAAATTGTGCGGTCGGAAGTGTCAGACGGGGCAGTGATCCTGATGCATGATGCTTACCAAAGCTCAGTAGATGCAGCGCTTCAGATTGTGGATCTTCTGATGGCAGAAGAATATGAATTCGTGACTGTAGAGGAACTGATATTGCCGTAAAAGATCGTTAAAGATGTTCATTGGTAATGTGTTACTGTTCACTCCGTTCACAATAACGCGCTTCGCGATGCACAGAAATCATGCATTCGCATGATTTCGCGCCGCAATTCTCGGATTTTCTGTGAACTTTGTTCACAAAAAACGCCTCGCGGAACGTTACCAGTGAACAGTAATGTAATGTTCCGCGAACAGTTAAAAAATAGCTTTATAAACTTGCCTAAATGAGAAATATAGATTATAATTAGAACAAATGTACGGAAAATTACTTTTGAATTGGAGAGAAATACATGGATTTATTTGAATATGCGAAATCCAGGACAATGGAGAATGAATCCCCACTTGCCTCACGTCTTCGCCCTACGAAACTGGAGGAAGTAGTGGGACAGCAGCAAATTGTGGGAAAAGATAAATTACTTTACAGAGCCATCAAGGCAGATAAGCTGACTTCCGTTATTTTTTACGGTCCTCCAGGAACCGGAAAGACCACCTTGGCTAAAGTCATCGCCAATACTACTAGCGCAGACTTTACCCAGATCAATGCCACCGTAGCAGGCAAGAAAGATATGGAAGAAGTGGTAAAACAGGCTCAGAATGCCCTTGGAATGTATGGGCGAAAGACGATTTTATTTATTGATGAGATTCATCGCTTTAATAAAGGACAGCAGGATTATCTTTTGCCTTTTGTGGAGGACGGAACCATCATCCTTATTGGAGCCACCACAGAGAATCCCTATTTTGAGGTAAACGGTGCTCTCCTTTCACGTTCTATTGTATTTGAGTTGAAGGCGCTGGAGATTCCGGAGATTAAAGAACTGCTCCTGCGGGCAGTGAACGATAAGGAAAAGGGCATGGGAAGCTATAATGCGGTTCTGGATGAAGATGCCCTGGAGTTTCTGGCAGATATGGCAGGAGGAGATGCCAGAAGCGCTCTGAATGCCATAGAGCTTGGCATTCTTACTACGCCAAGAGCTTCAGACGGCAAGATCCATATTACTCTGGATGTGGCTTCTGAGTGTATCCAGAAGCGTGTGGTGCGCTATGATAAAGATGGAGATAACCATTATGATATTATTTCTGCATTTATCAAGAGTATGCGCGGTTCCGATCCGGATGCTGCAGTTTATTATCTGGCGAAGATGCTGTATGCAGGTGAAGATGTGAAATTTATTGCAAGACGTATGATGATCCTTGCTTCTGAAGATATTGGAAATGCAGATCCCCAGGCCCTGGTAGTGGCAACCGCAGCAGCCCAGGCAGTTGAGCGGGTGGGAATGCCGGAATCCCAGATCATTCTTTCCCAGGCTGCCGCATATATGGCATGTGCACCTAAGAGTAATGCAGCGGTGAATGCTATTTTTGCAGCAATGGACAGTGTGAAGCGTACCAGGACGACTGTTCCGGCTCATCTTCAGGATGCCCATTATGGAGGGCATGAGAAGCTGGGACATGGAATGGGCTATAAGTATGCCCACGATTATCCAAATCATTATGTAAAGCAGCAGTATCTGCCAGATGAGATCCAGGGAGAGAAATTCTATGAGCTGTCAGATATGGGATATGAGAAGAAACTGAAGGAACACATGAAGTTTATAAAAGAGCATGCAGATTGAAGGAATGATTTTTCAAACACGCGTTGGAATAAATATTGAGTAATTATCAGCAAGTGCTATTTTGCCAAGCGTGCAGCTGTGAAGGTACTGAATAATTACAAAATCTGAAATAAAAAGTGGAGGAGCTTTATAAAAGCCCCTCCATTATTTTTGCATAAATTTCTTCATATTTCTTGGGCCACTGCCTGCACATGGCCTTTGCAGCGGAAAGAGATGGCGCTGCAAGAGAAAGATCGATCACAGAAGCACCCTTCTGCAAAAGCTGAAGGTGAACCACATATTCTCCCTGATTATTAATGTAATAATCGGCTTGAGCTTTCACCTGATTCTTTGTGGAGGCACCTCTGGCTGCAAGGTACTGGAGCACTTCAGTACGGATGTCCTGGGAAATATCATTCTCGAAATAGGTGAGCGTGTTTTTTC
Source organism: Ruminococcus sp. 1001136sp1 (assembly GCF_039841815.1). Classification (NCBI taxonomy): domain Bacteria; kingdom Bacillati; phylum Bacillota; class Clostridia; order Eubacteriales; family Oscillospiraceae; genus Ruminococcus; species Ruminococcus sp. 1001136sp1. The sequence goes on along the minus strand of NZ_JBDPGY010000037.1, from coordinate 9,848 downwards.
CATCTTCAGTAAGATAATAGTAGGAAGTATTGGAAATGGTACGCTTCTCAATCAGCTCTGTTTCCTCAAGCTCGGAAAGGGCCTGTTGCAAATGGAAATAATTCGTGTACTCGTGGTCCAGAATAAATTCTGAAATTTCTGAATTAGTGATGGGGGACGAAGAATTCCGAAGCATATATAGGATGATCAGTTTGTAAACAGTAAATGGTGTAGCCATTTTCCAGCCTCCCTTCTGGTGAAATATTGCATTAGTTCTAAATTCGAGTGTGTTTGAAAAAGCTTTCTGCAAGATGTGTATTACACTTTGCGGGAGATTGCGGGAATAATATTTCAAACAGACTCTGGAGCGTGTTTGAAAAATCATTCCCGCAATCTGCACGCCCCACTTTGCGGGAGATTTTGCCCTCTTTCAGTCGGCGTAGCCCGCTACGCCTCCCTCAATCGGACAAAATCTCCCACAAATTGTGACGCACATCTTGCAGAAAGCCTTTTTCAAACACGCTCTAATGCTTTGCCCTGAAAACTCTGACGCTCTTTCAAACGGTGGTGGAGCAGATTCAGCACTTCTCTTTTTCTGCTGGCCCATAGAGGGGCGATCAGCAGATCTTTCGGCCCATCGCCGGTAACCCGGTGGATCACAATGGATGGATCCAGATGTTCCAGGCAGTCTGCTACAAGGTCAATATATTCGGCGCGTTCCAGCACTTTAAATTTCCCGGCAAGATAATCATATGCAAGGTCAGTGCCTTTCAGAACGTGGAGCAGCTGAAGCTTGATTCCCTGAATATCACGGGCATTTAAATAATCCATAGTAGCCAGCATATCTTCCCTGGATTCGCCGGGAAGCCCGAGAATGGTATGAACTACTACTTCCAGACCAGCTGTGCGGAGTCTCTTAAGGGAGTCTTCAAAGCAGGATAGAGGGTAACCTCGCCTGATATAAGCTGCGGTAGATTCATGAATGGTTTGAAGTCCCAGTTCTACCCAGACTGGTTTAACCATGTTTAGCCGGGAAAGAAGTTCTACTACATCGTCCTCCAGGCAATCCGGCCTTGTACCAATAGAAAGTGCCACAATCCCCGGATGGGAAATAGCTTCCTGAAAAATTTTTTCCAGATAAGGCACAGGAGCATAAGTATTGGTGTAAGCCTGAAAATAGGCGATGTATTTGTGAATAGGTCTTTTGGCGGAAAGCATGGCAATTTGGCTGTCTATCTGTTCATGGATAGAGAGGGCTGCACTGGCGGCAAAATCACCGCTGCCACCTTCGCTGCAGAAGATGCAGCCGCCGTGTCCTATTGTACCATCGCGGTTGGGACAGCTCATGCCGCCGTTTAAGGTGACTTTATAAACCTTTTCCCCGAAGCGCTCCTTTAGCATATAGTCAAGGGAGTGATAGGGCTTTCCATTCCAGCTGGTGATCATAAATTCTTATTGTCGGAATCAAGACTGTGGTCTACTACACTGTCAGGATTCGGCTCAGAGGTTTCTTCCGGAATATATTTGTCAAAAATTTTCACAAAGAAATGGGAATTGATGTATGCAATTCCGGAAAATCCAATGAGCACCAGCAGCAGGATGACCATGGACTGTACCTGGGCACTTGGAATAAAAAATACAAGAACCGGGGCTGCAGTGACAAGGATCATAAGTGCTGTATATGGAAGATGGCGGATGGACATCAAAAATGCGTTGGTAAAAGTATTCTTGATGGTATTGTAAAATTTCGCAAGAACAGGGTAGATGTACAGGAAGATCATCAGGTAAACGACCAGGATCATCATAAATAATACCATAAGAACCTTACCGATGGTGCCAGGTGTGCTGCGGCAGATGCTAATGTCAAAGTACAGCAAAAGGGCGGCCGCAAGCATGATCAGATTGATCACAATACCCTGTTTCAGATTCTGTTTAAAGGATTTAAAAAATCCGCGGACGATATAAGACTCTTCATTACGAACCATTTTCAAAGTGACGTAGAACATGGCGGCAATGGAAGGTCCAATGGTCACCACCGGAATGCAGCAGACAATGCAAAGCAGATTCAGAATGATAAGATCTGCCACCCTGCTCATGAAGGTGAAAAATTTGTTATCCATGTTGAAAAAACGATCCATTCAAAAATTCCTCTTTTCTATTTTGTATATAGCATTAATGAGCTTATCACATAGTATAACGAATCTGTGAAAAAAAAGCAATTTGAAAATAAAAAAGAACATAAAAACTATATAATCTTCACAAAAATATTTATAGAAAGTCCTTGCTTATCACACGTCAGAGTGTTAAAATAGTAATCATTGAAAAGAGAATAATAAACATTAAATATAGAAAAAGGAGTAGCGAAATGAGTAAAAATATCAGAACTGAGGCAGTTGACCATCTTTTTGAGGCCATACTTTGTCTGAAGGATAAGGAAGAGTGCTACACTTTCTTTGAGGATGTGTGTACCATTAACGAACTTCTTTCTTTATCTCAGAGATTTGAAGTGGCCAAAATGCTGATGGATAAGAGAACTTACCTTGACATTTCTGAGAAGACCGGTGCTTCCACAGCCACGATCAGCCGTGTAAACCGTTCTCTGAATTATGGCAATGACGGTTATGATATGGTATTTAAGAGAATGGAAGAGAAAAAAGAGCAGAACCGTTCTCTGGATCAGAAGGACGAATAAGCGTCAGAGGATCTGAATCCGAAATAGAATAGAATATACGAAAGAAAACCCGCGAAATTGTGCTATGAGATAATTTCGCGGGTTTTGTACTGTTATTTGTCTTTATTCTTCTTATGTTTGTCCCTGGGCTCAGATGGGGAAATGTCATCGATCATTTTCTCAATGATCATCTTCTTAATGTAGACATCAAAGCTCATGAGACAGATAAAACTGAATCGCTTCAGAAATTCCTGATCTTCCTCATCTGCATCCTGGAAAGTGGCGCTGGAGAAACGGTAATCCTTCAGAAGATTCTTGATCAACTGGTCAATCTTGCGGTTCTCCATTCCAAAAACTTCATTATATACATAGGTCATGTCCTTGCCTGGCTCACCTTTAAAGTATTTCGCTGTGATGGGACCGAGAAGCTTCTGGATGTCTGTGATGGACAGAATATTCTTAAAATAATAAATGAAGATCAGCATGAGCAGATGATCTTTGGAATAGCGCTTCTTCTCAGGGGAAGGGAGCAGGTTATTCTTGGCGTAGTTATTGATCATGGTCTTTGTCAGGATCTTGTCATCATCGTGACGCTTTGTGGACGCAAGCTGATCCTCCATAAACGTGGTGACCTGATCCATGTACAGGTCGATGTTTGGAAGATCTTCTGGTTTTATATAATCCATTCCGGAAATGTGCTCCAGAATGCTCTTTAATATGGATTTATCATCAGCTGTCATTTTTATCACCTCTGCTCCTTATTATATAGTTTTTAAAACTACTTGTAAACTGTTTTTTTCAGATCTTGTGAAAAACAGAAAAAAACCAGAACTTTGTTTACAAAAAACACCTCGCGGAATGTTACTGGTAAACAGTAAAAACCCGAATCTATGTTTGGATTTTCTGCACGTTCGGGGTTGTGGGAGATAAGGATTTCATGTATAATGAAATTTAACTATTTGAAAAATCATTCCCGCAATCTGCATGCCCCATTTGACGGTATATTTCGTCCGAATTCAGTTGTCGCAGTCCGCTGTGACGCCCTCATCAGGGCGGAAGCTCCTACAAATTGTGGCGCACATCCTGCAGAAAGCTTTTTTCAAACATGCGTTAGCGAAAAAAGGAGAACATAAATGAGCATATATGATACATTAAATCCCCCTCAGCGCGAGGCGGTAGCACAGACAGAGGGACCAGTCCTGATCCTGGCGGGAGCTGGTTCCGGCAAGACAAGAGTGCTGACACACAGGATTGCCTATCTGATGGATGAAAAGGGAGTAAATCCGTGGAACATTCTGGCTATTACTTTTACCAATAAGGCTGCTCAGGAGATGAGAGAGCGTGTGGATAAGCTGGTGGGCTTTGGTTCTGAGAGTATCTGGGTGTCTACTTTCCACTCAGCCTGCGTAAGAATCCTTCGGAGACATATTGATAATCTGGGATATGACACGAATTTTACAATCTATGATACAGATGACCAGAAGTCTCTTATGAAAGATGTGTGCAGGAAGATGAACATTGACACCAAGATTTATAAAGAGCGTTCCCTTCTTGCCCAGATTTCCCATGCCAAGGACGAGCTGCTTACACCAGATGATATGGAGATGAAAGCTGCCGGAGATTACAATATGAAGAAAGTGGCTTCTGTTTACCGTGAATACCAGGCTGCTCTTCGCAAGAATAATGCACTGGACTTTGATGATCTGATCGTAAAGACGGTGGAGCTTTTTGAAAAATGCGGTGCAGTGCTGGAGTACTATCAGGAGCGGTTTAAATACATTATGGTGGATGAGTATCAGGATACCAATACTGCACAGTTTAAGTTTATCAGTCTTCTGGCCCAGCGGTATCAGAATCTTTGTGTGGTAGGTGATGATGACCAGTCCATTTATAAATTCCGTGGGGCTAATATTGGAAATATTCTTGGATTTGAGCATGTTTTTCCAGATGCCAGGGTAATCCGTCTGGAGCAGAACTACCGCTCTACAAGGAATATCCTGAATGCAGCGAACCAGGTGATCGCGAATAATACTGAGCGTAAGGCAAAAACCCTGTGGACAGAGAACGAAGAAGGCAGCAAGGTGCATTTTCGCCAGTTTTTGAATGCCTATGAGGAAGCAGAGTATGTGGCAGGGGAAATCGGTAAGTTAAAAAGAAACGGTCTTGGGAACTACCGTGATTGTGCCATTCTTTATCGTACCAATGCCCAGTCCCGTATTTTTGAGGAGAAATTTATTGCAGCCAATATTCCATATAAACTGGTAGGAGGCGTTAACTTCTATGCGCGTAAGGAAATCAAGGATCTTCTCTGTTATCTGAAAACGATTAATAATGCCAGAGATGATCTTGCTGTGCAGCGAATCATCAATGTGCCGAAGCGTGGAATCGGTGCAACGACACTTGGACGTGTTCAGGATTATGCGGACAATATGGGAATCAGTCTGTATGAGGCATTGCGCGTGGCTGAAGAGGTTCCTTCTATTGGAAGAAGCTTGTCAAAGATCGATGGCTTTGTAACTTTTATACAGATGCTGAAGAGCAAGGCAGATGTGCTGACTGTGGAGGAAATCCTGCAGGAGGTAATTGATTCCACAGGTTATGTGGCAGAGCTGGAAGCTGAGGATACAGAAGAATCGAGAGCAAGAATTGAGAATATTGATGAGTTGATTTCCAAGACTGTGGCTTATCAGGAGGCTATGGAGGAGCAGAATCAGCCGGCTACGCTTTCTGGCTTTCTGGAAGAGGTGGCTCTGGTAGCAGATATTGATACTGTAGATCCGGATCAGGATTATGTGCTCCTTATGACTTTACATAGTGCCAAGGGTCTGGAGTTTCCGAAGGTGTTTATGGTAGGAATGGAAGACGGCATTTTCCCTAGTCATATGACCATCAGCTATGGCGATGACGGGGAGATGGAAGAAGAGAGAAGACTTTGTTACGTGGGAATTACCCGTGCAATGAAAGACCTTACTTTGACTTGCGCCCAGCAGAGGATGATCCGTGGAGAGACTCAGTATAACAGGGTTTCCAGGTTTGTGAGAGAGATTCCAAGAGAACTGGTAGATCTGGGACACACTATTCAGGAGAAGAAGCCGAAAGTGGAGGAACTAATCCCAACACCGGCGAAATACTCCAAGATGAAAGAAATTCTCCAGGGCAGAAATTACAAGCCAAGAGAATTTAAAGTAACAAAAGCCAATTCGCTGGATTATGAGGTGGGAGATACGGTTCGCCATATTAAATTTGGCGTTGGAATTGTGAAAGAAATCGTGGAAGGCGGTCGTGATTATGAGGTTACAGTGGAGTTTGATAAGGTTGGTGTGAAGAAGATGTTCGCAAGCTTTGCCAAGCTGAAGAAAATTTGATTGGAAATTGGGTTTGGAAAAATTTAAAATTAATATATTAACTATGGTAAAATAATTGCAAAAGTGGTATAATAAATAAACCTAATGAGTACTTTGAAAGAGAGGATGGTATCACATGAACATTAAAATGGATAAGCTCGAGGAATTATTATCATTACTTAAGAAAAAAGAAGATGAGAAGCAGAAGAATACAGTCCTCTGGGTACTGGCTATCATTGGCGCTGTAGCTGCTGTTGCAGGAATTGCATTTGCAGTATATCGCTTCTTTGCACCGGATTATCTTGAAGACTTCGAGGAAGACTTTGATGATGATTATGACGATTATTTCGAGGATGAGGAGAAATAAGTAAGACGTTTAGCGGATATCTACGGTCGTCCACAATTTTTGGAATACAAATCTGGTTTGGATGTGGATAATTTCGGGGATTTTTAATAAGTGAGTGAATATTAAATGAAAAGGTATACGGGCATATAGCAGTTATGCTCCCCCGTATACCTTATTTTTGATTTAAGGTAATTGTTCTGTATCTTCATAGTAATACGCTTCGCGATGCATAGAAATCATGCATTCGCATGATTTCGCGCCGCAAGGTGTTTTTCTGTGAACTTTGTTCACAAAAAAACACCTCGCGGAACGTTACCAGTGAACAGTAATCTATTGGCGACAGCATTATATATAAAAGACAGCTGCGGAATAGTTACGATCTATATACAATTATTTTATGGAGGATTTATGAAAAAAGGAGAGATTTACGAAGGAATTATCGAGAAAGTTGATTTCCCCAACAAGGGATATGTGAACATAGATGGAGAAAAAGTAATTGTAAAAAATGGAATTCCAGGTCAGAAGGTTCGCTTTATGATCAATAAGAAGCGCTCGGGTAGGGCTGAAGGCAGGCTTTTGGAGGTTCTGGAGAATTCTCCCATTGAGGTAAGAGAGCCTGTATGTAAGATTTTTCCAGCATGTGGTGGCTGCATGTACCAGACAATGTCCTACGAAGAACAGTTAAAAATGAAGGAAACTCAGGTGAAAGGACTTCTCCAGGAGGCAGTAGGTATTGGTACAGACCTTCACTGGGAAGGAATCCACGGAAGTCCTATTGAATTTGGTTACCGTAATAAGATGGAATTTTCCTTTGGAGATGAATATAAAGATGGTCCTCTTTCTCTTGGTTTGCACAAGAAAGGCAGCACTTACGACGTACTGACAGCTTCTGACTGCAAGCTGGTGCATCCGGATATGACGGCGATCCTTTCCAGTGTGCTGGACTTTTTTACAGAGCTTGGGGCTGTGCATTATAAGAAAATGCAGCATACTGGTTATCTGCGCCACTTGCTTCTGCGCCGCGGTGTGACCTCTGGTGAAATTCTGGTACATGTGATCACCACAAGCCAGGCAGAGTACGACTATGCGCTGCTGGTATCAAGGCTTCTGGCTCTTCCGCTGGAGGGAAAAATCGTGGGAATTATGCACATTATCAATGATTCTCTGTCTGATGTGGTGCAGAGCGATGAAACCAGATTACTTTATGGACAGGATTACTTCTATGAAACGTTGCTGGGTCTGCGGTTTAAGATTAGTACATTTTCCTTCTTCCAGCCAAACTCACTGGCAGCCGAAGTATTGTACTCCATTGTGCGTGATTACATTGGTGACACCAAGGATAAAGAAGTATTTGACCTCTACAGCGGTACTGGAACTATTGCCCAGCTTCTTGCTTCTGTTGCGAAAGAGGTTATCGGCGTGGAAATTGTTGAGGAAGCTGTGGAAGCTGCAAAAGTAAATGCCGCCTTAAATGGTCTCACCAATTGCCGTTTCATCGCAGGTGACGTCCTGAAAGTCCTGGACGATCTTACTGAAAAACCAGATATGATCATTCTGGATCCCCCTCGCGATGGAATCCACCCCAAAGCGCTGCCGAAGATCCTGGCATATGGAGTAGAGAACATCGTCTATATCTCCTGCAAACCAACAAGTCTTGCAAGAGATTTACCAGCATTTCTGGCAGCTGGTTATGAGGTTCAGCGCAGCTGCAGCGTGGATCAGTTTTGTGAGACGGTGCACGTTGAGACGGTAGTATTGATGTCAAGAAAAGATAAATAAGTGCCAGAAAGCGGCGTATTTCCGGGCTTTTTGCGAGGTGAGCATCATCAGAGGAGCCTTGCGAAAAGCTCGGTTTTCTTATATGGAAACATATCTACTGCAAAATGTGTGTCAGGTTGTAACCTCGGATTAGATGTCGCGATTTGAGACAGTGGATTAGATGTCAGGGATTTCGGGCTGATTTTTGAAAAACGGAAAAGGATGACAACCAATCTGGCAACTCGACCATTTGGGGTAGTTGCAGGCAGTGGATTAGATGTGAAGGAAAAATTCGGTAAATCGGTATTTATTCAATTCAACAAAGCGTTGATACTCTCATCAACGCTTTGTATGTTCTAAATAACTTCTTTTTGATATGCTGTGGTCAAAGGATAGAAAAGGAGAGTCGTTTTATGGATCAGAAAAAAATAGGTGCATTTATTGCACAGTGTAGAAAAGAAAAAAAACTCACACAAATGCAGCTTGCTGAATTATTAGATATTACTAATCAGGCTGTTTCCAAATGGGAAAATGGAAAAGGGATGCCAGATGTATCGCTTTTACAGCCTTTGTGCACTGCTTTAGGAATTAGTTTGAATGAGCTCTTTTCAGGAGAACGTATATCAGCGGAAGAATATAAAGGAAAGGCAGAAGAAAATATTTCTAATCTTTTTAAGGAAAAACAGCTCGCCAATCTTAAGCCTGTAAAATATTTATTCTACATATGTGCCAATGTTACCTTGCTTGTAGCAGTGGTTGAATTAGTTATTGGCCTTGTTGGGAGTTTTTATAGTTCGACTATTCTGAAAACCATGTTAATCAATGCTTCTGTATGGCTGGTATTGTTTTTTGTTTCAATGAGTAAGCTGGCATACGATAAGAAAAAATTGAAAAAAATGAAGTACTTGGGTGTTTGCATAGATACCGAAATCAAGGATATAATTCCGGCAGTATGGATTAGAGTTGGAAATTATACCAGTTGCAGAGTTGTCTGTGGATTTATGTATGAGGGCAAGGAATACAAAGCGGTAAGCAATTATTATGTTTTGACACCATTTCAGCGGAAGGAAGATTTGTATGCGAATGTTTATTTTGACAAGGATAAGCCTGCCCAATATAGTGTAGAGCTTTTTCAAGTAGGTCAGTAATTCCATCGAGAAATTCACGTTTGACGGAGTGATGGATATGAAAATCCGAGAAGTGAACGAAAATAAAAAGAAATTTATATCATTATTGTTATTAGCTGATGAACAAGAGAGCATGGTTGAGCGCTATCTTGAAAAAGGTACTATGTATGTGCTTGAAGACAATGATGAAAAAGCAGAATGTGTTGTTACCGATGAAGGTAATGGAATACTTGAAATCAAGAATATCGCAGTCGATCCGGAAAATCAGGGAAAGGGCTATGGCAAAGCACTAATTGATTTTCTTGCCAGTAAATATGCAGATGAATATTCTGTTTTGCAAGTTGGAACAGGTGACAGTCCATTGACGATACCATTTTACGAAAAATGTGGATTTGTTCGTTCTCACAAGATTCCCAATTTCTTTACTGACAATTATGACCACCCAATTTATGAGGGCGGTGTACAGTTGATAGATATGATATATTTGCAAAGATGTTTATAACTTCACGTTGAACAAAATCGCTGCGCGATGGCCTGCCAAGGCTATGGCGCAGTTTTTCTTTACACTTTAATAAAAAGCAGTGGAAACCAAGTCCTACAAGTAGTATTGTTAAGTCACCACA
>NZ_JBDPGY010000036.1:0-19836 GCF_039841815.1 Ruminococcus sp. 1001136sp1 | reverse complement strand
TTTTCATAAAATATCTTCCAAAACCAATCATCGTAAATGGAAGAAGCAAATCCATAATCAACATAAAAATCCAAAACCCCATTGTAAGCTCCTTTACTACAACTTCCGATTGAGATTTCACCTGTTTTAAGAGATTTAATAGCTGTTATATTTTGTTATTAAATTCTCCGCAAGCCCTTGAAAACACTGGGTTTATCGCAGGTGAGCTTTCCCTTATTGTTTCCCTTGTGTTATATCGTCCCGTCAATGTTTACGAACTCTGATAAGGGCAAATACAAGGGCAAGAAAATCATATAAAACAGTATAACACAAAATAAAAGTGACATGGTGGACTGATTGAAATGCTTCTGATTTTTGTAACTAATGATTGATTGAATGACAAGGAGATAGGATACGATGAGAACAGTATTTGCAGAATACAATATGTACCGGAACAGCATAGACATCTACACCCATGCTGGTTGTATGCTTCGTATTGACTGCGATAAGGCTGAAGATGGTATTAAAACTACACCATGCTCTCAGTGTGCATTAAATGCTCTTGCTATTGATGAACCTCTTGAATATGCAAAACTATATCTGGATGGAACTATGCAGATATGGGTAGACACAGAAGACTCTATTGAACTTTAAGTACACTAAGGGACTGCTCCTCTAACAATTAAAAAAGTGCAAGAGCAACAGTCCCTTTGTATTTTTACAAGTTTCAACCTAAAAAAACAATTATTTCACATTCGCATTATACAAGTCCATAAAATAAGAATCTGTATGTAGTAGTTCTTCAAAAGGACCTTGTCCAACAATCCTCCCTTCTTTAAAGAGAATAATTCTGTCAAAACCTACAATGGAATTTAATCTATGTGCAATGGCAATGACAGTTTTATCTTTCATTTTTTGCATAACTGATTTCATTACATTTTCTTCTGTTAAATTATCCATTGCAGATGTTGCTTCATCCAAAATGACAAGTTCGGAGTCTTCAAACCACAAGCGAGCTAATGCAAGTCTTTGTTTTTCTCCACCCGATAAACAAGTACCTTTCTCACCAATTTCAGTATTTAAACCTTCCGCAAGATTTTCAACTAAATGAGATAGTTGCACTTCACTCAATGCCTCCAGCATTTGTTCTTCTGACACTTGTTTCTCAAATACCAGATTTTCTTTTATTGTTCCGTCAAAAACAGGGGCATCCTGTGATAGATAACTAACTCTATCATACAGATTATTAAGACAAATTTCTTTTAACTCCATGTCTCCTAAGCGAACTTCTCCTTGATTATATTTTAGCAACCCTAATAATATCCTGATCAAGGTCGATTTTCCGGAACCACTTTCTCCTACAAAAGCTATTTTTTCTCCCTTTTGTATTGACAGGCTCAAGCCATCTATAATTTTCCGTTCCTCATATTGGAATGATAAATTTCTTATTGCAATTTTTCCAACATTTGTATTTATTGCGTTACCGTTTCTTAATTGAACATCGTCTTTTAAGCCTAAAAATTCCTCAAATCTCTTATATGACGCCTTGTCTAATTTATATTGGACATAAAGTACATTAAAAATGGCAATTGGCGTATAAGCATTTTCAATCAGTGCAATTAGTGCAACCACAGAACCTACTGTAAGGTTTTTCGTTTTCCATGCATAAAAAAGAATACCAATATCTAACATTGCCACAAGTAGTGCAAATATTGTGAAGAATGCTTCATGAATCATATTCATTTTTACTTTTGATGAAACAATATCCTCTTTTGCATTACAAGTCTTCTTTATTTCACTCGGGAACTGTTTACTCATACGAAATACCAACATTTCCATATAGCCTCTGACCAAATAGTGATTTAATAGTTCTTCACTATTCAAAATCTTTTCTTTTATTTTATAAAGAAACTTCAATAGAATGTTGGTTATTATAAAAATAACCGTATAGCCTACAAACAGTACATAAGTGACTTTTTCATCTATTTCCCAAATAAAGTATATACTAAAACCAATGGTAGGAAGTAAGTCACGAATCAAACACAACCAGAAATTGAATAATACATTTCTTCCTGCTGCTGAACCATTCTCAATCCTTTGAACAAGTTTGCCCATACCTATTTTCTGATATTCCGTATAATCGATTGTACTTATTTTTCTAAGTGACAAAAGCTTAAAATCCAGATAAATACCATGTTCCAACTTCTTTTCAGGGTAATTATCCAGATAATTCATACCGTAATTTACCAGCAAAATAAAGCCATATGTTGCAACTCCTGCAAATGCAAGTGTTCTATCAGCCAATCCATCAATAACCTTTTGGAAATAGTCAACCTTGTAATTAGCCACAAATGAATTAAATATACCTAGTCCAATGTAGACCAATACCCATATGCTGTTTTTCTTTAATATTTCTTTTATATAACGCATAACTGTACTCCTTTACATATTGTATTTCAAGCATCAGAGCAGTACAGTCAACGACTACTGGCAAGTTTCTTTTAACCTCAGCACAATCTGCCAACAGTTTACATCAACTGTACTGAGTAGTTACCTCGGATAATTTTCATATCGTTCTCACTTCTTTCTAAAAATTTTCTATTATTATATCATGTTAAGTTCCAATATTCTATCGTAATTCCGTCAAAAGAATATAAAACAAAGAGCATATTATCTTACCCCTCTGTCATTTGTCTGCCTGCTGATACTGTTCTGGTTTTCAGCGGCTTCCCTTTGTAGTCTTGCAAGTTTATCCGACAGTTTTTCATCCTTATGCGTAGGTGTATCCGGTTTTCTGCAGGCATTCTTCCAGCTTTCGTATTGTCTCTGATAATCCGTATAAGCATTCCTGCATTTTCTGAATGTCAGCAGGAACTCGTTCATGTTTTCAAAACCGCTATTACGAACCATGTTTGAGAGTCCTGCCTTTAATCGGTTGATATAATCCGTCTTTTCGTCAATCTTTCTCTGCAAATCGCCTTTTCTGATGAGCTTCGCCAGTCCCTTTAAGTTTGACATTTCGATTTCAAGACTGCCTCTTAGTTGCTCAGCTTCAAAGATAATGGCATTCTGGCTGTCCAGTTCTGTCTTTATCTTTTTTAACTTCGGATAAGCGGCTGCTTCCGGTATCATAACAGGCTCTGGCGGTAACACATCTGCTGTAAGTATTCCGTTGTCCTGCTTTTGGGCTTTGTTTTTATCTTCGTGAGTATTTTCACACTGCTGCCTGCTGTGAATGCCTTTTATAGCCTCAAGCACCTTTGTGATAAGCAGTACCAGCTCTGCTATTGCCATATTCAGGATAAGCGAGAGCATTTCGGGCTTATTGCCGTATCGCTCAATCGATCTCTTTACTGGCTCTGTGATATGTTCCCTCTTTATCTGTAAAATATCCTCTATGGGAACCTCACTTATGACAGCCCTGTCAACCTCTCTGTTCCAGTCCATCCGCAGTTTATTATCCTGCTCAATCTGTTCTGCCTTTGGGGTGTTCTTACCAACCTTCTTGGTAGCAAGATATGGACCATTGCAGTCAAATACTGTGAGATTACACCATTATCACGATACTGTTTTAAAAGTGCATTATAAACAATACTTTATACATTTTCCCTACCCTCTTTTAATCTGATACATTTATAGGCTTTATTTATCCAATTATAAAACTTGCCATTCAAAAATCATATGAATTAATTTTTACAAAGCATGCACAAAATGCGATTTTTATTATATTTCGTCTGTTTTTCTATAAAATTGTGCATAAAAGCAGCAGGCACATCCCTGTTTAGAGACATGCCTGTCATGTTTAAATCTTGTTAATTATCTATTATGCAGAACCAGTTTCACATCAAATGTGAATTTTTCTTCATTTAACTGATATTTCTCGGAAAGTACCGGTCCACAGCTGTTAGAACCGATACCATTCTGGGAATAATCAATACAAAGTACAGTGCTTCCACATTTTTCAAGTTCATAGCCGTGCTTTTTATTTGTCAGTTCCTCCTGAGTGTATTCAGAAGCATTAAATGCAATCGTTTTTTTTCCAGCAGCTGACAACGTCATTTTATCATTGCTCACGCACACATAATCGCAGTCTGTATGGCTTCCGTTTTCCTGAGGACGAAGATAATCTTCATGCAGATCTTCGACCTTGGAGGTATAAACTCCATGACTTCCAGAACGGCATTTGATGTCTATGAGAATCTGCAGATCCGGATAGCTCTTTTCATTCTCCCAATTAGACACAGTCTGTCTGGTAACATGAAATATTTTTCCAAATTCCTCCTGGGTCAGCGCCTTTTCTTTTCGTATTTTTAATATCTGCGTTCCAATGTTCATATTGCTCTGCTCCTGTTCTTCCAATCGGTTTTGCTTCTCACCTGGATTATATAAAAAATTCTGCCGAATGAAAAGCAATTTACCTTTTACAGCGAAAAAATAGGTATGCAAAGCTTCTTTGACATGGGATTTTGGGAAACAGATTCACGTTTCTCTACTTAATCTGAATCCTTATTTTTTCACCGACAGGTGTCCAGTCAGATTCTGCAGTGATTTCACCTGTAGTTCCATCATATGCGCTTTCTTCGGTTCCATAATCTTCATCCGTTTTATCTGCTGCGTCGGTATTTTCTTTCTGGTCTGTATCGTCTTGAAGCCTTACTTCTGTGGGAGCATCTGCCCCTCCGATAATTTGAGTTTCAACCGGCTCCTCTGCATCTGACGGATTTTCTCCCTCCAAAGTATCCTCTGGAACTTCTTCTACTTCTTCTGTAGTCTCACCAATTTCTACAAAATCGTCATCAACCCAGACAGTGTCTGCTGCAGCCATATAAGGTTCTCTGGTATAAAGCTGTAATTCCAGATAATCGCTGTCAATATCCGGGAGTAAAAGAACCGGACCGTCAGAATCCAGCTGATACATGCCCCAGAAACTGGTTTTAAAACTCCATTGAGATTTACCATCTGCTGAATTACTGCGCAGTTCATACTGTACCTGATTTCCTTTACTGTCTGTCCCCATAAGCATCATCTCATTACCATTATACAGCTTTTCCTCAAGTTCTTCCGGAATTTCTGCCGTAATTATACTTTGCAGTTTATTCATGGAAAAGTCTGTTAATTTTACGGTTCCTTCTTCTGTTTTAACAGAAACATCTTCCAGCTTTTTATGAACTGTCTGTTTCATAAGCTCCGCATGGGGAATAGAAAAATCAAACTCAAACTCTGCAAAATAATCTTCGCCAAGATTTTCATTTTGATAGGCACCAAGTACCAAATGTACTTCCGGATTTTCTCCCAGATCCCCACCAAGGGAAAAGCGGGATTCCAGAACAGCATCATAGACATTTTCATCCAGTCCGGTATTTAGTAAATCCTCATCCGAATACGGCAGATAGTGTCCGCTTTCGTATTCTTCAATTTTCTGTCCATTTATTGTAGTTTTCTGATAATCAATGTCAAGCTGTGTATTGGCAAAGGTCCAGGCATCTTGGACATCATCCGTGCCCTTTTGCCCGGAAGATGTTTTTTCTGCATGCACCTTTGTTAACAGAACCCCATTATCCAGAACAACTTCTTTTAATGTTACAGTAATTCCTTTGTCTTCCTTAGAGGTATTCAACACTTCCGTATAAGATTCAATGCTTTTGGGGAAACCAAGGGTTTCTCCTATGGACAATGTAATATTTTTTATTGAAGCCTGGATATGCGGATTAGAAAAGATAACAGAACCCAAGGTGACGATCACACAGGCAGCTGCTGCTTTGCTCCACCCTTTTGGCCTCCGGTTTTCCTTTTTTTCACTCCATTCCCGCTCTGCTTCCTCTATATATTTCGGATCAATATTACCAAATTCTTTTGAAAAATCAAACTTTTTCATATGCGTCCTCCTTCTTTTTCCAACAGTTTCAACAGCTTTTTTCGGTTTCTGTATAAATTCATTTTCACACTTCCCACTGACATATGATGACTTTTGGATATTGCAGAAACAGGATCCAAAAACCAGTATCTTCGTACAAAAATATTTCTGTCCTTTGGAGACATCTCTTCCAAAAAACGATTTATGGTTTCCATCAGTTCTTTTTCTGCCAGCTGTTCTTCCACTGTATAAGTTACATTTAGCTGCTCCATTTCATCCATAACATCTGCCATATGAACATCCGGGCGCTTGCCTGCAAACTTTTTTCTTAAACGGTCAATACTAAGATTTCTTGTAATCCGACCGCAAAAGTGTGCCAATACAGGAGGATGCGTAGGAGGAATCTGTGACCATACTGAAAACCAGGTATCATTCAGACATTCCTCGGCATCTTCTCTATTCGCTAATAAATTCCAGGCAATCTTGTAGCAATAGGGATGATACTTAGTACTCAATTCTATAATTCCATTCTCATCTCTTTTTAAAAACAGATTTATAATTTCATCATCATTCATTTACAGGTTGTCCTCCGGGTTTCTTTAAGATAAAAGTCACTGTCCATAATCTGACCAGCAACAGATAAGGCGCCTTTTTGAATAAAAATATTTCCATTCATATTATATATCGTAAAAAATAGTGGATGGTAACAGAAAAATTCAATTTTTTTCAGTTGAGATTCAAATTAAAGTTTTGGTTTTCGGTAGATTACCTTTTGGGGGGTAAAAATAAATAATGAAAAGCAGCCGATATTCTCATTTTATATACCATGAGATACCGGCTGCAACTGCTGTTATAAAAATATTTTCTTGTTCTGTAGTTTTGTACTTCATACTACAGCATTCATTATAACCACGGTCAAAGCACGTCTTATAAACTGTCCACAAAACGCATAAAATCTTCTCTTCCTTTTGGTGTGCATTTATAAACTCCGGCATCTTCCAACACATGTACAAATACCAGTCCTACTTCTTTTTGAAGAATTGCTTGAATGTTCTCTGCATTAATATCCGGATATTTTTCCAGCAATTCTTTCACCCAGTCCTCATGCTTTGCTATTTTTTCATTTGAAGAAATATCTTTTCCAGATAAAATGTATTCCTCTAAAAGCTCCAACTCTTCTTTTAATCGGGCCGGAAGAACTGCAAGCCCCATTACCTCGATCAGCCCGATATTTTCCTTTTTAATATGATGGTACTGTGCATGTGGATGATATACACCAAGTGGATGTTCTTTCGTCGTAATATTATTGCGAAGTGTCAGATCCAGCTCGTATACATCTTCCACTTTACGGGCAATTGGGGTTATGGTATTATGTGGTTCTCCGTCCGTATTGGCAAATACAAAGACTGCTTCATCTGTATAGCCTCTCCATGCCTGCAGCACATGTGTTGCAAGGTCAATCAACCGTTCTGGATTTTTATGACGGATACGGAGCACTGATAACGGCCACTTTACAATTCCCGCTTCCACATCCTCAAATCCAGGAATGGTCACATGCTTTTCAATCGGTGCCTTAGCCATTGCGAAGGTATAATGTCCTCCCTGGAAATGGTCATGGCTTAAAATAGAACCGCCTACAAGCTGCTCAATGTTCTGAAATTCCTGTTCCGGTGCAGTGTAATCATCCTTGTAAAATACATCCAGCAGAAGATTTGTTGTGTAATTTCTCTCACATTCCGGTATCAGTCCCGTCTCGACTCCATACTGTACCAGTTTTGCAATACTCTCACTCAGCATATTTTTATCCTCTCTTTTCTATATGATTTCATTTTGCAGAACAAACTTTTCTCTGTACAGATTCCGGTATTCTCTTGGTGTCATTTTGTAGCGTTCCCTGAAAACCCGGTTAAAAGTCCGCTGACTTTCAAATCCTGCATCCATGGAAATGTCCGTAATGCTTTTGTCAGTACACTCTAAATGAACACAGACATAGTTTAATCTCTGTTCATTTAAATATTGGTTAAAATTTCTATGAAAAGTTCCGGAAAAGACACGCGAAAGTGTAAATTTACTTACTCCCATATCTCTTGCCATCTTTTCCAGGGACATTTCTTCTTTAAAATGTTTTGCAATATAGGAGACCGTCTGATAAATGATATCATTGCTCTCCACACTGCTCTTTTCCTGTAAGTTAAATGCCGGGATACTTCTGGCCAAAAGGATCTGCACATAAGCCTGTTCCACAACAAGGTTAGGATTTTGCTCCTTTTTATCGAGCTTCAGGCACCGAATTGCATTTACAATATCCCGGTGGACCTGCGGCTTTTTAATTACAGGATTTTTCGGACAGTATTTCTGCATAACAGAAGCAAATTGTCCGCAAAGTATGGGCTGCGCCCACAGATAGCATGCCTTATTATTCTCTCCTGAAAAGACCTGGCAGTGATGGATCACTTCTGGAAAAAGGACTGCAAAATCACCTTCCTCCATGTGAAAGAGTTCCTGGCCCATTCCAAGCTCCAAGCATCCTTCTGTAAGATAGATGAATTCAACTGAATTGTGCAGATGAGGGGATTCATGTCTGGCAATGCGGGAATGTAAATGCAGGTTTTCTTTTTTCTCTTCATAAACCGGAAACATAATTTCTCTCCTCTGCAAATTTTGTCTGTTTTTTCTTTTCATTTGGCACGTAATCCGCTTTCAGGTGATCTATAATGCACTTGTAAGTTAAGAAAAGAGGTGAACGAAATGAAAAATTTAAAAGCTTATATCTTATATGTGATGAATTTCTACGCAAACTATTATAAAGTTTGCCGCTAATGCCAGAAGAGAATTCCGGTATTCGGCCGGATTTTCTTCTGCATAAACTATCACATCCGCTTTTTATTAGTATAACCAACTGATGAACCCCTGTACATGAACAGGATTCTTTAAAATATAGACAAAATGATACCAAAAAAGATATGCTGCAAAAAATGACTGTATTTCCTGCCTCATATCTTTCCTTAATCCAATGACAGACAGCCCGAAAATATCGGGCTGTCTGCTTTTTAGATGGTATCAATCAGATCACTTCCACTAATGATCTGGCTCCAGCGGTTTTCACGTTTGTCCGCATTTTTCTCAAAGTATGGAAGTCGCGTTTCTTCCAATTCCTCCAGGCATGGGATGCTTCCATCCAGATACTTTTTTGTTCTCCGGATGGTACTGTTAAGTCTGGTAATCACAGCTCCAAGTTTAATCTGTTTCTCAGCTTCTTCTGCAGGTACAAATTTATTTTTCTTAAATTCTTCCAGACACCTAATTAGTGCATTATTATGAATATAAAAAAGAATATATTGAAGTTCCTTTTCTGATACTTTCAAACAATTGTCACCATAAACTCCTGCCAGATTTTGTACATCTGTATCCGTTATGAACTCTTCTCCTAATTTCAATAAAATTTTCTCAAAAAAGTTATTTTTATAGCAATGAACATTTGCAACCAAAGTACTATGATATAACGTTTCATCATCGGCTTTCAGAATATAGAGTTCCAGTGCACGCGCTACGCTATATATATAATGTCTGAACAATCCCTCCCAGGCCATCTTATCTCCCTGCCAGAAAACACGTACAAACCCTTCCAACGGATCATTTAACTCTTCTTTCGATGCAAAATGAAAAGTGCCATTTTCAATTTCTAATAACGCACTGCTTATTGAACGGTAGTGGTATAATTTCATTTTTTCCTTCTTTCGATAAATTATTCAAATAGTTATGATGAAGTCTGCTCTTCATAAACCATGGATTGACATGCAGCTTCCTATACGAAAGCTTAATACCTATCTTCCATTTTTTCTTTGTGAATATCCATTTAGTTATTTTATTATTACCGTCTCATAACCAACTCTCTCACTTCGAACATGTAGCAAAAAATATATCATACCAGATAAGGAATGTTAAAACTGTCCAGATTTTACGACTGTTATCTGCCTTTTTATCTTTATGGTCCTTCAGAAGCTGAAGCAGTTCCTCTGTACGAAAAAATTCTTCTGCCGCTTTTGAGGTAAATAAATCCGTTACCATCTGATACCAGTCATCCTGCCGCAGCCACACACGGATTGGAATGGGAAAACCAAGTTTCTTACGTTCATCGGTTTCCTGTGGAAGAAATTTTGAAACAGCTTTACGGAAAATATATTTGGTTGTACCTGCTGCAATCTTAGTTTCTTTCGGAAGCTTTGCTGCAAAGTCAAAAACTTCTTTATCCAGAAATGGTACCCTGACTTCCAGGGAATGTGCCATACTCATTTTATCTGCTTTCTGCAAAATATCGCCAGGAAGCCAGTAGTTCAAATCTACAGACTGCATTTTTTCCATGTCTTGAAGTCCGCCTCTGTTTTCTGCCTCAAGCTCTTCATAAAATGGTCTTAAATATTCCTGCGTGGAAGGTCCTGTTACTTTATTTTTCAAAATCTGCGCTTTCTCTTTTTCACGGTAGATATACGCATTTCCAATGAAACGTTCTTCCACTTTCATTCCCGCGCGGATAAGAAAATCCCGACCTTTCACATCTGGCAGCTTTGCGGCCAGTTTTCTAACAGCACGTCTAAGCCTGAATGGAATCCAGGCAACTTTCTTTAATGCTTCCGGTTCTCTGTAAATATTATATCCACCGAAAAGTTCATCTGCGCCTTCCCCGGAAAGGACTACCTTGACATGCCCTGCGGCCTCTTTGGAAAGAAAATAAAGTGCAACTGCAGAGGCATCCCCAAGGGGTTCATCCATATGATACATCACATCTGGAAGGGCATCCCAGAATTCCTGCTTGGATATGATTTTCACATGGTGTTTCAAACCTGCTTTTTCTGCCACTTTGGCAGCTTTGTTTACTTCACTATATCGGTCTCCCTCATCAAATCCCACTGTAAATGCCTGATCTGCACCGGAGGAAGAAGCCAGATAACCGGAATCCACTCCACCTGATAAAAATGCGCCGACTTCCACATCACTTAACATATGATGCTTCACTGAATCCTTTAAAATCTCGGAAAGCTGGCTCCGCAGCTGCGCCATATTCGTCTTATGGTTCCACTGACCTGGTGTAAGCTTTGGTTTGAAATAAGTCTTTATTTCATAGCTTCCGTTTTTATATAAAAGCATATGTCCAGGCATCAGTTTATAAATTCCCTTAAAGAAGGTCTCTTCCAGAGGAGAATATTGAAATGACAAATACTGCTCCAGGGCCTTCTGATTTACTTTCCTTTCATAGCCGGGAAATGCAAGGATACTCTTAATTTCAGAAGCAAATACAAAGTGCCCATCTATTTCGGCATAGTACACAGGCTTAATTCCAAAGAAATCCCTTGCAAGCATCAAAGTCTGCTCTTTTTCATTCCATACTGCAAACCCAAACATTCCCCTGAGTTTATCCAGTGCCTTCTCCCCATACTGCTGAAGGGTATTTACCAGAACTTCCGTATCGGAATGGGTGCAAAAAGAAATGCCGAAAGTCTCAAGTTCTGCCCGCAGTTCTTTATAATCATAGATTTCTCCATTAAAAACAATATGCAGATTTCCATCCGCACTTTCCATAGGCTGCTGCCCATCTTCTAAATCAATAATACTAAGTCTTCGAAAGCCCAGCGTAATCTTCTCCCTGCAAAAGGAGCCCTCACTGTCCGGGCCTCTATGCTCAATGGCTTTCATCATCCTTTCAATTACTGTCTTCTGATCCTGTCTGTAACCTGTAAATCCACAGATCCCGCACATTTCTTCCTCCGTATCCATTTGATGTAGTTTAGACACTGCAACGACTTTTGTTACAGTCCAAAATTTCTTTCCGATATTTTATCATAAAAATATCTGTTTGTTGTAAAATAAAAATGTCTTTCTTATCAAATAATTATATTTCCAAATAGCTTTTATATCTCATATAACATTTTACAAGAAAAGAAACGTTTTCCAGTCTCTTATTTGCTTCCGGAAAACGTTTCTTTTCATTTACTCTTCATAAAGATTTCCGTTCTCATCGGTCCAGGTTCCGTCACCATTATCTGTGTATCCTACACCTTCTGAATCACAGTAATAATAATCTCCGTTTGTAGTCTCTTTTACATTAACGGTGCCACTGCTGCCCTTGAGTTCATGTTTTTCCAGCTGTGTTCCGAAATTATAGTCTTCATCATTCCAGGTACGGTAGGAATTTCCATTGGCATCTGCCCAGCTCCCATCTCCCTGATAACTGTATTGGAATCCATAATAGTCGGAATAGGTTCCGTCTCCGTTATCGTAAAGGACTCTGGATTCTTCATCTCCTTCACCTGCTGCTACAATTGATGCCACACCGGACGCAGTACTGAATCCACTGGTATATGGCACGCCTGCCGGAAGATTTTCATTATGTGATACATTTCCGGTACCATCAGAACTGCTTTCGGAAGCTGTTGATCCATTCTCCTGGCTTTCATTTTCTGTATCAGCTGCAGAAGAATTTTCCGCATCCACACTTTCTGTTGACGTTTCTTCATTTTGTGACAGATCTGCGCCAGGGTTCTGCACGTCGTCGCTTTCCTGCTTATTTACCGTTTCGGAAAAAGGTGCATAATCCGGCACATTATTCTTCACCTGATCTGTCTCTTTTTCATTATGAGCTTCTGCCTGCTCTGTTTTTCCAGTTTCTTCC
This sequence comes from Ruminococcus sp. 1001136sp1, assembly GCF_039841815.1. Lineage (NCBI taxonomy): Bacteria > Bacillati > Bacillota > Clostridia > Eubacteriales > Oscillospiraceae > Ruminococcus > Ruminococcus sp. 1001136sp1. Next base: position 7,336 of record NZ_JBDPGY010000036.1, on the reverse strand, counting down.
GGTGCCTCTGCGGACACACTGAATGCCAGATTCCCTCCGACAAGCAGAACGGCCATCAGAATTCCCGGCAACAGTCCCCGTCTAAATTTCCGGATATTGAGCATATACAGGATCCTGTCTTTAAATACCATTCCACTGTCATTAAGGCTTGCGCTCACATATGGTACCTGATTGTCCATTGCGACTGTTCGAAGAAGCAGTTGTCTGTAAAGCCTGTTTTCTTCCAGGCTTACCCGATGGATAACATCTGTATCACACAGATTCTCAATATCTTTATCTGCTTCTTTCAGCATCAGAAGAAGAAATGGATTAAACCAGTATATCGATGCACAGATCCGTAAAAACATCTTATACCAGAGATCCCGATGATTGTAATGCGTCAGTTCATGGTAAAAAACAAGTTTTCTTTCTTCGGCAGAATACCCGGTCGCAGGCAGATACAGTTTCGTATGAAAAAGCCCTGCCAGAAGCGGTGTAGTAAGACCTGCATTCTGCCTGAGTTCCGGTATTCTGCGTACATGCTTTTTCTGACACACCTCTCTGTACATCTGAATACTCACCGGATCACTTACTAACAGACTCATCCGTTCCAGTTCCTTCATAGAAAGGTAATATGCCAGAAATTCTCCTGCAAGTTTGAGGATTGCCACAACCAACCAGACGGCTGTAAAAATCACTGCTGCAATTCCCATCCATCTGCCTGAATCACGCATGACAGGCACTTTCTGCGAAAAAATTTCAGAGGAATTCTGTGTGTTTTTGTTTAACGACTGCATATTTTCTAAATTCTGTAGTCTGTTTCCCTGATTTTCTGTTCCGACCATACTGCCATTTGGATTCAGATTCTGTCTGTCATATGTGCGGTATTGCGGCACATTAAAAGTCACAACTGACAGGTCTGCCGGTAGCTGTAATGGAACTGTCAGGCTGACTGCCACGATCAGCCAGATAACATATTTCCATCTGGCTGAGACTTTACCCTTTAGCAAAGCTGCAAGCACTTTGACCAGCAAAATTACAACTGCTGCAATAATATTCAGTTTCAAAATATGCAAAACAAATACTTCCATAGTTCGCTATTTCTCCCTGTCCTCTAGTTCTTTAAGGAAGTCACTGAGCTCCTGAATTTCTTCAGAGCTTACCTTTTTCCCCTGATACAAGGACGTTACAAATTTTTTCAAAGAGTTCCCATAAAGCTTCTCAAGGACACTCTGGCTTTCATGTGCCTGATAATCCGACTGTGAAACCAAAGGTGTATACAGATTCATTTTACCCTGTTTGGTCACTTCCACAAAATTTTTGGCTTCCAGCCTGGCCAACAGCGACAGGATCGTTGTCGGAGCAAGGCTTTTTTTCGTATTGATCACTTTTTCAATTTCCATTCTGTTCATCGGAGGTGTATTATTCCAAAGAACAAGCATAATATCCAGTTCTGATTCTGGAAGTCTCTGATATGTTTTTTTCACGCTCTCATTCTCCCTCTTTCTACAAATGTAGGAATGATTTTATTATACCATATCAGTCTATTTCTGTATAGCTGTTTCCATTCTCATCTGTCCAGGTTCCATCTCCGTTGTCTGAGAATCCGGTACCATTTTCATCGCGGAAATAATAATTACCATTTGTAGTCTGTGTAATGGTTACTGTATTACCGTCCGAATCCTCAAGGTCATGCTGTTCCAGAGTGGTACCAAGATAATGGGTTTCATCATTCAGGGCTGAGTACGTGTTTCCATTTTCATCGGTATAAGTTTCATTCCCATTATCAGTATATTTCATTCCATCATCTCCACGGTATTCGCAAGAATAATCTTTGTGAAGAATGTAATTGATCTCAATTGTATTTCCATCACTGTCAACTAATGTCAGTGGTGAGGTGGAAATAATATCTGAACCATCACTGTTATCTGCGGAAGCATTCACTTCTGTATCGGAAGAATCTGAATCTCCCTTACCTCCCGGATTGGAAGTATCGGTATCCTCCTGATCAGAATTCTCTGTTGAATCTTCATCTGCCTGTCTGGTAAGGGAGGGATTTCCTGGATAGGAAATATATTCTACGAATTTTCTGACATCACCGATATCATCTGCATCTTTTGCATATCCCACCGTCATATATAAACTGTTCCCCTCTGAATAAACTGTCTGATAGCAGGCTTCATACGTATCATTGCATTTTGCAATTGCTATATTGACATCATCAAGTGAATATTTGTAAATGTTTACATAATCACTTCCATTCGTGTAGCTGGCATAAGTACCTTCCGTATCTGCCTTTTCCCAGTCGGAATCTGCTGGTGGCTGTGTATAAAAGTCATTATTTTCTGCAGCCAGAACCGTTCCTGCTGAAAAGGTCCCCATTACCGCCGTAGTGATAAGTGTCATTAACTTTACTGTTCCTGTCTTCATAGTGCATTCTCCCTGTTTATTATTTTCTACTTTTGTAGAAACTGTTTATATTCTACATCTGTAGAATATAAATGTCAACCATATTTTGAAGCAACTGGTTCTTGACACATAATATTCCTTGCATTATAATACGTTTAACAATTAGGTTAAATGTTAAATGAAGGGATGTGATGAATTATTGGGTATACAGGATACATTAAAAGCACTGGCTGATCCAATACGACGTGAGATTTTGAACTTATTGAAAAATGGGCGGCTTTCAGCCGGAGAAATATGCGAACATTTTTCAGTGACGGGAGCATCCATATCAAGACATCTGGCAATATTGAAGGAAGCTGATTTGATCCGAAACCAAAGAGAAGGAAAGTTTATTTATTATGAATTAAACACTTCCGTATTGGAAGATGTCATGTTGTGGATCACAGATTTGAAAGGAGCATCGAACGATGAAGGAAATGATAAAAAAATATAGAGGTTCATTAATTAGCTCTATACTGGTAATTCTTGCAGGAGTCCTGGTGGGTTTTACGAGTACACACGGTAAATGGATAAATGTATTTTTTGTAGTAACGCACTGTATATTTGTAGCAATCATATTTTATGATAACAGAAGCCGACAACAGAGTCCAAAAGTTATAGGAATGACTATATGGATGATACCTGTTATTACATTGCTCTATAATGGCATTGCCAGATTGGTAAATACCGGAGCAGGCATGGAGAACCTGTTCATGGCATTCATGTATTATGGAACAGGCTTACTATTCATGGTTATAGGAAATTATCTGCCAAAGGTAAAGCAGAATAATACGATAGGAATCCGGGTTATATGGACATTGCAGGATGAGGAAAACTGGAATGCAACTCATAGATTCAGTGGGAAACTATGGATGGCATCAGGTATTCTGTGTATGCTCTGTGGTCTTTTTGAGGAAAGTATGGCTGCTCTTGTTTTGTATATCGTAAGCATTATGGCAGCCGCAATCATCAGCATTCTCTATTCTTATCTATTTTATAAGAAAAAGATAGCGACCGGAGAAAAATTAAAAATTCAGTATAACAAAAAAACAATTGGAGTATCAGGTATCATAGCCATTTTAACCATTATATTCGGTATATGGACGTTGTTTTTGGGAAGTATTGAGATTCGTTTCGAGGATAAAGATTTTACCATTGAGGCACAAGGCTGGAGCGATTATACAGTGGACTATGCGCAGATTGACAGTATCTCATATGAAGAAAATTCATCTCAGAACCGGAATGATTATAGAACCAACGGTTTAGGAAATCTTAGATATGCTATGGGAAATTTTAGAAATGATGTTTATGGAGATTATATCAGGTATACCCATTCATCCTGTCATTCATATGTAGTCATGAGTATAGATGGAAAAATATTGGTCGTAAATGGTGAAAATGATTCAGCGACAAAGGAAATCTATCATACAATTAGCGAAAAGGTGTCAAATGAATTAAAATAGCATCAGAAATGCTGGGAAAATGTTCCCGACTCATCAATTGACTTGTGTTTGGATAGGTGCCGCGTTTAATAAACCAAGTTCTTTCGCTTCTTTTATGTAATCAACAGAATTGTATTTTTTAATTCTCTTGCCGCAGCCCCTATAGGATGCTGGCTGTCATACACCAGGCAGATCTGGCGCTCCGGAATTTCATCTTTTAATGGGATCTGTACGATCTCTTTTTTCAAAAGGGAAGGTGCAGCCATCGGCTGGGGCAAAAAGGCAAGCCCGAGCTCGCATTTTACCAGAGGCAGGATCTGATCCGCAGTGGCAGCTTCCGTATCCGGGGAAAGATCCAGGCCATGAGATAAAAATACGCTGTTGTAAAATTTATAGGTCATAGTTTCCCGCCCAAGAGAAATCATCGGATAGTTCTTTACCTCCCGAAGGGAAAGTTCCTGGCTTCCGGTGTGGAATGGTTGTAAAGCTTCAGCCGGATTCCCGGATAAGTCATGTGAAAACTTTTTAATTTATCCAGCAGGAAAATATTGAGGGCAGTTTCACTGGCACCGATGGCTACACTTCCATGGGATAATCCGGAGCTGTCTGCCAGCTCCTCTTCTGCTGCCTGAAACTGCTCCATTGCACTTAGCACATGGGTATAAAGCCGTTCTCCTTCCGGAGTGAGCTGTACGCCGCGGTTGGTACGGATAAATAAAGTGGTATTCAGCTGTTGTTCCAGACAATTCATGGCCCGGGTAATATTCGGCTGGCTGTTGTTTAACGTCTGGGCCGCCTTGGTAAAGTTGTGGTATTTTGCCACATAATAAAAGATCTTATAATACTCGAAATTAACGTCCATAATATTTTTTCTTTTTTGACATGTCATATATTTATTTCAGCCATATCAATTTAAACTCATTTTCGGTCACTCCTCTTCCAAAACATTTTCATATAAAAAACGTCTTTCCTCAAACAGATGAAAAGACGTTTTTGCTCATATCATTATCTTATCAACAGGCATGGAGATGTTATCATTGGACGCAATAAGAGTGCTGTGCAAATTATATATTTCTCTAAACATGCGTCAATACCTCCTTGCTGACTTTTCTTATATATATTTATAAATGGTCATCTTTACTTTCTCAATATCCAAAGGTTTTGCCAGATGTGCATTCATTCCAGCAGCAATACATTTTTCAGCGTCCTCCTGAAAAGCATTTGCTGTCATGGCAATGATTGGAATTGTCTCAGCATCAGGATGTTTCAGTGACCGGATTGTTTTTGTCGCAGTAAGCCCATCCATTACAGGCATCATGATATCCATCAGAATTGCGTCAAAATAACCTTCCGGTTTCTCCTGAAACATCCTGACCGCCTGCAGTCCATCTTCTGCAACTGTCAGATTTGCACCTTCATCAGACAACAGAGTTTTCGCAATTTCTGCGTTCAGTTCATTATCCTCCACCAGCAATAAGTTTAATCCACTAATATCCATCTGTGCTGCTGTTTTCTTTACTGTATCTGGTGCGGAAGCAAGTTTAAACGGAATTCTGATAATAAAAGTTGATCCGATTCCTTCTTCGCTTTTTATTTTAATTGTTCCGCCCATTTTTTCAATCAGGCCTTTTACAATCGACATTCCCAGTCCAATTCCCTGTTGTGTACTTCCAGAATCATTCCTTTCCTGCGAAAACGGCTCAAATATATGCTTCAGATATTCCTTACTCATGCCAATGCCTGTATCTGTGATCGTCCATTCATATGTCGTAATTCCATCCACTACTTCTGTATAATCCAACACCGTTATTATCTTGCCGCCAATCCGGTTATACTTAATACAGTTTCCATAAATATTAAGAAAAATCTGTCTCATATGCACCGGACTTCCATAAATAAAAGGATATCGAAGCCCTTCTTTTTTTGAACGGAACTGCATTTGAATTCCTCTGTCTTTTGCCCGCTGTTCTATGATAGTCAGAACATCCTGACTTAATTCATCAAAGTTAATGATTTCCTGCGTTAGCGGTACATTTCCATCTTCGATTTTGCTCATCTGAAGAATATCATTAATAAGTGACAATAGATAATCTGCGGCTACCTGCATTTTTCCGAAATTTTCCAGAACCAATTCACTGTCATCAAAATGCTTCTCAGCAATCTTCAGCAATCCGATAATGCCATTCAGTGGGGTTCTCATATCATGAGACATCCTGGAGAGAAAGTCAGACTTGCTTTTATTTGCTTTCTTTTCACTTTCCAATGCAATTGATTTGTGCATGAAGTCATTTTTATCCAGCATGAGATTCCAATGTTCAATGGTTCCGTCTTCCTTTATTACTTTCTGTCCACGATCTTCGATGTATTTGTATGTGCCGTCCTTACAGCGTATCCGGTAAATAGTAGCATAATGATCGGAATGCGTATATTGATTTAATGCATCTGCAAGTCCGACCTTTACGTCATCTGGATGAGCAAGACCGATAATATTACCGCCAGAAGCGTCCATCAGTTCCTTCGGTGTTGCGTAACCGAGCATATTTGCAAATTGTTCTGAAACATATTTAAAAGAATATTCCGGGTCATCATTACTGATTTTGACACCGCCAGGGATGGATACGGTAAATAACTCCAGCTGACTTTGCAGTTTCTTCGTTAATTCCTCGATCATAGCCGTATGCTTTTTCTCTTCTTCCAGAAGCTTCGCATACTCTCTGTTTGATTTTTCCAGTGCCCTCTCTTTTTCCTCTAAGCGATAATGTTCTGTACGGTCAAGAACATAATTGACTGCAATGATATCTCCGGTTTCTTCTTCCCGGTACAGGGCCATGTGATCTTCTGCAAGCATGGGCTCAAAAGTAGCAGTCCTGGTCCAATATCGGAATGATATATGCCGTTCACCATTTTCAAAACGCTTTAACAGTCGTTCTCTGTCAAACTCGTGCAGAAAATCTTGAAGACCTTCTTCAGGTATGGTCAATGCCCATGCATCCACCAGACTCTGTAAGCTTGAATTTTCCGGCAAACCTAATTGTTCATTCAGATTATATTTTTTTCCATTAACTACCTGATACATGGAACCACGTACAATATTCTTTGTGAGATTGATCACGCAGTATCCATCGGCAATAGCAAATACCGACTCTTCCAAAAAACGGTTATTAATCATATCCTGACTCATACTTGTTTATCTCCCTGTAAATTCTCTGATACAGATTATATCCTTATCCAAATATATCCGTCAACAAAGAGTTTTTACATTGTAGAATGAAAATTTACACGCTCATCAGTAGTATTTGCAGGATTTAAAAAACAGGAACATTTCATAAATTTCTCAGCTATATGGCAAGCCGGGAAGTCGGGAAAATAGCAATTCAGTAAATGTACTGAAATAGGTAATTGCGAAACTCAAATTTGAAATATGAGAGCAGTTATCCACAATAAATGGAGATGATAAATGCAGAAAC
>NZ_JBDPGY010000035.1:0-26951 GCF_039841815.1 Ruminococcus sp. 1001136sp1 | reverse complement strand
GAAAATCAGGTGATTTCTGAATTCAGGTGGGTCAAAATTAAACGTAAAAGTGGGTCAATTTTACTTGACAATCAACACATCTACCTCCTTTTTTATTGATCATACTCTATTTTAGAGAAAAAACACACCCCTCGAAGGTAGAATATTAAAAGGGAACGCAAAAACGTCCCCTTTATAAGTTCCTGTTGTTCCTCGATCTGGTTTATCATATTCTCCATCAGCGGAATAACTTCTCTGATTTCTTCTAATGTCATTCAATCGATCCTTCTATTGCTTTAATAAAATTCCAACCTGTCCAAACACTTCCTGCAACTTTTTCAATATTGCATTCTGCTTCTTGATAATTCGATTTTCCTCTACAAAGGACTTGATTGAGATTATCGACATTGCCAAGGAGAAACATTTAAAACTCATCCTTGGCACCTTTGAGGTGGACTGTACAGGTGATACCTTAGATCCGATGGTTGAAGGCATGGTCAAGATGATGGGCGTATTTGCGAACTGGAACGCAACATGATTTCCGAACGTGTCACCTCAGGAATGCGAAATGCCGCCGCCAAGGGGAAAGTCATCGGACGTCTCCACACGACCGTTGCCGATATCCCCCAGCGTTTCATGAAAAGTTATCCACTTTACGAGAAGCACAAAATCAACCAGTCGGAGCTTGCACGGATAACCGGACTAAACAGAGGTACAGTTAGAAAATATATAAAAATGCTGGAAGAAATAAAGACGAAGTATTGGGAAATTAGGATTTTTAGAAAATCTATTTTTATGCTATTAAAAAAAATCAGGAAATAGATTTGAGTAAAAAACCAATTTCCCAATTTCTGTAAATGAATATTTATTTTCGCCATTCCTCCCCGCTGGGGAAGGGAGACACCGCCCCCGCCGATTTCCCAAAAATGTTCCCAAAAACAAGATTTATGGGAAATTTTTTATTTTGGGGAAAAATCATAAAATCGCTGTAACCCTTGATTTTTACTGGGTTTGCGGGCAGTTGCCGCTTTTCCCAAAAACGGCATATTGAAAATATACTATGTTCCGGGGCACACCACATTATCCTCAAAGGGCAAAATCCAGTATCCTCACTATCCTCACATCCCACAGCAAAGCCACACTGCAAAACCCTCCGGCACTGCAGCGCAATTCCACAGCACATTCCGCAGTGGTAATCCTGACAACCCAACTTCTATCGCGTCCCATATAACAGTATCCTCTTACACAGCAGCACTATCGCAATGTCACTTTCGCAGCATCATCCAAAGCATCCCTCACACCCTGCAACACCAGGAAATATCAACGTTTCGCAGTGTTACCCATGCCCTGTAGTTTCGCAGCACCCTCACGCAGTGATGTTTCGTCTACTTCTATTCTATACAGAAAGCTGTTGAATATTCTTGCGCGATGAAATCGCACTTCCGGAAAATTGGAAATCAGAGTTCCGGTACTCGGAAATCGCCTCTTTTGTGCTTGATGACTTATCCATTTCTGTTGGGATATTGGTCAAGACCTTGCCGCATCTGCGGTGCGTAGCAGTCTTTACCAATGTTTCAACAGAAATTATGATTCGGTATGCACAAAAAGCGGATATAAAAAGTGATTTCCATATCACCGGACAGCTGATATAAAACCATCCGGAATATTCAAGCTGTAAAATTCCACGTGGATTTTTACAGCTTTTTCCGATATCACGTTGCTTATTTACGCCTCATTTTATCTGAGTCAGAATCCTGTGTGACCGGGGCATAAATGACAAAAAAGAACAGCAACAGAGCTACGCTGCGGTATTACTCTCTGTTGCTGATAGGATAATCATTTTTGCCTTTTACAGGATAATGGGGTGTGCCCTGTGATAGCGTCCCTATTCGAACTCTATAATGAGTACTGTATTTAGTGAGACAGATTTTCTTTTGGTACTATATGTTGTGCAGTAATTTCAATTATTCCATGGATTATTTGGTTTTTTGAGGATTTTTGCAACCAAGGTGCAACCGTTATCCCCCACTTTATATACCACATAGAAGGTGGGGATAAATCCACACAATCACACTATTACATTAATTCTTTAAGAGAAATCACAACAGCTCGTATATACTTACAATCTGCTTCTTTGTAATCTTATATGGTTTCCACTTTACTTTCATCTCATCAATTTTTTCTTTTGAAATATCATCATCTATTTTCATTTGCACAATCTCCGATAAAATTTCAACAAAATCAGCAGCATCGGACACCTTAATCAAAAGTTTTTTAATATCCTTTAGCTTTTGTACCGTAAACTGGATTTCTGGACTATGTTTTTTCTCTACCGTATGCGGTATGGTCTGTTCCATATTTAACGTTTTTTTCCCTATCTTCTTCGAGAAAATGGTTTGTCCGTATGCCGTTTTCCATACATACACCTTTACATACATGCCCGCTCGCTTCGGTTTATCTTCTCTAATCTCCTTTAATGTTATCTCCCCAAACGGAAGACATTCGATACTATCTCCTATTTCCAATGTCGCCATTTTCTCATTATTGAACAGCTGATATTGTTTATCACTATTGAGGAAATCACACTTTTCGTCCATCATTTGCTCTATAAGGTATTCAAATAGTGAATAATCTTGTACTCCTCTTAACTCTATCGGAATCCAATCTTTACCGTTTAGAGCCCCCACTAATCCACCAACCATGGATGCCAAGGTATCCGTATCTGCATTATTTAAATTGGCAGTCTCGTATACTGCCATTACAGGATCATCTGCATACTTAGAAAACAAATAGATCGAAATCACCGCCGAGACATTCCCCGCACCATTGATTCTCGAGTTATAACACCCCAATTTTTGAAGAGTATCATGTCCTAAATCCAAAATGCCTTGATTTAACGCTTCTTTTGCTATTTTTAAATAATCTATCGTCTCTAATACACATTCATTCCATATTTGATCATAATCGTATTGTGCATATCTTTCAGCTTCACATTTCCATATAGCGATATTACTCACTTCTGGTAGCTCACTCCACTGTTTCTCTTCTTCTATTAATACATCTATTAATTCTCCATAACTTAACACGGCATCCTGTTGTATCAATGTTCTCACTGCCATTGCATATAACATAGCTCCTATCAGTGCTCGCGGATGTCCATGAGTGTACATTCCATTTAAAACAACTTGCGCCATAATTTTTTCAATATTTTCTTCATTTTTAAATATATGGGGAATGATTCTCATTGCAACTCCATTTCCACCAGCCATAAAATAATCCTTTATTTCTAACGGCGAATTGCTTTTCTCATCCCATGGAGATATATTGTCAGCCCACTTTTGCGCAGCCCTCTTGGTCGTTCCGCCTCCGCCCCTCTCATACTTCAACCATGCCGGCAATTCTGCTTGGCGAAAAAAATTGCTCCACTGTCGACCTCTCAACAAACTTCTAGCTGTAGCAATAATTAATTGTGTATCATCACTATATTCACCCACACAAATTTTTTCCTCATGCGGCCAGTATCTTCCGCCCGCACGACGATTCCACTCCACATAGGTCCTTATGCTATTTTTATTCTTGCTAATATTTTTACTGTTTTGTTCATTCGGCCATCCCAATGCGTCACCTATTGCTGCTCCAATTAACGCCCCTGTATATTTTTCTTTTTTAGAATAACTCATTTTCTTCCTCCCTATACGGTTTTACTAATGGTTCTTCTCCGCGTCTTATTTTTCCACTTGTTGGCACATCAAACAATTCCGGTGAAATAAACACATCGATTTTAGGGAATCCCATTACTTTCCATTCAACTATTTTCTGTCTTGCAATTTCCTCATTTTCAAATGCAATTCCTTTAATCATTGATACTGGAATATTCTCATAAACTAACACTTCTGCTTGATCATCCGTAGGTGCATTCTGTAACATGTCTTTTGTCCTGTTTTGTCTCCCTACATTTGCTGAAAACAATTCTCGAAATGCTTCTGCTCCTTTACAAATATATGCGCCATAACGAGTGGCTGCATTAACTTTACAAAATTGTGTCGTTTCGATAGTCGCAACTATAGGATCAATAAATAAAATTGCCCAATCAGAAAATATAGGGTTATTATCTTTTACTCTACGCAAGTACCACCAATTAGGATATTGAACAGAACAATTAATATAATCCGTTTTGCCATCCAAACGTTGTTTATCATTTTGAATCAGAACATCTTGCTTTATAAAATCAACAGCTTTAACACCCTCGTTATTATTCAATATATGTAAAAGTATATTTGTATGGACAAAATGGCATAACCTAGTTATATTTCTCTTTTTAATTTCCTCATATATCTCATCTATCATTTTAGTTCCCTCTCATCATACAATGATGTATCCACTTCTAACAATAGTTCTGTTTTTTCCTCAGTATATGATAATATTAATCCTCTTTTTGCTCGCGTTATGGCTACATATAATAATTTTGTTTCTTCCTTTAAAGCCTCATCTCTGCTCTCATTCGCTAAAACCCTTTCTTCTGAGGGCAGATATTTCATAGAGCAAAAAGGCAAAAATACCATGTCAAACTCTAATCCCTTAGCTGAATGATATGTGCCTATAGAGATTTTTGCATTTAAATCCAATACCCCCATTCGATTTTTCAAAATCTGTGGGATAATCTTTTTTGCTCGAAGCTTTTCCTCTACTAAATCAACCAGTTCACGATTTCTCACCAAAATTGCAATACTTTGATTTCCAGACATTCTTATTGCAGCCTCTACTATCCAATCTAACTCTGCCTCTTCATCTTTGCATTTTACAATTGCTGGTAACGGAGATGATGCTGTTGGTAATACCGGTTCTACCAAATCCTGCTTATCTTCAAAATATTTCGATTTTGAAATAGCTACTGCAAATTGGGCTATTTCTTTACTATTTCTATAGTTACGATCAAAATACCATATCTTATTTTTTGCTATTTTTAATCCAGCTTCTCTCCACGACAAACGCGATCCATAAATTTGTTGTGCCACATCACCAAAAAAAGTAAATGTTCCATCCTCTGGAATAGCTTTAACAAGTGACTTAAGCATTATAGGAGATAAATCTTGTCCTTCATCCACTATAATATGCTTATACATTCTTTTCTCTGTATCATTCTCTAATTCTTCGCACACTGTTTGTGCTATATCTTCCCAGTCGTATAAATAACCTTCCTCTTTTCTTACTTCAAGATAAGCTTTATATACTTGGAAAAAATATTTTCTATTTTCCCTTATTATTCGCGTATCAAATCGTCCAACACGTTCAACTTTCTCATATTCATCAAGCGTTTTTATTCCCATTTTTTCTATCCAATTTATTTCTTCAAGAAAAACTTCTTCTGCTCTTTTTAATGTACTATTTGTCCCATTCGCTGCTTTCACATTTTCCAATGCTATTCTTACAAATAGTTGTTTTTTATTATCGCCATCTTCCATTCCCGAAACTATACCATTCCATCTCGGCATCTTGTTCCTATGTGCTAAATATCCTCTTGCAAACTTGTGATAATTTCTAACCTCAATATTTCTAGGAATTTCAGAACCAACTATAGCCTCTAAATACTTAACAAGTGTCGTATTAAAGGTAACTAACATCACTTTTTCCTTATCATCCAAAGTGGCAAGATAAATTGCTCTATAAATAGCCAAAGTTGTTTTTCCACTACCAGCTGTACCCAAAACAACATTGTGCCCTTCTGGTTTTAAATCTAATACCTCTAATTGTTTCCCTTTTGGCTGTGGTAATGCCATATTTTTTCCCTCCATACATCTGTTGATACTATCGCGTATCTAACGTTTCCATCATACACGCTCTATCAGGCATCTTGAAACTTTGCCTTTACGTCACTATAATAATCCCCTATTTACTACCCAACGACCATTCCTATTAGAACCTTCTCGTTTAAGCATTCCTTCTTCCTGCAACTCCTTCACATCTTTCTGAACCTGTTTTCTGGTCAATTCCATTTGCTCCATAAGTTGCGCCTGTGTCATTGTGGGATTTTTCGCTAATAATTCCAATATCGCCTTTTTTCTTTCGGCTCCTTTTTTCGGCTCCTTTTCGGCTCCTTTTTGGCTCTCTTTCAGCTCCTCATTTAAAAACTTCTCATGTATAAACAGCCTTGTGATAAAGTAAGTTCTTGCATCATCAGTTTCAAATTCCGGTTTTGGCGAACCATTCGCCTCCAAAGCATCTAAAATTTTCTTGAACCCCGTATTTCTACCTTCTGTCAAATGCAATTCTTTCAAGAAATCGCCTATTCTACGATTTCTATATCTCCTGTTTGAAACACGATAGCTCTTTAGTCCCTCAATTGTCACAGAGCGATCTGGGCCAGGAAAACTCACAATTTCAATTCTATCAGCTTCAATACGAACTTCAATCGGCTCCCTCTCATCATATGCACGATGATATACTGCATTTGATAAAGCTTCTTCAATAGCCGCATACGGATAATTGAAAAATCTATCTGCCTCTGCTCTGTCCGGATGTTTTACAACTTTCTCCGTAATCACTACATTTCTAATATACTGCAACGCTTCACGCAATTGCTGTTGAATAGGGCCTCTGAAAGTTTTTTCAATAATGTCATTACCGCCTAAACCACTCGGAAACTGTACGACATCTATCTGCGTGTACGGAAAGAACTTGTCCGGCTCCATACTAAAAAACATTAACCCTACATTTTTAGGCTTAGTATATTCGGGAAGTGTACAAATAATATTCATATCTCTGCACACCTCAACAAAATCCCCTGCCTTAGACTTCTCATACAGCGAACTTTTAACTTCCTTTAGATAATTTTGAATCAGTGTTATATTTAAATCTGACATCTCAGCCTCATGATTCACACGATCATCAAAGGGTACTCGATTTGCCAAATTGAATAAATCCTTCTCCTCATCGTCTGATGGTTCCACAGAATTAGACGCTTTACGGATATAATGAATTCGCTCTTTATTATCCTTTGCCATCGTTTTAGGTGATGAATATGGTCTACTGTCTCCACCCGGACACCACAGAATAATGAACGTCTTATCTTGATAAGTTTCTATACCAATAATTGGTGTATATGCCGGTCTAATGAGCTTACATTTCGCATAAATATCCTTTTGATATGCGTCCAGCTTATCCAGCGGCACACCAAGTAAAGGATACATCGGACGACCGTTATCCTCTTTCACACCTATAACAATATAGCCACCACCCCAGTTATCAAGGTCATTGGCAAACGCACAAACCGTCTTTAATGAAGTTGCTGGGTCCCATGTTTCTTTAAATTCAATTCTCGCCCATTCGACTACATCACCGGATAATAATGTTTTGATGTTTGTAGGTATTGCCATTTAATTACTCCCTTCCACCTATATATTTTACAATTTATCAACCATACAATTTAGCAAACTCACTAAAGTCAAAATCTGCATTCTTAGGCAGCCCATCCGCATATAACTCATTATTAAAATAACGATTTCTATAATTATAATTTGGATGCAATCTCTCCTCTACATCCGTTACACATTTTACCTTTTTACCTTCCAATCCATTAAATATGAAATATAGAGCATCTGGCTTAATATTAGAATGATCCATAATTAATGTATTATGTGTTGTTATAATCAATTGCCCTTTGATATTCTGAGAAACTGCTTTCATTAATTTCGCTGCCATCAAATCATGTATACCATTACCAAACTCATCAATAATGACACATTTTCCTGTAATAGCTACCATAAGATACGGTAGCAGATTCAATATCTCTTGTGTTCCACTCGACTCATAACGAAAGTCTATATCAAAATCAAGCGCATCTATCCTTTTATTTAGGAAAAGAGAATACCTGATTTTTCCATTCTTTTCTTCTCTATGATAAAAAGCTTTATTTACATCATCAAAAAGAGAGATAAAAAACTCGTTTATAAACTGTTCTATTTTATCAAGATTTTTTTCTTCTGACTTCTCTATGGTTCCACCTTCTAGATTTGCAAACACTGGACTAGCATAAATACTATTATCTTCTCTATTACTAGCTGTTTTATAACTTATACTATTAAACTCTGTTAATATATTCATCAGGTTTGGGGATATATTCGAATTCACATATGTTGCAGATTTATCATCCATTTCATGTTGCAAAATCGACAGAAAAGTATGCTTTCCCCAATACATTTGAATTTGTCTTTTAATTTCTTCCAAAAACTCTGCAGATTCAAATATATTTGAATTTATTTCTACTTTATCCTCTTCAATATCAAAACAGCAGCCCCTATTTTTTAATATCTTATATTCTAATCTTTCCCTAATCAAATCACTGTTATCAAATTCCATCAAATACGAACCTGTTGAGCCATTTATAATAAATTCAAACTCTAACATCATTGGCTCAGTTGTGTTAATCATTTTGTATTCATCTATAATCTTTTCAACTGTACTACTTGCCAACCTCGTTTTAATAAACTCCAACATCATTTCTTGCTTTATTGGAATATCATCCGGTGGCGTTATTTTATTATTCAGCAAATCCAATAGCATATCTTTAACACGCATTGTTCCTAATGTTTTTTCCAATGTTAAAAAAGCCTCCACAATTGTGGACTTGCCGCTCCCATTTGCACCATAAATTGCAATTATATGTTTAAACTCATCTTTTTTATTTTGTAAATCAATACTAATTTCCTTAAAAGATTTAAAATTCTTCATTTTCAGATAGGTAAACATACTCCACCTCCTATTTTTCTCCAAAATATCACTTTTTTTAACTTTTGTCAATTGATATATTCTATTTTCATCTCTTTTTGTAATATTTTGTTACATTTTTTTATTTTTACCATTGACTTATTCCAAAACATATGATACCTTATCATTGAATTAGCATTCAGCAACCTCGATTGCTAACAATCCCAATAATTAAAGAAACCAGCAGCTACCAACTGCCGGTTCCCAAAAGTACATAATAAAACTAAGTTATAAGTTATGATACCATGGGATTTACATCGTTGCAAGCGGAACGTTTGTTCAATTCTTTGATTATTGTTCACATAGATATAATAATTAAAGGAGAAAAATCTGATAATGAATGAAATTATCACCCTAAGTGCAAAGCACTACGAAAACGCTGAAACTACTAACTATGGTGATTGTATACTTATCAACACCGGCACTGAATTGTACATCTATGATTGTGGTTCTTCCAAACACGCGGAAGAGGTAATTCAATACATGGATAAAAACGGCTATGAAAAAGCCACTCTGATTTTATCTCATAACGATTCCGACCACTTTGATGGCATTCCGACATTAATTGCAAATGATCGAATATCATCCATACGAACTACACTACTACTTAAATATGTAGACGAGATACTAGAACGTATTGATGACAAACGTAGGAATCGCGACACTGTAAAACAAGAAATCTTAGAAAAGTACGATAACATAGCCACCTTGTCCGGTTGCAATTTAGAGGATATTTACGAATGTGGCTTTTCTTTGACAGATGAAATTTCGATAGTCGGACCAGATTTCGATTATATGCTTGACACCGTCGCTAAGCATTTAGACGGTCGTGAAGGAGATACTGTAGATGGCGAAACTGCATACAATGCTACCAGCATACAATTGGCAGTAGATATCTGCAGTCATACACTACTTCTCTCTGGCGACGCATCGTATGCCGCTATTGAAGATAAAGTGCGCGACTATGACATTGTCCAATTACCCCATCATGGCAAATCAAAGCAAGCGGATAAAATATTTGCCAAGAAATGTGATCAGATTAGCACTATATACATTGTGTCTGATAATACCGGCAATTCTAACGGAGGATCTGATGACCTAAAGACTACCGGACATAGGGTGTATAACACAAAGCACTATGGTAACATCAAACTGAATAGCCTTTTCTTTTCATGCGAATCACCATATACCGGAAGGAGCCTGGGTACAAAATGAGATATCTGATATCTACAAGTTTTGCTTCAACTGTTTCCGCACGTCAAGATTATATTTTTGATTCGATGCAGCTGTGGACCAAGAGAAGTCAAGCTGAAAACGGGTTCATTACACTAGAGAGCATTCCCACATGCTCTCTAGATGTATTATTTATTTTAGGTCACAATTCCGAAGTAGAACATTATTTAGCAACCCATCTTGCGTCTATTCATGAAGCCAATATAGTAATTATCACTTGTAGTGCTTGTACCAATCTTTATGCAGTCAAAAAATCGCGTAAAAATATATACCTTACTCGCCAAGAGGATAATAACACTGCAGAACTCCTACTTGGAACTAAATTCGGATTTACCTTCGATTTAACCAAATCCGAGCTTATTTTTTACAACAATATACATCTTGGTGATATCATCACTCGCTTGAATAACGCGTTCACTAAAATCAATTAATATTCATATCTCGGAGGTTCAATATGACGGACATTTTTGGAGTATACAATATACGCTCTCGCATAAGTGTAGGGCTTGTCGTATTAGCACCGCTACTGATTCAAGCTTACATGCTTATTCCAGAGGTGCGCAATATCTCAAGTACCTTTGTTATTACAATTATTACATTTGCACTTTCAAACTTAATGATAATAGTTGCACGTACAAACGGAAGTAAGGCCTTGCATAAGTGCTTTCCCCACAGTTTACCTGCACAGCAATATCTTCTTCCCGAAGACAATACCATTGATAAGTACACCAAAGCACGCTATTATGCCTTTTTCAAATCTCGCCTAAACGGTTTTGAAATAACAGACAATGCCACAGATATGAAAGCACACTCTGAAAGCGCTATTAAATGGTTGATTTCCCAAACCAGAAATAGTACGGAATTTCCGCTTATCACAGAGGAAAATACAAATCTTGGATTTGCATACAATCTATTGGGTATGAAACCCTTGGGAATAGTAATATGCATCATTCTAATTGTATTCGATGCTTTAGTAATGATTGCGTCTCATTGTAAAGATCTAACAGTAGATATTACACTTGTTTTATTTTGCATTATCTTCACCCTGCTATATCTGATAATATGGTTTGGTGTTATCAACAAGAAGTTAGTAAAAAACTGTGCAAAAAAATATGCCTTTGCACTACTTTCCGCTTGTGATTCCGAACTTCTTAACAAATAACGCACCTTTCGAACATCACTTTACAGGGAAGTAAATCTATTAAATTGCTATTTGTCCAAAACCACGTCTTCCTACATAAGGGAGACGCGGTTTCCCATTTACATACCTATTATCCCAGACTCCACTTAAACAACCACCATACCACACAGATATATCCTGCCAGCATTATCCCCATCACAACATTCTCTTTAAACTTATCACTCTTCCACCAGTGCTTCTTGTAATAATATAGTTTTAACTTTTTCTTCCTTTTCTTCTTCCACCAAGGAAGCTGTTCCTTAACATCAGCGAGCTCTTCTTCTGTTTCTCTTAGACTGCTGTTCAGGTATCGGTAACTGCTCCTCTCGCTTTCTATCTTCCGTTCCAGGCGTGCCTTTTGTTCTTCCTTTTGTTGCAAGAGCCTCGCGTATGCTGCGTCTTTCTCCAGAAGCGACTTCTCTAGCTGTGAAATCCTCGATTCCTTCTGCTCTATCACCTGTGCCTGTTCCTTCAAGAGCGTCTTGCACTTGCTGATAGTATCCTGCAAGTTCTGCATCGGACTTTAAGCGTGGCGTTGTGGAAGAACGGGAAAACCGACAGGAACAGCGTACACAGAAACGCAACCTGCACAGGGAAAATATCTCACAGAAAAAGCAGGAATTACAGAAAGCACAGGAAGCAAGGCAGACAGTTCATGCGAATGGATCAGCGACAGCCGGAGCTACCAGAAGCCATGAACGCCCTGTTGCCACACCTGTTCCAAAACCTGCACAGACCGATATGGGCACAAAGCCGGATATGAAGCGTCCTGCTACTTCTCCTGTGATAAAAAATGCAGAAGTCAAGGCTGGAAAAGAAACTATCCGAACCAATATCAGACAGGAACAACAGGTCAAAGGTGTTACCAGAACGAACCAGCCGAATGTAGCGAAATCCAGAAGTAATCAAAAGAAAACAACCATACAGAAACAGGTCAACCAAAAACAGAATCGTAAGACTGTTACGAAGCAACCAGAGAAAGGACGGAAGAAATGAGATTAAAACGTATCCTTATCATAGGTACGATATTTCCAGTCCTTTTCTCCATCATCCTCTTTTTCGGGATATTGACTTCCGGCGAAGATGACGACAGTTCAAACAGCTATTCGCCTGTCTATTCCGGCATGAACCTGGCAGCCGATGTTCTCAAACATCAGCCGATGGTGGAAAAATACGCCAGAGAAAACGGTATCTCGGAGTATGTGAACGTCCTGCTTTCCATCATACAGGTGGAAAGTGGCGGTACAGCTACCGATGTCATGCAGTCCAGCGAAAGTCTGGGATTACCGCCAAACTCATTAAGTACAGAAGAATCCATTAAGCAGGGGTGTAAATATTTTGCGTCCCTGCTTTCTTCCTGTAAAGCCAAAGGCATAAATGACATTAACGTGGTCATTCAATCTTATAACTATGGCGGTGGCTATGCTAACTATGTAGCAAAGAATGGGAAAAAGCACAGCTTCAACATTGCAGAGAATTTCGCAAAGAATAAATCCGGCGGTACAAAAGTGACCTATACGAACCCAATAGCAGTCAGTAAAAATGGTGGCTGGCGTTATAACTACGGGAATATGTTCTATGTGGAGCTGGTCAACCAATATCTGATTGTGAAGCAGTTTAGCAACAAAACGGTACAGGCGGTTATGAATGAAGCGTTGAAGTATCAAGGCTGGAAATATGTCTATGGTGGCAGTAATCCAAACACTTCTTTTGACTGTTCTGGTCTTACTCAATGGTGCTACGGAAAAGCCGGAATCAGCCTGCCACGAACCGCACAGGCACAGTATGACGCAACCCAGCATATCCCATTGTCACAGGCACAGGCTGGCGATTTGGTCTTTTTCCATTCTACTTACAATACCAGTGACTATGTTACACATGTAGGAATCTATGTGGGAAATAATCAGATGTACCATGCCGGAAATCCAATCGGCTATACCGATTTGACCTCTGACTACTGGCAACAGCACATCATTTGTGCCGGAAGAATCAAATAATAGAAAGGACTTGAAATATGTTTAAGAAGAAAGAAAAAACAGAGAAAGCACCTAAGAATAAGAAAGTGCGTACCATGAAAGTCGGGACACATAAGAAATCTGTCCTGCTGTTGTGGGCGGTGCTTCTGGCAAGCACCAGTTTTGGTGTGTATAAGAACTTTACCGCCATTGACACCCACACGGTACATGAAAAAGAAATCATTCAGCTAAGATTGAACGATACCAACGCTATTGAGAATTTCGTCAAGAACTTTGCGAAAGTCTACTACTCATGGGATACCAGCAAGGAAGCCATTGAAGCAAGGACAACAGAAATCAGTAAATACCTTACCAAAGAATTGCAGGACTTGAACGCCGATACCATCAGAACCGATATACCAACCAGTGCTACGGTTACAAATGTGCTGGTCTGGAACGTGGGACAGTCTGGAACGGACGATTTTACTGTTGCCTACGAAGTAGATCAGCAGGTAAAAGAGGGCGAACAGACACAGGCAGTCACAGAAAACTACACAGTGACCGTTCATGTGGATAAGGACGGTGCAATGGTCATTACCCAGAATCCTACCCTTGCTCCGGCAGTACAGAAATCAGAGTATGAACCGAAAGCACAGGAAGCCGATGCCAGTGTCAGCTCCGATACAGTCAAGGACGCCACCGCTTTCTTGGAAACATTCTTTAAGCTCTATCCGACAGCTACTGAAAAAGAACTTGCCTATTATGTCAAAGACGGTGTGCTTGCTCCTGTATCCGGCGATTATGTATTTTCAGAACTGGTAAATCCTGTCTTTACCAAAGACGACGACAACCTCAAAGTCAGCGTGTCCGTAAAGTATCTGGATAACAAGTCGAAAATGACACAAATCTCACAGTATGAGCTTGTGCTTCATAAGGACGATAACTGGAAGATTGTAGAATAAATGTTACAGCAGAATAGTATGGTAATTGTTTATCCAATCTATACTATTCTGCTTACAATTAGATTGACAAAATAAGAATCCCTCTCATATAATTGGTTGCAATGGTATTGAGGAAATACAACCTTAAATGTATAATGGGAAAGTAGCATTGCAGGAATGAGGTAGGCTAATGAATAAAATATTGATTATTGAAGATGATTTAGAAATAAATGCGTTATTGGCTGATTTTCTAAAAGAAAAAGGATATGCTGTGCATTGCCAATATGATGGACTTCATGTTCTGGATTTTTTGAATAAAGAAAAAATTGATTTGATTATACTTGATATTATGCTTCCTTATCGGAGTGGTGATATTATTTTATCTGATGTACGCAAGAAATTTACGATACCTGTTATTATTATTTCAGCGAAAGAAACTACACAAAATAAAATCGACTTGCTTCGTCTGGGAGCAGACGATTATATCACAAAACCTTTTGATATAGAAGAAGTGCTTGCCAGAATTGAAAGTAATCTGCGAAGAGTACAATTTCAAAATAGCCAGACAGAATGTTTGCAATATAACAATCTGACTTTAGACCTAGAGAAAAATACAGCATTTTTGAATGGAATAGAATTATCCTTAACCGCTAAAGAATTTGGCATTTTAGAATTGTTGATGAAATATCCAGATAAAGTATTTTCAAAATCGAATCTTTTTCAAAGTGTTTGGGATACGGAATATATTGCTGAGGATAATACACTTAATGTTCATATCAGTAATTTACGCAATAAATTAAAAGCGATATGCTCTGATACAGAATTTATTGATACTGTTTGGGGCATTGGCTACCGCCTACATAAAGCTAAGGATTAAACGTTCCTTAGCTTTATTATTTTTTTAACTTTTCTCATTACGATTTAAGAAATTCTTTAAAATTGCCCGTTATACTGGTTTAAGTAAAGGAGGTTTGGGATATGAGTTCAATTATTTTAGAAGCAAAGTCTTTAACCAAAGAATATAAACAAACATTAGCATTAGACCACATAAATTTACAAATAAAAAAAGGAAAAATTTATGGATTTATTGGTCAAAACGGAGCAGGTAAGACTACTTTTTTAAGATTAGTCACAGGGCTTGCGTTTCCAACAAGTGGTACACTTTCTTTATGGGGAAATTCTGGAACAGAAGAATTGCAGAAACAGCGTAAACGAATTGGAAGTATGATTGAAACGCCTGCTCTATTCCCGTCAATGACTGCCTATCAAAATATGGAAGTACAGCGTATTCAACGAGGCATACCAGATAAATCAGTTATTAAAAGGACATTAGATATGGTTGGATTGCAAGATACAGGTAAAAAGAGTGTCCGCAATTTTTCATTAGGTATGCGTCAACGATTGGGGATAGCGATTGCACTTTTAAATACACCAGAACTATTGATTTTAGACGAGCCTATCAATGGTCTTGACCCTGCTGGAATTGTAGAAATCAGAAATTTATTGAAAATTTTGAATAAAGAATATGGTATGACCATTTTGGTTTCAAGCCATATCTTAGAAGAATTGTATCAAACAGCATCAGAATTTATTCTGATTGACCATGGAAAAATTATAGAAGAGATTTCTGATTATGAATTAAATGAACGGTGTAAACGACATATAGCTATTAAAACAACAGATGTTCAGAAAACGGTTCTGGTTTTGGAAGAGAATCTTCATACAGATAACTTTAAACTAATGCCAGATGGCATAATTCGTTTGTATGATTATTTGAATGATTTAGAGACAGTTGCGTCTGCTTTGGCAGAATCGCACATTCTTGTAACAGGACTTTCTGTATCTGGCGATACTTTGGAGGACTATTTTTTGAGCAAAATAGGAGGAACAAAAGATGTCAAATCTCCTAAAAACTGAGTTATATAAGTTGTTTCACAGTTGGTATTTTTGGGGAATTGGAATATTCAATCTCCTTTTAAGTAGCATATTGCTGTTAGATAGTAAAGAATGCTCTTCAAACTTAATTATGGCATCATTATACAATATTCCGTTACTCTATTTTTTGATTATAGTGTTTATAGCATTGTTCATTGGAAGTGATTTTAGTGGAAGAACTTTAAATACTTATATTACTGCCGGACATAAAAGAAGTTCTATATTTAGAGTAAAGTTAATTGTATCTCAAATAGGTTGTATTATCATTCTGGTATTTCCATTATTTGTACATGGAATTATTAGTCAATTTTATATTGGAGAAAAACTTTTTTGGAATGATAGCACATATACTATGGTTTTACTAACTCTGTTTGCCATGATAACACTGTGTGCATTACCGATGTTTTTTGCTTTTATTTTTCGTGATATGGGGAAAACACTGACAGTTTCAATGGTTTTATTTTTTGTTATGATTTTTTTACTGAACAGTGAATCTGCACAAATAATCAGCAGAATAATACCAATGGGACAACTTAGGTTAATTTCATTGCAAAAGGTCTATTCGACAAACTTTTGCTTGTTTGTAGATTTTTTATGGAATTTTATTTTATATTTCATTGCAGGTAGTGCTTTTTTACATACAGACTTGAAATAACCGGAGGTGTTTTTTATGGATAAATTATTAAAACTGGAAAAATATCAGTTGTTACATAATTCTATTTACTGGTGTGGTATGATTGGAATATTTATTTTAGGATTTTTTACAGCAGATACTTATGTTACAGAGGTCATGGGACCGACAGAAGAAATTGTTTCTTCTCTTGCTGATATTTTTAATGGAATGGTGTATGATTCTACGTTTCTTCTTATCATCATGTCGGCTATACTTGCATTGATTTTAGGACAGGAATTTTCTAAGAGAACAATAAACTTAGAGGTCAGTGCTGGACATTCCAGAAAACAAATTTTTACAAGTAAAATAATATCGTATTTAATTGCTTTTAATCTTATGGCTCTTGTCTATCCAGTTTCAGGGTGCATAAGGGAATTTGGACGCTTTGGTGTTGCAGACGTGGGAATGTTTTTTTACAATATTATAAAAGCAATCATTTATTCTTGTCTGCTTAATAGTGCGATATTTCTAATTGCAATACTTATTTGTTGCTATTTACAGGATGCTGTAAAAGCAACTTCGGTTACAGCAATTATTATTTTTGGTCTTAGCTTATATCTTGGCTATGGAATGATGTTGAGATTACCAGTCGGTTTTTTACCTACTTATCAAATCAGAATCGTTGTCAGCATGAAAACCTTTTTTCAACCGATAGCTATTTTAGTAGGATGTATATGGTCTGGTATATTGGTATTGCTTTCGTGGATAAAATTTTGTAAATGTGATTTTAAATAGGTGGAGAAAATGTCTAACATAGAATGGATTTTAATTATCATAACAATATTTTTAGTAATACTGCTATTTCGATATATTCAATTAAAAAAACAAATCCGTAATCTTGCGGATCAAGTTAATGAATTGAATTCTGGAAATTCACAGCAGATGTTAGACATTTCGTTGATTGATAAAGATTTAGAAAGACTGGCTGGTATATTGAATCAATATAATATCAGACAACGACAGGCTGTTGCAGGCGTATTACGCAATGAAGAGTATTTAAAAGAATCTGTTGCTAATATATCACATGATTTGCGTACACCTCTTACAGTCATTCTTGGTCATTTACAATTATTGCAAAAAGAAAATTTGGAATCCAGTCAAGCACAGCGTGTAAAAGTGATTTTTAGCAAAGCCGAAAAAATGAAAGAATTGGTAGAAACATTCTATGACCTTTCTATTTTGGAGGAACAGCAGACAGTTCCAGAAAAAGAAAAGTTTAATATATCTAATATGTTAATAAATTTAATTACGGAAAATGCCGTTGCATTAGAAAAGGAGAATATTTTACCCGAAATAAATCTCCCAGATTATTCAATATACGTATATTCTGATAAAAATATGGTAGAACGAATTTTACAAAATCTGTTGACAAATGCAATTAAGTATTCTGTTGGAACGATAAAAATAACACTTATGGAGAAAGAAAATAATAATATTATATTTACCATTGAAAATCCAATGAGTGACAGTTCAGAAATTGATTGCAATCGACTTTTTGACCGTTTTTATACAGGCGATAAATCAAGACATAATGGAAGTACAGGATTGGGACTTGCGGTAGTAAAAACACTTGTTGCCATTCTTGGCGGAAATATTGTTGCAAAAGTACATGCCAATAGCCTTATTATTACTCTTGAATTATAAAGTATTGAAGATATATTCGTATGATAATTCATTGAAGAGTGGACATCAAAATGTAAAGTCAATAGTTTGTAAAGTCCAGTTACAAACTATTGGCTTTTTTCATTACTGTGTAACAAGTAAATTTACGATAAAGAAATAAGGATAGTCGGCTCTTATTTGTTGCCTGCGGAGCAGATCAACAAATAAATGTTGAAGAATCTGTATAGGAAAACAGAGAAAACAAGAAGCAAATCACTTCTTATTCTCTCTGCTGTTCAAGATACCGTCAATCGTACCTTGAATGATTTTTAATTCATTATCACTCAATAAATCAAGTGACGAATCTATCTGACGGCGGGCTGTGTTTTTCTCAACATTCTTCGCTGGATAGAAATACTCGTCAACAGATATATTGAACATTGTAACTAAATCATGGAATAACTGAAAGCTAGGGTGTTTTCCGATATTTTCAATATCTGCGATATGACGTTCTCCGTAAAAGACTTTATCGCCTAAATCATTTCTGGAAAGCCCTGCTTTCTCTCTGGCTTCTCTGATTGCCAGTCCTAAAGGACGAAAATCAAAGCTGTGTGTATCTTTCTTTTTTCTCATTTTTAATCACCTATCATGAGTTTATACTTCATGTTGTGCGATTAGAATGTATTAAAAACTCATATTATATGCACTATAAATTCAAATAAAGTATTACCTAGTTCGGTAAATAAAAAAAACCGTTCTGTGGGTAATCTCTTTTATAATGTCCAAAAATATAGGGACGGTTTTGGTATAACCAGAGCTGTCCTTTTTCTATTTTCACAGGATTGCTCTGGTCAAGGAGCAATTTGTGATTCTAAGTAAAACAGGCAGTCTATACCAACAACCGAATTTATTCCATTTTTTTCTTAGTACATCATCAGTCCTTGAACATGAATTAAAAACTCATATATCAGATGTTTTAAAAACAGTCTATTTGTTATTGATGCAAATAGGCTGTTTTCATATTTACAAAAATTTTTTTCAATCCTGCAACAAATCACACCTTGCCGTACAGATATGGTGCGGAAAGAGGGATACATACTTTTCACTTCATAGCGAAAGGAGGGTGTGATTTTGAAACCATCAGACTTCCAAAAGACAATACAATGTCAGTTTGACTGTAAGCTCAAAAAGGTTGTGAAAGGCATTGTTCGTAACTACCGCAAGGAATTAGCCAGACGACAGGCAAAGGAAGTATCCTTTTGTGAGCTTCCAGAGATTGTTGTTGAGAAATTGATTGTATGGGACGATTACGAAAGTGAATATACAACGTTCGATGTGTGCGGTACAGAAATCCGTGTACTTGATGAAGAACTTGCAGAAGCACTGAAACAGTTGCCGGAGCAAAGCCGGAACATTGTATTGATGTTTTTCTTCTTGGATATGAGCGATTCGGAGATAGGCGAAAAGCTGAATATCAACCGAAGCACATCATATAGGCACAGAAGAAATTCACTTGAAGAAATCAGAAAGCAGTTAAAGGAGAAGAAAACAAATGAAGAATAAGCAACACACACTTCCATCATTTTTTCTCATATCATCAGCCGTGGACGGTAACGAAAACGCCATAAAAAAGCTGTTGCTGTTCTATGAAGCCTATATATCAAAATGCTGTTTACGCCCGTTTTACGATGAATACGGCAACGTATACATTGTGGTTGATATGGAATTAAAGGGACGTATCAGAGAAGCCCTTTTGAAAATGATATGTGAATTTGAAATAGACGAACATTAAGTAATATTTGAGCGGAGCATGATTTAATAAACTCCCCTCTTTCCTGTTCCGCTTTTTTTTATCATTCTGTATCAGTCCATTTGTAAAAATGAATTGATACAGGCTGACAAGAGCCTAACAGTTCTTTGACAAGTGAATAAAGCAGTCAGATACGTTTGTGCTTGCAGTGAGCCATCAGAGGTTGTACGCCGTGACTTTTCCAATCGGGAGATAGCGATTCATGCAATGATCTGGGAGCGACCGTTGGAAAAGTCGTTCTGCCATGACCTGCAACACAGGATAATGATACACCCGTATGACACGGTTCAGCCCACAGGAATGGGAATGGTTGAGATACCAGCGGAGCTTGCCGAAGCCGTCTGATTGCTTGTAAAACTATCTAACAACGATTTTGCAAGAAAAAATCATCTTAATAGAGCTTTTTTGCTCATCATTTGATATACTGATAGACAAGATATTGAGATTTCCTTATCTGGTCTATGGAAAGGAGGATTATGATTACCGTAACAAAAAAAGACCTCATAGCACTAGGTTATGGAACTTCTTTCTCGGCAGACATCATAAGAAAAGCAAAAAAACTTATGATTGAAAAAGGGCATACTTATTACCAATCCCGTAAATTGGACAGAGTACCCAAAGAAGCCGTGGAAGAATTATTAGGGATTACATTATCAGACACAAACGATTGATTGTACTTCTTGCATATCATGTAAGGAGTGAAATCATGGCAAAAGACCCTATTAAGAAAGCAGATAACGGAACTTATTATTTCAGAGCTAATTTAGGCTACAATCCCATTACCGGAAAACAGATACAGAAATACCGAAGTGGATTCAGAACGAAAAAAGAAGCAAAGGAAGAATATTCAAAACTGGTGTTAGCTTCTACCGAAGAATTAACAACAAAAAAAGATGGCGTTTCTTTTCAGCAATTTATAGAGGAAACCTACCTGCCATGGTATAAAACACAGGTAAAAGAAAGCACTTATCTTAATCGTGCTACTACCATCAAGAAACATTTTTCCTATTTCTACAAAATGGAAACAGACGAAATCGAACCTATCCATGTTCAAAACTGGCAGTTGAAACTTGCAAAAGATTTTAGCCCTAATTACATTCGTATCGTACAGGGAATGCTTTCTATCGCATTTGACAGAGCTATTGTTCTTGGAATTGCGAAGAAAAATCCTTCTCGTATGATAGGCAATATCAAAAGCAAGAAAACCAAAGTTGATTTCTGGACATTAGAAGAATTTCAAAAGGTTATTTCCTTACTCTGTAAGAAAGACTATTATGAACATTATCTGTTTATATCGTTCTGGTTATTATTTATGACTGGTATGCGAATTGGCGAAGCGTCAGCATTACATTGGTCAGACATAGATTTTGAAACAGGCTTGCTTGGCATTACCAAAACATTATATTACCGAACAATGACGGACTATAAATTCGTTGAGCCGAAAACACAGGCAAGTATCCGTACTATTTATATTGATTCAGATACACTCAATGAGCTAAAGGCTTGGCAAAGTGTTCAGCAACAGGTTCTTCCCGATTGTCCACTTGTACTAAGTTATAACGGAACTCCAACCAGTAAAACAACGCTTCCCAGAGCTTTGGAAAAGTTGTCAAATTTAGCAGGTGTTCATCGTATTAAAATTCATGCCTTGCGACATTCACACGCTTCATTGCTTATCAGCATGGGCGAAAATCCTTTACTTATCAAGGAACGTTTAGGACATGAAAAAATACAGACAACACTCGGCACTTATGGTCATCTGTATCCAAATACGAATCTTGAAGTTGCTAAAAAACTGACTGGAATATTACAAGTACAATCTGCTACTGAAAGCATTGCTAATTATACCAGCAATCAACATACAGCAATCTATCACAGAACAGTTGAAGAAAAATAATGCAATGAAAATGCAATCCTATAAAGGAAAAGCTGTAAAACCCTTGTAAACAAAGGCTTTACAGCTTAGCTCCAACTATTCAAACTCGACAATCACTAATCAATTTTGTTTAGAGATTATTTGTTGCCGTGTTCGCTTTTCTTTTAATTATTTGATTTATCCATATTATCCTGCCTATACAGGCTAATGTTATCATTTTGTTATCGGCATTGATAACACACGCCCTGTAACTGTGGATAATAGCAATATGTACCGACTCAAATTATAAGCGGTTTTGCTTAGAAAATCAATAATCTTATTGTTAAAAAAACATCTGCCATACTCTCATAGATAACAATGACAAAATATAAAACGGAAGTATATATAGTAACCTTTGCAGTCGGTTCTTTGCTGTATATATTATAATACTCTGAATCGGTATCCATATCCAAAGGATAATACTAAATAATTCAATTTTATACGCTATCCAATAACAGAGCATTGGAAGTAACAACAAGAACATTCCAATAACTGACTTACATTGTAATTTTTCTTTTAAAGAATATCTGAGCGGAAATCCTTTTCTAACTAAACGTAATTCATTTTGCACATTATAGCTGACAACATTCTGTCCTAATATCAATATAGAAAACAATAATACATACTCAATATATTTTCCGTCTATCTGCGATAATAACATTGTGATTAAAACAATCGCAAAATACTGATACATAATCTGTTTCTTTCTTCTGACAATACTAACCACCTCATAAACCATCAAAAAACGATAGCGGCTGCCATAATATTTCTTCATCAGTCCTTTCATTTCTTTCTGATTATTTTGGAAGAACACTTCATCCTGCGTTTGCAAAACTGTATCATATTCTCTATTCAAAAATCCATATAACATCTGATTATATTGTTGAAAGAACGGGATAATTGCTTGATAGCTAAAATAAGGATATAAAATAAAATATAATCCGTAAATGATCAATAATATACTGGTAACAAATACACTTCCATAAAAAAAACAAATCATTACTACTGCCAACATACATATATTCATAATATCCCGATATTTATATTGTGTTGATAAAACCGTATGCATATTGACAATTGGGTTACAAAGCATAGCCACAATAAACTGTCTTAAGACCATTCCCTCCATTGGAAAAGCCCAAAATAAAATCAACGCAACACTCAACGTCAGTACCATGCTTTTTCCTATCTTCTTCACTCTCCAAATATATGTTTTTTCTATTTTCCAAATATAAGTTTCAGGAGAAATACGCATTCTTGGTATTGTTCCAAACAAATTCATAAACAAGAAACAGAGAATACCATATGGTATAAAAACAGCAATATCCATTCCATAGTTTTTCTGAATCATAGATTGCAATATAAGAATACATGGCACAATAGCAATCAGTATAAGATAAGCACCTATATTTCGTTTGACCATTCTAACTGCAAATTTGAATCTCTGTTTCAAAAGCAACTGATACATACTTACTCCCCTTCAGATAAAATTTTTGCTATTTCCTCTCTGTCAACTTCCTCCATATTGATTTCTCTAATTTGTCCGTTATGTAACAAAAGACACTTGTCACAAACATTTTGTAAACACTCTATATCATGGCTTGAAATAATGTAAATTCCTTTTTCTTTCTTGTGAAACTCCACTATTACATTTTCTAAAAGTTTCATTTGGACAGGATCAAGTCCTGAAAATGGTTCATCAAAAATAGTAATTTTTTCTTCTTGTATCATTGCACAAGCATTATTTAACCGTTGCATTGTACCTTTTGAAAGTTCTAACGGAGAATAGTTCTCATACTTTTTTAATCCCAACCCATCTAAAATCCTCTCGATTTTATCAAATGCCTCTTGTTTTTTTATCTTTCTGCTTGAAGCAATCAAAAGAAGATTTTCATATATCGTCAGCTCATTAAAAAAACTTGGTTGATCCATTGCATAGGCGACCGGCATATCAAGATAATCAACCTTATTCATCTTTTTTCTGTCGATAGAGATTACTCCTGTATAATTTTTGTCATAATTCGAAAGTATATTTAAAAGAGTAGTCTTTCCAGCTCCATTTCTTCCAACAAGTCCATAAATACAAGCATTTTCAAATGTATAGTTTAAGTCCGAAAAAACAACCGTTTCACCATATTTTTTACTTAAATTTGAAATCTGAATCATAAAATTTCTTTTCCTCTCAAATCCATTTTCGTCAGCCCAACGACTAACAATCCAATAAAAACTACTGTGTCCACAAATAACAGTACAACAATATTTTTTACCACTCCGAAAGTAAAAAGTATGGAGAAAATTTCTACCGACAACACAATAAAACACATATAATTTGTCAAATACTCTGTTATAATATCTCCATAATAATTGTTCATCTGTAATTTGGCATAAATAAAAGGTTTTAATAAATAACGGATTATAATACAGATAACGGGACAAATAAAAATCCAGTTTTTATTCACCAAAGATGTTGCCACACCTTTACTCCATTGTACCGGAATCTCTACCGGCAACTTAGAATAAGACAACGCCCCAATAATCAAGCATAATACGGTAATCGTTATCCAAGTAAGCATACTTCCCCATATATACAAAAAGCTGACTGAATCTAATTTGAAAACAGTTTGATTATCTTTCCAATAATCCTGCAACTCTGTTACATATTGTTCTACCTGTAATTTTTCATAACTAATACTTTCTTCATCCAGCATTTTTTCGCACATGAGTTTCGCCTTATTCAAATCAGTAATCTGACTTTTTAATACTTCATTCTGCTTCTCAAGCGTTTCCTGCAAAGTTACTTTCCCAGATATAATACTTCGTATATCCTCAATAGAAATTCCCAATGTACGCAGATATGCTATCTTCTTTATATTTTCCACATCATTTTCAGAATAATCTCTATAACCATTACTTTCATTTCTTGAAGGCTCAACGAGTTTTTCCTTTTCATAAAAACGGACATTAGAACGGGATAAACCTGTTCGTTCTTCTACATCTTTTATTGTCATGTTATGCACTCCTTTCAAGCAACTCTATTTTATCTTAAGAATAAGCTATAAACAAGGTTTACAGTCAAGCATTTATCCAAAATCTCTTTTCTTTTAGTTATAAATCAATTCGGCGTTCACAGCCTCTCTTGCACACGTCTGTATATTGTTCATTCTCACCACCCATTCCATCTGATTTTCTGCCTTTAACTGTTCCGTGATCCCCTGTGCCTGTTTCATCTGATCTACAATCCTTTCAAAGCGTTCCTGAGCTTGTTCTTCTATATCTGCAAGATAACTATTCAGCCTACCACTTGTAAGCAGAGTAATATAAACTACTTTCTTATGTTCTTTCAGATAACGTTTATGTCTTTGTCCCCATACGCCGATGAATCTTTGTTCTTCTTCCTCCGGCAAAGCAAGACAGGGGATAAGATAATCCCCATGTCTGATATAAGTGCCACCCATTTCTTCAAATATTGTTTTCTTCATAATCGTTTCCACCTTTCTTATCGTTCTCTATCCATAGATTTTTTCTTAACTTCCCATATTTCCCACCTTGGCGGCAGGATTGGAACGCAGTTCATAATACCGCACCGCATGATTGAAGATAGCGGACAACTGATTGTGCAGTGTTTTCAGATAGGTCTGTGAATATGGCTTTTTCTTCTCATCCCGATAGGCAAGCATTTCATTCTGCCATGCGATAACCTCTTTTGTAGAAATCTCGCTGATTTTCAGCTTGCCGAAATAAGGTAAAATCTTCGTGCGGATGATATGCTCTTTTGTCAGCCATGTGTTCTCCTTCAGACGGCTTTTCATATCCCGGATATACAGTTCGGTAAAGGCTTCAAAACTCATATCCATACGATTGTCGGCTTTCCTGAGCGAAGTGCCGATGTACGTTTAGCACAATACGAAACTGGAACAAGAAAACCGAAGGCAGAACTTACTGCTGCACTGGCACAGGCTCTTGATGTTTCTCCTCATGCCCTCGATGTGCCTGATATTGACAGCTATATCGGACTGATGCACACTTTATTTACCCTTGAAGATTTGTACGGTCTGACTGTCAGTGAATCAGCAGACGGAGAAATCTGTCTGAAAGTGGATACTTCCAAAGGCAAAGACGCTCACGAACTCCGGAAAATGCTGTACGCCTGGAAAGAGCAGGCTGACAAGCTATCTTCTGAAGAAATCAGTAAAGACAAATACGATGAGTGGCGTTACCATTACCCGGAATTTGATACCACGCAAATTTGGGCGAAAGTTCCTTCGCAGGAACTTAGTGCCGCTATGGTTGAAGCCTTCAAAGACAAACTCAAAACCGATGATTGAAAGCAGGTGTACTATGGCGTCAAGTAAAGATTATTTAACCTTTGTATTAGAACAACTATCCGATTTGGACAGCATCTCCTATCGGGCAATGATGGGCGAGTACATTCTCTACTACCGTGACAAAATCGTTGGCGGTATTTACGATGACCGCTTACTTGTAAAACCCGTATCCTCTGCCATTTCCCTTATGCCGACAGCAACTTACGAATTACCCTATGAGGGAGCAAAGGAAATGCTTTTAGTCGATGATGTTGACAGCAGAGAATTTCTTTGCAACCTGTTTCTGTCTATGTACGATGAACTTCCTGCACCAAAGAAAAAGAACCCCCCTCCAAAAAATAGCGACAAAAAGCCCTTAGCCATGAGTTTTATACCCACAGCTAAGGGCTTCGTTTATAATATGGATTTATTTGTTGCACAACCACCTGTCATCATTCTCTAACCCTAAAACCACTGGATTACAAGAATAATGACTCACATGCAGCTGTTATCAATTTGTTATCAAAAGACTTCTTGAAGTGCTGCAAACCCGCATAAATACTGGGTTCTTAGTAAGCGCTTAAATCTTGGGTAGCTTTACTGTCTACGTTTTTAAACTCATAATGATAGTAAATAGATTTTTACTACACTCCGCTTGATA
>NZ_JBDPGY010000034.1:0-28231 GCF_039841815.1 Ruminococcus sp. 1001136sp1 | reverse complement strand
TTAGATCCAGTACCTCATTTCTCTACATTTGGAAAGAATTATACCCGCCGTTTCAAAGATACAGACCTTTTTGAGCATATCTTTTCAAAGATTCTGGAAAAAAGCACGGATGGAAATGAAAGCCGGGCTTACCTTTGCATGCATGAATCTGAAAAAACTGGCAAAGATCCTGGAAAAACGAGGTTGGAACACAGCCAGATTTTTGTTGATTTTGAAGAAAATAAAAAGAAAAGAAGTTTTAAAAGAAAAATGGTGCTGGGCATAACACCCAACACCAAGTTTGTCTACAGTCTGAAACCCTGTTGCTCACACGCACCAGGGTTTTTGTTTATCTAGCCGTATTTAAATAATCAGAATTTTATTCAACTTCTGAAAACTGATCTTTTCCAACATTACATAATGGGCATTCAAAATCTTCTGGAACGTCCTCCCACTTTGTTCCTGGTGCAATACCACCTTCAGGATAACCTTCCTCTTCATCATATTCCCATCCGCAAACGTCACATACATATTTCATTAGTTTGTTCCTCCTTCTATTATTATAATAATCAATATTACTGATTACCTTTTATTTAAAATAATCATTCAATCATCATTTTTTCCGTTCAAAAACATATTCTGCATCTGATGATAAATCAGAGCGGAATGAATAGCCTAGTCTATCAAATTTCTTAATATCCTCAGGATTTTCAATTCTGTTTTCAGCCATGAACCTAACCATTTCACCACGGGCCATCTTAGCATATGTACCTTTTGTCACCAGTTTATCTCCTGATAACTCACAAAATGTAATCGTAATGTATCTATCCTGTCGTGTCAGATATTTTTCTATGCACTTAGAGTATTCTTTCGATGCCAGATTGATTATAATCCTGCTGTTATCAATCACTGAGCGGTATAATAAATCTCCCCAGTACTCATACAGATTTTTTGTTTCTCCTATTCCAACCTTCGTCTGCATTTCCAAACGATAAGGCGTCACACCATCCCTTGGTTTTAACACACCATAAAATGCAGATATTATTCTCAAATGCTTTTGTACATACTCGAACTGACTGTCCTCAAACACGGATGGAGCCATATATTGAAAAGCAATTCCTTCATATGATAAGACAGCTGGGGTAAGTAAATGATAAAGATCCATGTTTTCCAATCTATTGAAGTTCTGTTCTGTAATTTTGTCATTACATTTCCAGATAGTCTTCAGTTCTTCTTTTGACTTACTTTTCAACCAACTTTGTATCTCTGTCGTCTTTTCAATAAATTCAGGCAATCCATCCGGCGCTATGCTGTCAGTATCTGTAATCATCTTTTTAGCAGGGGATAATATTATCTTCATTAATCTAATTCCTTGAGCATATTTTCAGGATCATCTGCAGCCTTGACTTTATCATTTGCCTTTATAATAATCCCCTGTTTATCAATAAGATATGTGGTTCTTACTACTCCCATAGAGACTTTTCCATAATTTTTCTTTTCTTTCCATACATCATATGCTTCAATAACTTTCCGCTCTGGATCTGCTAAAAGTGTAAATGCCAATCCATATTTTTCCTCAAATCTCTTATGAGAGGATACAGAATCCTTACTGACTCCAAGAATAACTGCTCCTTTTTCGGTAAACTGAGGGTATCGCTCAGAAAACCCACATGCCTGTTTCGTGCATCCCGCTGTATTATCCTTGGGATAGAAATATAAAATCACTTTTTTTCCTGTATAATCCGATAATCTATGTATTTTCCCATTTTGATCTGGCAACTCAAAATCCGGTGCCTTAACCCCTACTTCCAACATTATTTATCCCTCCCTTTCTGTATCTTTCTCTTTATTCGCCTTTTTCTTCCTATTCCCGGTAATCATTTTATGACCTGTATATATCGCCATTACCATACATAACATAGAACTTAAAGCAAAGTATTTGTGACTTGATTTTTGCTTTTTATATCCAGTGTAAAAAGTCCCAAGCATTGTGATCAATGCTCCTACTGACCAATATTTATGTGCTTTCATGTAATTCCTCCATTTTTTCAGTGTATTCAATTCTAATTATACGCTACCATATTCCTATGTCAATTTGATAATAGAACATTCCTATAAAATTTTTCAAAATATCATTGTCAAAACTATGTATTGTTATCCTTTAATTTTTCTTTGAAATAATTGACAAAAAGCTTGCTTTCAGGAGATTACTATTTAATCTCTTTTCCATCTATATATAGTTGAAATTTATCAGGATTATTGACAACATCATAGTCCTTTCCGTATTCTACAGGTCTATATTCGGCTGTCATTACCGATTCCCCGTCTTCAATATCTTCTTTCCATAAATAGATGTTCATATCAATGCTCGTCGCATATCCTCTGTCTGTGGAGAATTTTGTCGAATGAAAAGAATCATCCTTGTACATCTGCAAAAGTTTTCTTGCAAACGCTTCTCTATCCTCAATATCTTCCCTATTTGCGACCACAGTTATATTTTCATCCCGATTTACAGAAAAAGTTCCAACTACATCTGGTTCGCCTTCTTTATGACTGGATTCAAATTTCCCATAAATACTTCCTGCAGCAATTATCAAGATTGCTGTTCTTGAAATTACTGCAATTATCTTTTTCTTCATATTTTTAATTTCCTTTTAATTTTTTTACTGCGTAATTGATTACTTCTTCCGGTGTAGACCTGTCTCCTTTAAGTGTCATTTTCTTCCATTCTTCCTGCACTGCCGGGTCAGGATTAACAAATCCTGCATCTATGGCTATCTGCATTTCTCTGCGTACTTCTTCTGGTGTTGTGTTATACTTTTCTGCAATCTTCTCATATATAGTTTTCTCTTTCATTCATTTTCCTCAGATATATAAGTGGAATTATATCTTGTTCTATAAAATCAATTTAGCATATTTCTGTTGGCATGAAAAGAGACTTTACAACTTAAAATTGGATAAAAAGGACAAAAAAAGAAGAGCTGCTTGCTCTTCCCATATAGTAGTAGTAAAATAATATGTCATGCCAGCGCAATATATTACCTAGAATATCGCTATAACAGGAAAGGGGCTGCATTATGACAGCCCCTAGTTTACTTCATCACGTTGTCTACATTCTGAGTGAACTCGTTCCCTGGTTTATTTTAGCATCGATCTGGATTTTGTTTCATAAAGATAAATTTTGCCACAGAGCGGTCGTATGTTTTAATGTGTCCAAACAGCCAGTCGATTACATTTTTCTGTACAAGTTCACTGAACCGATCTGTTGGTCCTTCATACTCCTGAAGGTATTCATACAGTTCCTGAATTGTCTTTTTAAACTCTTCATGTTTTTCATAATGTTTTTCACGCTCTGGATAACCGGCTTTTTCCTGAAGTGCTTCTTCTTCTTTAAAATGAAAGTCAGTATACTCGTTAAGATAATCCAGAAGTTTGATTGCCTTTACCTTGCTGTCGCCATTTTGACAGGCAATTACAAAGTTCTGAATACGGTCAATCAATTCTTTGTGCTGTGTATCGATTGTTTTATTTCCTGTTACTAAATTGTCATCAAAGGTAATGTTTAAATCGTAAGTCATAATTTGACCTCCATTTCTTTTATATGTTCTCTTAGGCTCTTTTAATGTCTGGCAGTTTCGTACCTGCATTTTCTGCTTAGTCTTCTACAGGAACGAAAACATCTTTTCCTAATCCGCAGATTGGGCATGTCCAGTCATCTGGAATATCCTCAAATGCAGTTTCTGGAGCGATACCGGCGTCTGGATCTCCTACTGCCGGATCATAAATATATCCACATGGTTCACATTCATATTTTTTCATAGTCATTTTCCCTTTTCAATGTCGATTTATTTTTGTTACCAAGTTCCTAGCAATTTTTCTAACACTTTGTTTCTTATATATCTGTATTATACATGATAATTATTCTTTTGTCAATAATAGTAATTATTATTATTTTTACACTTAGCATAAACTGATATTTGAATTGCACATTTACATATTGTATATGTCATGGGAATAGTTGAATAAAAAAATGAACTCTATTCATTAAAGACAGAGTTGCTGGAAATTATTTCTCTCCAACAACTTTCTTCGTCTTTAAGTCCTTGAAACACAATACTGTCCAATCAGATTCAAGATACGATAAATTACGATAAGATACGATAGGTACAAAATTCCCCAATGCCGCACAAATACTGTATTTCCGGGCTTTTCCGCCTTTCTGTATGATAAGTTCATTATTTGTTAAGAATTTGTTTTTAAATGACGTATTGACTTGTCTGGTTTTTGGGCATATTTTTATGAGAAGCGTATTGTTTTCAATAGTCTTCACAGCTGATTTTTGTTTGTTTACACCATTTTATTTTTCTTTTTTTCCTTTTCACCAGCGGTAGTGTCAAATTTTGCCACCCAACAATTACAGATTATTCAAAGATTTCTTTTTATTGTTTGATTTATGAACCGGCAATTCATCATACATTGCATTGAAAAGTCCAGCCAGGTATTCTTTACTGTCAACATTTTCTACGAACAACATCTCTTTTGCCCCTTCATATGGTAATTCATAAGTCGCAGTTACCATATAAGAAACTGCAGATTTTGTCGGTTTCACAAGTAACCTGTCATCATATATGCCTCCGGCAATTCTGCCCCGATAATATATGATATACTCTCCCATCATTGCACACACCAGAGTACATACATTATACAAGCTGCTTAACTGGTTCCATAACCGAAGCGATGGT
Source organism: Ruminococcus sp. 1001136sp1 (assembly GCF_039841815.1). Lineage (NCBI taxonomy): Bacteria > Bacillati > Bacillota > Clostridia > Eubacteriales > Oscillospiraceae > Ruminococcus > Ruminococcus sp. 1001136sp1. The sequence continues at coordinate 23,510 of NZ_JBDPGY010000034.1, read as the reverse complement.
GAATTCGATGCGCTAAGATCACTTACCGCCTGTGCCATCCAGTCATAGCCCGGATATGCGAGCGGTGAAAATACAACCGCTGCTGTATATGACAAAAAAGCTGCTACTCCAAGTAATCCGCAATAATTCAATAAACTCTTTTTCTTTATCATACAGCATTCTCCTCACAAAACCATTTCAGATAATCGTCCAAAAGATTCTTATCTGTTTCATAGTTACTGTTCACTCCGTTCACAGTAACCTTTTTCTCTTTATATGGAAACTGCTTATCAAACTCTTCTGCTTCCCTCTCATCTACAAGATAGCTTTCCGGTGTGGCATACTCTCCAGTAATCCCATCAAGATAACCAGGTACAAGCTCTTTGCACAAAAAGAATGATGCATCTTCTCCCTCTGGCAATCCATGATAACGGATACCATACTCGCTTGCCTGCCTGAATCCACTCTTACTGTAAAAATCAATATTTCCTTCAAAGCATAGTGCTCCACAGCCAAGCTCTGCAGTTTTCTCCAATGAGTAATCAAGCAGGATTTTACCATATCCTTTCCGCTTATATTCATTCTTGATACAGATTGGTCCCATCGTCATAATTGGAATATTCCTTCCATCATCCGCTTTAATAGCCGTTCTCATTAACATATTCTGACCGATCAGCTTACCCTCTTTGCCATTTTCATTAAGAAACATCACAAAATCCAGTTCCGGAACAAATGCCGGATCATTTCTGAGCTGATGCAATACATAATGCTCAAGGCATCCTGGACGATACACATTCCAAAAACTTTCTCTTACCAGATTTTCTACTTTCTGATATTCTTCCTTTTTCTCTAAACGAATTATAATATTACTTTTTTCCATTTCTTTTATGTCCTCTCTTAAAAACTACGAGAAACACGCTTTGCGAGTTTCTCGAGTTATCGCGGTGCTCGCCAAATCTGCATGCAAGCATGCGATTTTTCTCGCTACTTGCGTAAATAAAAATCGATAATCCTGATTTTTCAGTATCAGAATTAACGGCTCTGCGTCTTAAGCGTCTGGCTCTTATTTTACTGTTTTATTTCTTCTACAATTTTATCCAGCATATGTTCAAACTGATATTTTACTTTCGCTTTATCTGCAGCTCCATCATACATGCTATAATAGAAAAACATATTTGCATAAAATTTAACTGCAGTTTCTTCTGGATTTTTTATTTCCATATTTTTGAACAGATCCTTCACGTATTCTGCCGGTCCGGATACCAGATATTGCTGATATAAATTCTGCATCTCTTCACTGCGAAACTGCTCTATTGTCAGCATCTTCCGAAACGATGATGCAAAATCATCCTCTGTCCAGTATTCAAACATAGACTTGCTATATTCCACAAAATCATCCAGTGATACGTTCTGATATTCTTCCGGTGTCTTTTCAATACTCTCTTCTGGCACTTCATTCTCTCTGGTTCGCTCACCGTCCTGCTGCTCCATACGGTGCACAATACAGTCAAAAATATCTCTTTTGCTTTTGTAATGACGGTATAATGCCCCTTTTGTCATATCAAGTTCTCCTGCTATCTGGCTGACTGAGACAGCCTCATAACCATCTCTGGCGAACAGATGCAGTGCCACAATTAATATTTCCTCTTTCCTATTACCCATGCGCATTTCCTCCAAAATAAATAAACGACCGTTTACATCTTAATGATAGTAAACGATCGTTTATTTGTCAAGACTTTTCTTTTTGCTTATATTATCTCTTTTTATAAATCAACAGCTCTGGATTTTCACCATTCTTCTCATATGTACATACAAGAATAAAATCCATACTTGCCAGAATACCGAAGCACCTGTCTCCTCCAAATTCAGACTCCAGTTGATTCCCCAGATAGGTTTTCTGATCATCAAGGAATTTCACTTTTTGTCCATTAGGCAGAGTATATTCCAGATTCACATATTTCCCTACAAGTGCATTTAGTTTGTCTACCCTTGGAAGTCCGTCTATATGCAGATCATTTATTTCATTTATCAATTGCATTTTAAATTCTTCAAACTGCCCATTGTCACTAAGTTCATCATACCTTTTCCAGTAATCTAACTTTGGAAGCATTTCTTTCAGATAAGAGCGTGCCTGTTCTTCGGTAAAGTTTTCATTTACCATATTCTTTACACACACATTAATCAATTCATCCATATCATTATATGTGTATGTTCCATCTGCATAGCACCATTTACAATACTCCTCATTTAATGTGCCATCCTCATCACGTCCCAATATGGAATCATCCTCAATTGGCATCCCGCAGCACTGGCAGATCAGCTTTCTGGGTTCTCCCAAAAGCGTATTGATTGAAACATCAAATTCTTTAGATAAGAGCTTAAGTGTATCAGTGTTTGGAACTGTATCTCCATTTTCCCAACGGGACACTGCCTGTCTCGTCACCATAACTTTATTTGCCAGCTCGTCCTGTGACATTCCTCTTTCTGTTCTAAGTTTAAGAATTATCTTTTTTGTTTCCATAGTCGTCACCTCCGTTGTCTTTATCATATCGATAAATCCGCAGTCTGAAAAGCAACCTGCTGTTGCCATAAGCTATCTACATGATTTAATTATCTCTCTTTGGTCATGACTCTTTTTCACTAGGAATTTTTATTATTTTTCGCCTCATTTGTTTCCGCTTAAGTCACTACACAAATAAGCTCTAATAAGCTCTGCTGTTCGTATTCTGCCTCTCGCTTTAGTTGAACCGGTACTTGATGCAGAATTTCTTCCATTTTCCTGGCGTTAAACCAATCACAGGATCCAGCCATGTACAATACTGGTGCATCATTGGTTGGAAAAATATTCCCCACAAAATGTTTATACCGGATTCGTTGATCTATAGCATACTTTTAATCTCCCTGATTACACTTTCCCCCGTCAATGGTTTTGCAATATGTTTATTTATTCCTGCCTTTTTGCTGCGCTCCACATCATCCTGAAAAGCATTTGCAGACATGGCTACAATAGGGATAAGTTTTGCATCAGGACGATTCATTGCACGAATCTGTCTTGCTGCTTCCAGACCATCCATAACCGGCATCATGATATCCATTAATATCAGATCATATTCTCCCGGCTTTGACCGGGCAAAAATATCCACTGCCTCTTTTCCATTCCATGCACAGCGAACTAGCATGCTCTCATTTTCCAATATAAATTGTGCAATTTCCATATTCAATTCATTATCTTCAACAAGAAGTGCTCTTTTCCCTTTCAGTGAAACATTCTCAACGGATGATTCTGGCATTTTTGATTCTCTGTCTGAGGAAATCTGGAACGGCAATGTAATCACAAATGAAGTTCCCTCATCCACTTTACTGGTAAAACAAATCTGTCCTCCCATCAGTTTTACTAACTGGTTGACAATCGTCATTCCCAGACCAGTTCCCATATTTGCTTTCTGTTCCAGTCTGTTCTCCTGTGTAAAAGGTTCAAACAAATGCTCCTGAAACTCTTCACTCATCCCAATTCCATTATCTGTACAGGTAAATTCGAATACTGCGGTCCGGTCATCTGAACTGATTTCCTGGCAGCCAACAATAATCTTACCACCCACATGATTATAATTTACTGCATTACTTCCTATATTCTGCAGGATCTGCTGAAGATGAAGAGGACTTCCAACCAATTGATTATGTATGATATTGACAGCTCCCAGGTTCAGTGAAATTCCCTTTTCATGTCCCTGCATCTCAACAATACCAGTTGATTCCCCCAACACCTTGCGTAAATCGAAAGTTTTTTCTTCCAGCTGCAAGGTTCCGGATTCCATTTTATTCATATCCAGGATATCATTCACAAGATTCAGAAGAAATCCAGATGCTGTCAAGACCTTATCTCTGCACTCCTGCTGTTTTTGCAGATCTCCCGGAAAATGGTTTGCAATCTGCGTAATTCCACGGATTCCATTGATTGGAGTCCGGATATCATGACTCATTCGTCTGAGAAAATCAGTTTTTGAAATATTCGCTTTTTCCGCTTCCTGAGCGATCTTTTTTAACTGTTCCTGATATTCGAACTCCTGCTTTTTTTCTTCCGTAATGTCACGTGCTACATAAAGCACCTCCGTAACAGTTCCGTTTGCATCACGCTGCTTCACAATGAATCGTCCCATATGCCAGTGCCCATCTGTAGCAAGATATTCTCTCGCAATCGTCTCTTCCTGCTGCAGCCTGGCTGCCAGCGTTGTAACCTCAAAAAACTCCCGCATGGTTTTCTGATCCTCTCTGGAAACAACACTTTTCCGTGCGGTACGAAATGCTTCTGAAGCACATCCGTGACTACCTGTCAACCGATGCATTACCTTGCCCCCGACAACTTCTTCAAAACTGTCTGTTCGTAGATCCATAGAATAAATCGTCCAGTAAATCTTTGAAATTGCGGATATGACCGCATTGCTTTCCTGTGCTTCTTTTAGTGATTTTTTCAGAGTAACATTTTCAGAAATATCAAGGAATGTTGTTAGTATTGTTTTTTTTCCGTCTGATGTATAAAAAATTTCCGTCTTCGCAATCGCCGGTGTCAGATGTCCCTTTCCGTCAGGGATTACACATTCATAAGAAACAGCTCCGTCATGGTATCGCATATCCATCAGTTTCTCAATTACATTTTGATTTAAATAGGACACAGCCCCTATGAGTCTGCCCAGATTTTCCTGTGCTTCCTCAATTGTCTCCACTCCATAGATACGCATAGCTTCTGCATTCATATGGACAATCTCATGCTCTGGCAAGGTATAGGACAGCACTCCAACACTTATCGTATCCAGAAGCTCTTTATAATAAGAAATCTGGTTTTTGTTTTCATCCTTTAAATGCTGGTTCTGTTGCAGCAATCGGTTCTCCAGAAGTTTTTCTTTTTCAAAATGGACAATATTTCCTGCTTCCTGATGGTAACCAACAAGCCTGATCATGTTGTCTGGAGATGGGACTCTCCTTCCTGTGCAGCGTATATAAATGACTCCTTTTACAGGATGCATATAACGGTAAACAGCTTCTGATTCATGGCTTTTCAGTTCTTCCATGTAATCCCAGAAGCACTCCCTCTCCTGCGGATAAATATGTTCTGCCACATACTCCATACATTTTTCCGGAGACAGATCTTCTGTAATTCCAAACAGTTCATCTGTGATTTCATCTGTATACAGTCTTGTCTTTTTTCCTTTTTCAGACTCTACTTTCCAGAATCCGGAGTTTCCAGCCTGAAAATATGCCTGTATATCCTCATCGTTCAACTTTATCATAAACATGTCCCTCTCGAATAATATCTTTAGATATACAAATTAAAAGCACTGCCAAACAGACAGTGCATCTCATTTCATGCAACTGGCTGCCATTTTACAGGCCCTGTAGCTTTGCGTCCCAGACTTTCAGCTGGTTTGCCGATTTCCTTATTATAACTTTTAAAATTATGCAAAAAACTGATTTTATTATACTCTCTTACTCCACTTTGCACAAGGAAAATATCACAGCTTTAATGCTAAAAAAAAGAACAGTCGATACATATACTCGAACTGTTCTCCTACCTCCAAAGTCCACGCAGCATTGACATCACTTGAAGTATACGCATAAAAATATTAAGATACTTTCGTTTCCGCAAATATTATTTTCGCTTATGTTATTTTTGGACTTGGAAATATATAAATAATAAAATCAATCTCTCGGCTAAGATCACCGGCTGGATATTTCAGTTTTTCAAATTTTCCAATCAGTTCTGCTACAACAAGTATGTCCCTCATAATTTTTCTGTCGATATGGTATATCGAATGATTTTAAATGATGGTTTGAAGTGGATTGCTGAATACATACCTTATTGTACGGATCCACAAAAACCAGATAGTAAAGCTTCAATCAATATCCGCAAAAATTTCTGCCAGCGCCATACTGATATTCGGGAATTCTTTTAATGTGATTACGGTATCTGCATTATAATGCGCTTCCTCTGGATCATCCTGAAGAATATAACTATAGTTCAACTTATAACTTCCATCTTCCAGGTAGTAGATTTCAACTGCTCTTTCTCTAGGTGACACGATCCAATATTCTTCTACCCCAGCTTTCTGGTATATTTCTTTCTTGTCTGTTTTATCACGCAATGCAGTAGCCGGGCTAAGTGTTTCTACTATAAATTTAGGCACGCCAGAATAGGCACCGCCTTTTAAGTGTTTCCGTTCACACACAATCATAACATCCGGGATTACATAATCATCATTTATTTCAGGATGGTATTTGTAATCCAAGTTCTCAATGAATGCCAGACAAATACTTCCCTGCAGTTTTCCAGATATAATCCGGTATATATTTCCGTTTACGATACCATGCTGATAATTTGGTGATGGCGACATATCATAAATGACACCATTTATTTTCTCTTCCTTTTTGTATTCTTCCTTAAATAATGGCATATACGTTCCCTCCAAATCTATAATTCGTATCTTTGTCTGGCATTTATGTTTTGCAATGATTCCTATCAGCAACCTTTGTTTTTATTATAGCGGATTTTTTCCTGTAATACAATGCGTTTTCAAATGCTTGATAAAACCTGCAAAATAAGGGTTACTGTTCACTCCGTTCACAGTAACACGCTTCGCGATGCACAGAAATCATGCATTCGCATGATTTCGCGCCGCACTTCTCGAGTTTTCTGTGAACTACGTTCACAAAAACACCTCGCGGAATGTCACCAGCGAACAGTAACAAATAAGGAAACAAAGGCAGACGAAGAAGTTTTTTGCCAGATTAATGCGTTTGGCTTTATCCGGCTCTTTCACCGTCACCTTTCAAATAAAAACACTTTTTCGCGACAGAACATTTTATTCAAACTCAATTTTCCGATAAAGCCGGAACTTTTTAACCGCCAGAAGGGCAAAGATCAAAAATATCGGGAACAGATAGCCGATCAGGTTCCATCTGCTGTTTGCTGTGATCAGTATATTATAAATCCCATGGAAAACCACACATGCCCCAAGCGCCCCGATCGTGCCAGTGACCATGATCCATTTTTTCTGAAACACATAGGCGATTCCGCAGCCAAGTGCAATTCCGCACAAAAGATGAAGGGAACCAGCTGATACGCCACGGATCAGCACATAGGAAAAATCTGCTGCCCCGTTTTCTGTGAGATAACATACATTTTCAAAAGTAGCGAATCCAACGGCAATTCCAATAGCCGGGGATACAATTTCGTGCTTGTCAGGTTCAAACACCAGCAGATAAAACAAAAGGGGAAGAAATTTCACCACTTCCTCGCACACGGGCGTGATCTCCATCACCGCCACCGCAGTATCTGCCCCGTAAGAGCCTGCAAAAAAACTGCTCACATAAGCGGACAAAAGACAGCTTCCCATTCCCAGGATCACAAATACCGTAAAAGTCTGTTGTCTCCCTTTTCTGAATAAAAGACTCAAAATAAGCGGAACTGCAAGACATAGAAAAATATTTTCAATATAGTAGCTCATCCTCGTTCCACCTCTTTTCGCAGGGCAAAAAACAGATATGCCATTGTAAGAGTCAGCGTAATGTCTACCGCAAAGTAAAGATTAAATCTCGTATAATCCTTAATAAATTCAGACACAATATACAACAATACCTGCAGCCATGCCACTGACAGCATAATTCCGTCCAGAAAATGATGTTCTTTTTCTCTTCTTAGCACTTCCATACACCGAAGGACAATGGTACCTGCAGTAATTCCAAAGCAGCCAGAAAAAAACAGGGACGGTCCAAATATCTGAAAAGCCATAACCAGACACACGATCACAACTGCCCCCAAAACAGAGACAACACCTGGAAGCTTTCCGTGCAGATCCCTTCGGGATAAAGAGAGCGATAAAAAGAACAAATATGCAGCCAGCCAGGAAATCTCCGCCACATAGAAAATCTGCGGTACCTTTCCCATAATGATAAGATACAGGACATAATAGAGCGTTCCCATCATAAAGCAGCCGTTGCTGCCTGCAAGGAGCAGAAAGTCCCTGCTCTTTTTTTTACAGGCAGTTACGGCAGAGGCAATCATTACGCAAAACAACACCAGAATCTGAAATATATTATCTACGATTTCAAAATTCATCAGACTTTTTCTCCCTGTTTTTCCGGTGCAGACGGTATAATAAAACCGTCACGCAGACACCTAACAGAAAACAGATTGTTCCCATCAGGATATACCCCTGTGCACTGTTATTTCCAAAGATACTGGCGGTGCCCGCGAAAAAGCCATCCATTGCATATGCCGGCTGGTTTGCCACCTGCGGCATCAAAATCCCCAGGCAGGCGATCAGGATCACACAGGCTGCCACGCATCCAAAATCCTGGGTACGCTGTCTGCGCTTCTGCTCTTTTCTCCGTATTTCCAATGTTCTGTTACGAATCAGTTCCATCCGTTCCTGTTCTGTCCGCTTTAGCTCTTAGTACCTGCTTTATAATTTCAAAGCACTGCTTCAATGGCATTGGCTCTTTATAACATCTGCGGGAAGATAATGCATCAAATACATAATAAAACAGGCAATTTGTAATTTACAGTACCTCACTCTTTTCTTTTCCTTTGCATTTTCTTGTAATGATATTTTACAAAAATCCCTTAAAACAAAATAGGTTTCTTTTTATGAGAAATGTGTCAATTTTATAGCTGTTCTGGATTTCCATCTGTGATCATTTTAATCAATGTAAACACATTATTTGTTAAGAATTTGTTTTTAAATAACGTATTCTATAAACAAAAAGAACCGGCTCTTTTCAATGCCGATTCCCGGGTATAAAAAACTGAGATCATTATCCGTTGCAGGAAATCTGACCTCAGTAGTTTTTTAGATATTAAATTGTAAAACAGAAATCCTGTTTTTATTTTTCTTTCATATAAACTATACAATTTCTCACATTCCATACAAATCCATCCTGCTTCGCCTGTGTATAGCGGATATTTTCGGTTCTCACAGTATTCTGCTTCATAATTTCTTATCATTTCCAAAAGGTTATTGATATCCCCCATCTGCGCAGCAGCCATTCCTGTCATTGCCCACAAAAAGCCATTTCTTTTTTTAGTCAGCTTCTGCCACTGAAACCTTTCTGTAAACTGCTCATATAATATCTTTTGCTTTTTCTTCTCTTTTACTGGAAATTCATAGATCAGGGGATAAATCTGAGCAACTCCATCCGGATAAAATTCTTTCTGGTGATACAGATCACTGTTTTCGATAATTCTCCATCTTTGATTCGCATCATCCCAGAATAGCTTTTCTATCTGTGCCTGTAGCTTATTACGCATTTCACGGATTGCCTGCACATCCTTTAGTCCTGCATGTTCTAATTCGTACAGGCCTTTCCATACTTCCAGATTATCCATCAGATAAACTGTTGTATTTTCTTCTGAGACCTGTGTAATTCCATCCTGCATCAGGCTTTGAATCTTTTTTAATGCAAGGCTGATTCCCTTTTTCCAGTATTCCGGCAGGTCTGTACTTTCTGTCTTTTCCAGATATTTTCCCATAAGAAAAAGATACATACCAAGATACCCGTCTTCGGAATCAGCCTTTTCTTTATAAAAAAGTTTCCCACTCTTTTTCCTGTAGATTCCCATTTTTCCATCTGTTTCCAGCAAAATCCCGGTATGCCAGTCCAGATACCTGCCAACAGCTTTTTTCTCTGTTTCAGTAATGGGGCAGTTCTTTGTTTCTGCCAGAAGCCCCAGTGCAGCCATACATGCAAAGTATGGATTAACATCTCCGGCTTTACTTCCATTCATGTAAAATTCACCCTCAGGCCCCTGATTTTCAAGAATCCACTTTTTTTCTCCGGTCAAGACTGTTTCCAGCCATTTCTGCCGGGCATCTATTTCTTTTCTCAGGTTCTGATAATAAATGAACATAAGTGAAATTCCCACAGTTATGCAAAATATAATAAGTTTCATCACGTTCTTTCGATGTTTTACTTTTCTTTTGCATTGATTGTGTTTATGCTCATGCATCTATATTCTCCAGAATTTTTCTGATTTTGATACTTGCAGTCCAATCACCATAAGGATTTCTGGCCTCACTCATCCTTCTGTAAATTTCAGGTTCTGTAAGAAGCTGCCTGCATTCTCTGTAAATATCCTCCATTTTCGTGCCTGCAAGCTTTAAGGTTCCTGCTTCCACACCTTCCGGACGTTCTGTTGTATCTCGCATGACCAGCACAGGTTTTCCCAATGCCGGAGCTTCTTCCTGAATTCCGCCACTATCAGTCATGATCAGATAACTGGCTTTCATCAGGTTATGAAATTCTACCACATCCAGTGGTTCGATCAGGTGTATTCTATCACATCCACCGAATTCCTCATCTGCGATTTTTCTGACCTGCGGATTCAAATGTACAGGATAAATAACCTTCACATCTGTAAATTCCTCCACGATTCTGCGTATAGCCCGGAACATATCACGCATGGGTTCTCCCAGATTTTCCCTTCTGTGTGCTGTCACAGCAATCAGTCTGCTGTCTTTTGCCCATTCTGTTTCCGGGTGATAAAAATCATTTCGCACCGTATAGTGCAAAGCATCAATTCCTGTATTTCCTGTGACAAAAATCTGCTCTGGATCCTTACCCTCTTTCAGCAGTGCATCCGCTGCTTTCTGGGTCGGTGCAAAATGCAAGCTGGCAGTAAGTCCAATGGACTGCCTGTTAAATTCTTCCGGATAGGGAGATTTCATATTATAAGTACGAAGTCCCGTTTCCTATCTCTATTTTTGTGTATGCAATTTTTTGTTCTTGTAATAAGATATGCTCCCAATATAAGAATTTCTACACTGAGAATGTAGCGTCAAGTTAAAACATTTTGCTATCCGGCATATTTTTTTTGTTGTCTTTTTTTTGATCACCCCATTTATTCCCAGTGTATTTTCATTTTCAGAGTACATACTAGCAATGTAACATCAAACAAAACAACAATTAACCAAGGAGGAAAATGATTATGTCAAACAATACTTCTTCTAACAAAGCAGCTGTACCAGAAGCAAAGGGCGCATTAAATCGTTTCAAATTTGAGGTTGCAAATGAGCTGGGTGTGCCGCTTACAGACGGATACAACGGAAACCTTACTTCCAAACAGAATGGTAGTGTAGGTGGATATATGGTGAAAAAGATGATCGAGGCGCAGGAAAGATCCATGTCCGCAGGACAGAGTGGCCAGAGTGGTCAGTACTAATTCAAAAAACGCCTGATTAAGTAAAAAAATACAGGGTATTACTTACTCCTCAACGAGAAGCAGGTAATGCCCTGTTTTGAAATAGATCTTTTCTGATCCTGTGTTTTTTATTATACGCTTAGCTTCTTCTCCATGATCCAGCCGCTGATTACATACAGCACTGCCGCAATGGCAAATGATGCTGCAATATACAGGACAAAAGTAAGTTCCATACTTTTCAGAACCGGAATGAGATCCAGCAGCTTTCCAATAACAGAAGATATTACCAGGAAGATAAGGAAGCCGGCGATGCCGCTGCCTTTTTTGCCTGCAAGGACACTGGCGGATAAGATCACGGACAGGTCAGCATTCACAATGAAAACAATCCAGCTTGCCAGAAGACCAAAGAAATAGAAAGCTGCTTCTGCCGGAGTAAAAGTCACGGACCAGTTTACTTCCATAAAGGAACTCACCAGATTGATCATCTCTTTCAGACCGCCAATGTAAAGAGTTGCCACTGTCACGTCAAGAGCTGCCAGCGCTGCAAAAAATGCGCCTGCCATGATAATGGAAATTCCATTTTCCAGGATCTTGGCTCCCAGAATCTGATAGCTGCTCTTTGGTGTGAGAAATAACATATAACTCTGTTTGGTATTCAGGTCACGATGGAGAACATTTACACTCTCTATACCAATGTAGATAACACCAAATATTGTACACATGACCAGGAAAATAATTCCCATTGCCAGAATATTATCCTTTTTCCAAAATACACCTATTAAAAATGCAATTTCTGCAACTGCTGTGATCACCAACAGAACCAGTTTGGAAAATGCGGTTTTCCGAAGCTCATATTTCATCAACTTTAACATACTTCTTCTCCTCCATGTCCATAGATTTCACGGTATAGATCCACTACGGATTTGTGTTGATTAATCCGAAGCTCCTCTACCATGCACTGATTTGCCAAAATACCATCTTTCATAAAAATGGCTGCATCTGCTACACGTTCCAGTTCGTCTACGAGATGACTGGAAACTACCAGTGTCACATCTGGATCTATGGCTTCCAGAATGCTCTTCATGATCTGGTCTCTTGCAAGAAGGTCAATGCCGTTCAACGGTTCGTCAAGCAAGTACAGCCTAGCCTCCCTTGCCATGGTAACTGCAATTTTCAGCTTGGCCATCATACCAGAGGACAGCTTCTTCGCTTTCATGTCCTCTGTAAGCTCCATTCGGGAAATCATCTGTCTGTATTTCTCCATGGAAAAATCTTCGAAAAAGTCCTCATAATATTTTCCCACATCTGAAACTGTCATCCAGTTGTAGAAATAAGGCTCCGTGGACATATAAGCAATTTCTTTTTTACTCTCTTTTCCAATGGGAGTTCCCTGATAAAGGATCTCACCGTTGGTAGGCTTTACAAGTCCTGCTACCATTTTCATCCAGGTGGTCTTGCCGCTTCCATTGGGGCCAAGCATGGCGTATACAAGGCCTGGCTCCAATTGTAAAGATACCTGATTCACAGCAGTCTTACTGCCGTATTTCTTCGTTACTTCTCTGCTCTCTAAGATCATTTTTATACACTCCTCGTCATTCCGACTGTTCTTTCTCCAGAAGTCCGATTGCCTGAGCTCTGGAAAAACCAAGCTGCTCCATTCCTTCCAGGAATTCCCGGATCAGGGCTCCTGCCATCTCTTCCTTCAGCTGCTGCACTCTTTCCGGATCTTCTGTCACGAAGGTTCCCATCCCGCGTCTGGTAAAGCAGACGCCTTCCATCTCCAATTCTTTATATACGCGGCTGACTGTATTGGGATTAATGGTATATTCTACCGCCAGATCCCGCACAGATGGAAGCCTCGCACCAGGAGACAGCTTGCCTGTTACAATATCCTGCTTTATAGAATTTGCTGCCTGGAGATAAATTGGCAGCGATGAATTATATTCCATGGTTACCTCTCTTTCTGTATCACTGTCATAGCAATATAGTACACTGGAATTGTATTTTCGTCAAGCGTTTTTTTACATTTTTTTACATAAGGAACAAAACCGTGTTTCCTGTGCCAAAAAAGAACATTGCATTTCCCTGCAAAGGAAATGACAATGTTCTCTTTTCTATTTCTTTTAGAATCTTTTTCCATTTTCTTCGTTTTCCATCTGCGCCTTGGCTTTTCGCCCGATTCCTGCATTGCTGTTCATAATGCTGGCCCGGGTGATCTTGTCGTTTCCAAATTTCATGCGGATGGCATCCATCGCTGCATCCAGCTTCTGGCGCTGTTCCTTTTTCGCACAGTCCTCAAACAGGGACATCTGTTCGAATCCGTCCTCAGTAAGTCCGGTGAGTGCCACTCCGATCAGACGTAATGGCTGCCCCTTCCAGAACTCTGCGAACAGTTTTCTGGCATTTGCGTAGACTTCATCAGTTACATCCGTAGCGCTTCCAAGCTTCATCTGATGGGAACGATTCTTAAAATCCAGAGTGCGGAAGGTGACAGAAATACAGGTACATTTCTTTCCTTTCCGCCTCATTCTGGTGGCTACCACATCGCATTGCTCCAATAAAATAGGCTGGATCTGCTCCATAGATACAATATCATCATTGAAAGTCTTCTCCACGCTGAAGCCTTTACTCTCCTCAGGCACTTCCAAAACCGGAGAATTGTCAATGCCTCTGGCGTACTGGAAGAGCTGATGTCCGGTCTTTTCTCCCAGAAGTGTCTGAATAGTGGACTCCCTTTCCCGAGCCAGTTCCCCTATGGTGCGGATACCGAAATCAACCAGCTTCTTTTCCGAAGCTTTTCCCAGAAATAACAGATCTCTGATGGGAAGAGGCCACATTTTTGCCGGAATTTCTTCCGGGAAAAGGGTGTGCACTTTATTTGGCTTCTCGAAGTCCGAGGCCATTTTCGCCAGCAGCTTATTGGTGGAAATTCCCACATTTACTGTAAATCCAAGCTCCTGATAAATCTTATCCTTTATCTCACAGGCTGTTGCTATGGGATCCGGGTAGATCAGGGAAGTTCCAGTCATGTCCAGAAATACCTCATCAATAGAAAAGGATTCCATTGCAGGAGCATAAGATTTACAAATTGCTTTAAATGCCTGGGAATTCTTCGTGTAAAGGCGAAAATCACTAGGTACCACTACCAGATTCGGGCATTTTCGAAGGGCCATTGCCACGGGCTCACCAGTCTGTACTCCGTATTTCTTGGCAGGAATGGATTTCGCAACTATGATTCCGGTACGTGTCCTGGGATCACCGCCTACTGCAGACGGAATTTCCCGCAGATCCGGCTCACCTGCCTTTACTCTGCTCGCTGCCTCCCAGGAAAGAAAAGCGCTGTTCACATCAACATGAAAAATCAATCTTTCCATCTGATTCTCCTTCTTTCGTATTTTCCTTTATTTCCGAAAATTCTGTGATAGACTCAATATAGCACGTCAGAAGGAAATATGTCCAGATTCTTTATGTATATATTACGCAAATACGGTAACACAAAAAGACTGTAAAAGTTCTAAACTGGCTGTCATAGCGAAAAGCTGCTGCGAAAAAGGTCACCTTTAGTTCAGATAACTCAGAATATTGTCATTATCCAATGTGAACAGCTCCAATTGCGCGGATATCCATTGGATAAACGTTCTCTCTGCCAACATACTGGGAAATGTATTCTACATAATTCTCCATCTCATTTTCCGGTACAACAGCTGCAATAACACCGGCAAATCCGCCGCCATGTACTCGGCAGATACCGCCGCCGATCTTGTTCAGGAACAGCTGGGTAAGAGCAAGAACCAACGGGATCTTCTGCTCGTGGCAGTCTTTCATGCAGTAGCAGTTCTGAAGCAGTTCCCAGGACGATCTTCCGGATTCATCCATCAGCTTCAAAAATTCCTCGTAATCTGCCTTACCAATTGCCTCTGCTGCCCGTTCTACACGGGAAGTCTCTTCAAAGAAGTGAATGGAACGGAGAATTGCTCTGTCGTCCTGAATCTCGTTTACATGTGCAAGCAGATTTTCAAGAGTAGTCTCATGAAGAAGCTCTGCACCAAGTACCTTGGCTGCTGCTTTCATCTCACCTGGAATCTCAGAGTATTCCTGGCTGAGATCTGCATGGCCTTTTCCGGTGTTTACAATTACCAGTTTGTGACCAAATTTTCCATAGGAGAAGTCCAGCTTGCTGTATTTCAGATCATTTCTGTCTGCAAAGTCGAAGAGAACCGGACCACCAACTGCACATGCCATCTGATCCATCATTCCGGAAGCTTTATCCCAGTATACGTTCTCTGCGTACTGACCAATCTTTGCATAGTCTGTGTAAGTCATCTTGCTGTCGTTAAAGAAGTAATCGATGATTACGCAGATCAGCATTTCAAAGGATGCAGAGGAACTTACTCCTGCTGCTGCGATCACGTTGGTGCTTACATAGGCATCAAAACCAGCTGTCTGAAAGCCATTCTTCTTCGCACCTTCCATCATACCGGCAACCAGGGCAAAGGTTCCTTTCGGATAGTTGGCTTTGCTGATCTTGTCAAGATCAACTACAATCTCATCTCTGTAGCCTTCACTTGTAATGTGGATCACGTTGGTTCCATTCGGTGCAGCTGCGCCGATGGTATCCAGATTGATACTTCCTGCGATTACCTTGCCGCCGTTGTGGTCAACATGGTTTCCGATGATTTCTGTTCTTCCAGGGGAAGTAAAGAAATCTGCATGGTCATGTTTGTAGATTCTGGCAAAGTTGTCTGCTAGATTCTGGAAACGAGCTGCGCAGGCACTGTTCTCTCCATAGATTTTCTCAAGGTTTGCTTTTTCTGGTAAATTCATGATCTCATTCTCCTATTTTTGTTAATATTGTTATAATTTTACATTCTGTACTCCAGCTGCCTCAGTGCATATTTTCTGCTTCATCTGTGCTTATCCGGATCTCTCATCAAGTTAATTTCATTTTACATGCATTTCCTTTGCATTACCTTAAATAACTTGCGAAAAACAAGTAATATATTGCGTTTTTATCTTTAACAGATGTATAATACAGGTAAATTTATGCGTTTTATTGTAGTTCTCTATTTTTGAACATATGGAATTCTATACAGTCCACAGGATATGAAATTTTTTCTCGGGAGGTTTGGCATGCAGATCATAACCAATCAGTTTCAAAAAGAATTAAAACAGCACGGCAATGAACAGTTTCCATTCCTGGTCAGCTACCAGAAACTTTCAGAATATGAGTCTGGTTCCTTTATGTGGCACTGGCACCCGGAAATAGAGATTACTTATGTGCAAAAAGGCACTATGTGCTACAAGGTCAACCATATGGTTTACCACTTAAAAGAAGGAGATATTGTATTTAACAACTCCGGTGCCCTTCACTCTGGCACAATGGAAAATCAGAAGGACTGCGCTTATATTCCTGTAACCTTTGATTCCAGGCTGATTTATGGATTTTTCCAAAGCACTGTCAACAGCAAATATGTAGATCCTGTCATTCAGGATTCTATGCTCCCTGCCATCTGTATCGACCAGAGTGAGCCCTGGCACAAGCCTTTTCGCGAATATCTTCTCCGCATTATTGATCTGGATGAAAAGAAACCGGATTTTTATGAGTTGGACATTACCATCTGCCTGCAATCCATATGGCGGCTTCTTCTGGAGCATATTACCTACGAACCCCAGGCTTCCCGGGAAAACTCTCTGGAATACGACCGGATTAAGAAGATTCTGTCCTACATAGAAGAAAACTATCAAAATAAGATCACCTTAAATGACATTGCCGGACACATCCACCTGTGCGAAAGCGAATGTACCCGGCTTTTTAAACGTCATATGAATACTACCTTGTTTGCCTTTTTGCAGGAATATCGGATCGAGCGCAGCCTTGAGTTTTTGCAGGCTGACCTGCCTGTCAGCGCGGTGGCTGACAAGGCTGGCTTTTCAGATCCAAATTATTATTCCAAAGTTTTTGCCAAAATAAAGGGATGCAGTCCCCGGGAATATCGAAAGCATAGACTTTAAGTTCAACTGGTGGTTGCTAACTTATTTTCTAATTATTGCACCAATATCTGATATAATATGATCGGTGAACCGTCGGTGGGGATTCCGGCTGCCCAGGCGGTTCCGGATTTAACCCTCTGTCTGTTAAAGCGGTACATTTCTTTAATACCGTAATTTACATAAGCAACATACCATATAAAAATTCCCATCCAGATAACAGGAAAATCTGAATGGGAATTTTTTATAGCATATTCTCTTTTTCTTCCGGATAAGCCACTCCCTCTGGAAGAGGATCCCACTCGTTCAGACCAAGGCTCTGTTTGAATTTCGCCTGTTCCAATGTAAGCTTCGGGGTATCCTCCTGCAGATATTCCATCAACTCATCAATTCCCTCTCTGGTCACATTATTCACCATAAAAATGCGTTCACATCCAGCGTTGATCAGCCATTGTCTCACCATAGGGATATTGGCATATGGTGAATCAATTTTTGTGATAATGCCAATAAGAGGACGAAGGATAAAAGAGCGGCAGCTTGCACCAAACAGATTAAATGGCTCATCTGCAGCCTGCACAATTGCCACCACATCTGCCTCAAAGGAAAAACATGCAAGTCCTACACTGAATCTTTTTGACTCTGCATACTCCCCCGGAGAGTCAATGGTATCGTCATTGGAATTGGTATATTGTGTTTTTATATAATGAAGCTCCTCGCCTTTTAGTGCCTGCGTCAGTGAGGTCTTGCCGGCCTCACTTCTTCCCATCAAAAAAATTTTCTTCATCGAATTGTATTTCCCCTGTTTTCAATAAACCTTACTTGTAAAAATACAGCAGTGCATTATTTTTACATTTGCATATCATAATATCGTATCCATAAGCTGCTGTTCCCGCAGCCATAAGGTATCTGTCAGCTTCTGTGAACCGCACATGTTTTAAAGCCTAACTCTCTGTCAAAGAAACGTACGACCTCTTCCACAGCAGTCTGCACCTGGGACAATCCTCCTGTAATGATCAGAGAACCGCAAAAACGATCCATAAACCCGATCTGTACATCTGCACTCTTCATGGCAACATCTGCAGCTACCACAACCGCTTCCCAGGGAGTAAAACGGATCAGACCAATGGATTCTCCTGTGTGGTCTTCCCCCTCATGAACTCCAATATGCAGTCCCAGATTTTCATAAATACAAGATTGGGAAGGACTGATCACATGGGCAAGACAAACTTCCTTTCCCGGTACACGCACACGAGTCATACGAAGCTTCTTCCCCTTCAGATGTTCATAATCATCATGGAATAGCATTTCCAGCAGCTCTTCCTTCGTTATTCGCTCCATGCTTCTACTTCCTATCGTTTCGTAATATTGCAGACCACATATCCCAGAGAATCCCGGAAATAATTTACGATCTCAGTCATTGCAGACATTACATCAGAAATCTCTCCTGTAATGATCAAAGTCCCTGTAAACCGGTCTGCAAATCCAAGATAAACATTACCGCTTTTCACCGCAATATCAGAAGCGATAACTGCGGATTCCGGAGGTGTCATATTCATGATTCCAATTGCAGAGGAACGATAATCCAGCTGCGGATTCAACCCAAGCTTCTGATAAATGATCGGTGCCGGTCCTCCCATTACATGGGCAAAAGTAATCTCCTTACCAGCCACAGTCTCCTGCACGATTCTGATCTGTTCTCCATGTTCATTTGCCATTTATATGAATGCCTCTCTTTCAAAAAAATATCTTCACGCTATATTTGATTTTACCATTTATGAGAGCAAATAGCAAGCAAAACCAACATATCAGTCAAAATTCCTAAACATTTTTTGAGAAAAAGTGTGGTTTCTTGAACATTATGGCATTAAATGCCTTTAAAATAGTCAAAAATAAAATAGTGACAGATAATCCGCAGTGTGATAAAATAATTTTCGCTTCCAGAGTATGAAAAAAATGCAATCTGCAAAATGTGCGTTATATTTTGTGGGAATGATTTTTCAAACAGACTCTGACACACTCTAATATGTAAGTAATTTAGTAACACTTTTTATTTACGATTTCTATATTTCTCAATAAGGAGTTTTTTATGGAAAAAGATATGACAAAAGGCCGGCCTTTGCCGGTAATCCTGAAATTTATGCTTCCTCTTATTATTGGAAACATTTTTCAGCAGCTCTATAATATGGCAGATACGATCATTGTAGGACGCTATGTAGGCGCGGATGCCCTTGCGGCAGTTGGATCCACCGGAACGATCATGTTTCTTACTGTGGGCTTCTCGCAGGGAATCACAGCTGGTTTCTCCGTACTCACCGCTCAGCGCTTCGGTGCCAAAGATACCGAAGGGGTAAAGATCAGTGTAGCTAACGGAATTCTTCTTTCCCTGATTTTTACCGTAATCATCAGTTCTTTAAGTTTGCTGGGCATGCGCCCTCTTCTGAAGCTGATGAACACACCTGACAACATTTTTCAGGATGCATATACCTACATTATGATCATCAGCGCCGGAATCATCGCCACTATTTTTTACAACCTGTTTTCCTCTTACCTGCGTGCAGTTGGAAACAGTAAGATTCCGCTGGTATTTCTTGTATTTTCCGCAGCTTTAAATGTAATTCTGGATCTGGTACTGATTATCAATTTTAAAATGGGCGTTGCCGGAGCAGCATGGGCAACCATTATTTCTCAGGGCGTTTCCGCAATACTCTGTTTGGTCTACATCTATATACGTATGCCTTCTCTTGCCCCAAACAGAAGACATTGGAGGCTTCACGGCCAGGAGAGCCGTAACCAGCTGGCTATGGGAATTCCTATGGCATTGCAGTTTGCAATTACAGCTTCCGGTACTATGGTCATGCAATCTGCCATCAATCTTTTCGGTTCCGATGCCGTTGCCTCTTTTACGGCAGCCAGCAAGGTGCAGAACCTGGTAACCCAGGGAATGATGGCTATGGGACAGACTATGGCGACATATAGTGGACAGAACTTCGGAAAGGGTGATATCAAGAGAATCCGCCAGGGTGTTAAAGCGTCTCTGGAAGCTTCTGTTGTATATGCTCTTGCAGCAGCCGTGCTGGTTTGTATTCTTCTGAAACCAGCTCTTGGACTTTTCTTCACTGGAAATGTGGATATGAACAGCATGCTTCCATGGGCAAAAACTTACATTTATATGAGTGTGATCTTTTACATTCCTTTAAGCAGTATTTTCGTATTCCGAAATACCATGCAGGGCTGCGGATATGGATTCCTGCCTATGATGGGTGGTGTTTCTGAATTGGTTGCACGTCTGGTTGTAGCAATGATTTCCATGGCGGTAGGAAGTTATGCACTTGCATGCTTCTGTGACCCGGCAGCGTGGGTTACAGCAGCAGTATTTACCGGTGTTTCCTATCTTTTTGTCATGAAAGATATCCGCAGGAAATACGAAAGACCGGAAACTGCTACTTCCGAAAAATAATCATTTCGGATGCGCATGGCAATCTTCTATGCGTTTCGTAAACGCCAAAAAACAAATCATATACTAAAAGGAGATGTTTCGATTATTTCGGACATCTCCTTTTATGGTTACCGGCCAGCTTTCTCCGGTAATTATTTTACAAAAGCTCACCTGCAAACAATAACATTTAATTGTCTAATGAAAATATATATTCCAATGGAAGCAAATGTATTTCCTCATATACTGCCTTTTTATCCTCTTCAACGCCTCTTCCATTTCCGCTTTGAGCTGGTACTTTAATACGAAATGCCGGCTGTTTTTTCGTTTGAATATAGTATTGTTCCGGGGTTCCCATTCCCTTAAATTTTTCCCTGGCCGATTCGGTCATCTGTTCCCTTTCCAGATGATAGGAAGAAGATTTCTGCATATGTCTTGCCAGCCGGTAGGATTTCGGAAGACTTCCCACTCCCTGCTGACAGTGATAATAAATGATTTCCCTTCCGGATTGAGCAAACGTCAAAAGTCCTCTTCCATCATATTCCTGAATGATCCGGATCAATGCCTTTGTCTCATTCTCGCTGGCTGGTTCCTCTCCCATACGTGAACGGATATAATGAACCGTTGGAAAATTATGTGAAATATCCATTCCACGGGCATTATATCCAAAATCCTCAGCAGGAATGCTTTGCATACGAAGCATTTGACGGTAAACTGGATTTCGAATAGCACCAAAGCCATTCTGGCGGATTTCATAACCATCCGGGTTTAGAATCGGAATCAGACAGATCCTTATTTTATCAAGGAGTTTTTTCACTTCATAAAATTCATCCAGCTTCCAGCCGCATTCGTAGGCCCTGCAGTATTCTCCTGCCATTTTCAGAAGAAGTTCCGGCAAAAGAGCCTGAGTTCCATTAATTCCAGCCACACAGAAGATCATCTGTGCCCCGGTGCCAACTTCCAGCATTGGGATCATTCTCTCGTCATAACTGTTTCCAATCACGCGAAACTGGCAAAAGCTGCTGTAGCGTCCAGCTATTTCCCATAAAGAATAATATATGTTTTCAAATGACAGCGATGTTTGTACCATATCTGCATCTGTCGGTTGTACTTTCTTTTGTATATTTACTTTCGGCATGTCACTGACAGCCGTTTTATTCTGTGGGAACAATTCTTTTCTGACTGACAATACGCTTTCTGACAACATATTTTACCTCCTGCAGCAGGAAAAAACTCAGGCGGCATTTCATCTCTAGAGCGTGTTTGAAAAATCATTCCAACAAAGTGTAACGTACATCTTGCAGAAGGCCTTTTTTTACACGCTATAGCCTGTCCCCCCGCTGCCTGTATTATTATATGCAAAAAGGCAGGTCAAAAGACCTGCCTAATGTATGTTTCTTATTATTTTGCTGTCAGAAAAACTTCTGATCAAAATGCATGGTTATTCATATGCCATAGATTTTCTTAGATTTCTTTTTTTCTCTTTCTGACGATAACATAACCTCCAGCTACCAGAGAAAGACTTGCAAGCATCATCATAGTGGCAATCGGGGAGTTATCGGCTGTTCTCGCGTTTGTTGCAGATGTAGAACCGGTATCGCTGTCTGTTCCGTCATGGTTCTCTGCATCATCGCCATCTGTTCCATCTCCATCGCCGCTACCTGTTCCGTTATAATCATAACCGCCGGAACCAGAACCGGCTGTTGCAGTTGGCGTGATTGTGCCGGATGGAGTTACTGTGAAGTCGATTGCCTTGGACTTAAATTCTGTAGGGAGAGCTTCCTTCACGCCTGTAGCTTCCCATTCGGATCCATTGTATATGTACTTCTGGAAGAAGATATACATTCTAAAGGTCTTCGCCTGCTTGATACCATTTACATTTCCGATAGACCAGCTCTTCTGATATCCGGTGTCAATGTTCTTCGCGGACATGCTCCAGCCATACGGGATCCACTTGGTATCACCTTTGATCGGGTTTGTATTGTCAGTTCCAGCGCCAATTACTGTGAAATTGTACATCTGTTTCGGGTAGAATTCCAGTGCTTTCTCAAGACCTGTTACCTTGCTTTCGCTGACAGACGGGTTAATGGTTGCACGAGTGGTTGGCGTCGGTGTAGTAGTAACCGGAGCTTCTGTGGGAGTACTTGCTTTCGCCTTTAATGTGAGTACAAGTGGTGCAACTGCTTCAAGTCCCTTGGAATCCTCAGCATATACAACTACTTTAATGGCTGTATCATAAGCTACATCTGTCAACTGTACGCTTGCAGAGCTAGCAATATCTCCAGAGCTCTTATAATTGCTCTTTACTGCTTCAAATCCAGGTGTAGAATCAGATTTCTTCACCCAGGTCACATAATATCTGCCTCCAACACCTGCATCATTGGTATGGAAAGTCAGATCAACAGTATGCTCATACGCCTTGTTCCAGGAAATAGAATCTGCGGTCAGCGTCATAGTACTAACAGGAGCTGTAACAGACTCAAGTGCTCCAGTCTGGTTGTTAATGGTATACTCTGTAGTGTCCAGATAATGAACATGTGCCAGAATATTCTCCATAGTAGTAAGTGCAGTACCATTCGCATCCGTACCGACCTTTACAATAATCTTTCCGGCAGCTGCGTCACTTCTTCTTACCTGAAGGTCTGCTGTTTCAGCAAGCTGGCCAATTGCTGCGATACATGCGTTATCACCGCCTAAAACAATACTGTTATCATTAAGACCATCGTCCTTGTTATCCTTTACAATTACGGTGCCGGAAACACGGATCTCGCCCAGACTGTAAATAGCTCCACCTGTAATTTCAGCAGCTTCATTTACAATACCTTCAGACTGGTTTCCTGTGATAGTACCACCTGCCAGTCCGATGCTTCCGCCAGAATTACAGATTGCAGCTCCCGGCGCACTGGTTCTGTTTCCTGT
>NZ_JBDPGY010000033.1:0-32546 GCF_039841815.1 Ruminococcus sp. 1001136sp1 | reverse complement strand
GATTTAGTCGCAGTTAGCAGTTAGTTCGCTGGAGCGTTGCGCCGGCGAGTGAGCAATCACCATTGTCCGAATGCGTCCGCCTTTAACAACTTTCAACACATTAAATAGCAAAAAAAGTGGATTGACAAAGCCAAAAAAATGATATATTATATACCATATTTTTGAATAAGAATTTGTTTTGACAAAGGCGTCAAAGAGAAATGGATAGGTTAAGTGCCCCCTAATCCTCCTCTTTGACGCCTTTTTTACATATTAGAACACATTAAAAGCAATTGGAGGAGGAAATCGAAAGATGGCAGTAAAATACGTTTTTGTCACTGGCGGTGTTGTGTCAGGACTGGGAAAGGGAATCACAGCAGCTTCACTTGGGCGACTTTTAAAGGCAAGAGGTTTTCAGGTCACAATGCAGAAATTTGACCCTTACATCAACATTGATCCCGGAACCATGAACCCTATTCAGCATGGAGAAGTCTTCGTAACAGACGATGGAACTGAGACCGACCTGGATCTTGGCCATTATGAACGATTCATTGATGAAAGCCTGGATAAAAATTCCAATGTAACTACCGGAAAAATTTATTGGTCCGTTTTACAAAAAGAACGTCATGGAGACTTTGGAGGAGGAACCGTACAGGTAATCCCTCATATTACAAATGAAATCAAAAGCCGCTTCTATCGCGCAAAATCCCCGGATGAAAACAGGATTGCCATTATCGAAGTCGGCGGAACAGTAGGAGATATTGAAAGCCAGCCATTTCTGGAATCCATCAGACAGTTTCAGCATGATGTGGGACATGAAAATGCAATCCTTATTCATGTAACCTTGATTCCATACCTGAAAGCTTCAGGAGAAATGAAAACAAAACCAACCCAGGCCAGTGTCAAGGAGCTTCAGGCAATGGGAATCCAGCCGGATGTTCTGGTATGCAGAAGTGAATATCCGCTGACCGACGATCTGAGAGCCAAAATTGCCCTGTTCTGTAATGTGCCGGTAAGCCATGTACTTCAGAATCTGGATGTAGAGTATCTGTATGAAGCCCCACTTGCGATGGAACGTGAAAAACTGGCAGATGTGGTCATGCAGTCATTGGGACTTGAAAAAAGAAAACCAGACCTTACGGACTGGGAGGCTATGGTAGAAAATCTCCGCCATCCGGATAAAACTGTAAACATTGCCATGGTAGGAAAATATACCCAGCTTCATGATGCATACCTCAGTGTGGTGGAAGCTCTGAAACATGGCGGAATCGCATGCAAGGCGAAAGTAGAGATTACCTGGATTGATTCCGAAGAGTTAAACGAGAAGAACCTGGATCAGAGGCTTTACCAGGTAGATGGAATCCTGGTTCCAGGTGGTTTCGGCGGAAGAGGAACAGAAGGAATGATCCTGGCTGCCCAGTATGCCCGCGTGCATAAGATCCCATACCTTGGAATCTGTCTTGGAATGCAGATGGCAATCGTAGAATTTGCCCGTCATGTACTTGGTTATGAAGATGCAAACAGCATTGAACTTGCACCAGAAACTACCAATCCGGTAATTGCCCTTATGCCAGACCAGGAAGATGTGGAAGATCTTGGAGGAACCCTGCGCCTTGGAAGTTATCCATGTGTGCTTGCGGATGGTTCTTTATCCCTGGAACTTTTCGGACAGAAAGAAATTCAGGAACGTCACAGACATCGTTATGAAGTTAACAATGCATATCGCAAAGAACTGGCAGAAAAAGGCATGACCATAGCAGGAACTTCTCCTGATGGTCACATTGTGGAAATGATCGAGATTCCGGCAAACCCATTCTTTGTAGGAACCCAGGGACATCCGGAGTTCAAATCAAGACCGAACCATGCTCACCCGCTGTTCCGTGGATTTATCCAGGCAGCTGTAGATAAAGTAAACAAAGAGGAAACTCTTAATCAACAATAGAAAGGATGAGGAAAATGAAAGAAGTGATAAAGGAAAGGCAGGGACTTTACCGTCAGGAATTTGAACATGATAACTGCGGTATCGGTGCAGTTGTCAATATCAAAGGCAAAAAATCCCATGATACAGTTGCCAACGCATTGCGGATTGTAGAGAATCTGGATCATCGTGCCGGAAAAGATGCAGAAGGCAAAACAGGTGATGGCGTTGGTATCCTCCTTCAGATTTCCCATAAATTTTTTAAGAAAGCATGTAAAAAAGAGGGAATCGAAATCGGCCAGGAAAGAGAATATGGTATTGGCCAGTTCTTTTTCCCACAGCACGAGATCAAACGTGCCCAGGCAAAAAAAATGTTTGAGATCATTGTGGAAAAAGAGGGACTGGAGTTCCTTGGCTGGAGAGAAGTTCCGGTAGTTCCGGAGGTTCTTGGACATAAGGCAAGAGAGTGCATGCCATGCATTATGCAGGCATTTATCAAAAAGCCGGATGATCTGGAAAAAGGCATCGCATTTGACCGTAAACTGTATATTGCCCGCCGTGAGTTTGAACAGAGTAATGACAACACTTACGTATGTTCTATGAGCAGCCGTACGATTGTTTATAAAGGTATGTTTCTGGTTGGACAGCTTCGTACATTTTTCTCTGATCTTCAAAGCCTTGATTATGAATCTGCGATTGCATTGGTACATTCCCGTTTCAGTACCAACACAAATCCAAGCTGGGAGAGAGCACATCCAAACCGTCTGATCGTGCACAATGGTGAGATCAACACTATCCGGGGAAACGCAGATAAGATGCTGGCAAGAGAGGAAAATATGGAGTCCCCATACTTAGAAGGGGAAATGCAGAAAATCCTTCCGGTAGTCAACCGAAATGGTTCCGATTCTGCAATGCTCGATAATACGCTGGAATTCCTTACCATGAGCGGCATGGATCTTCCTCTTGCAGTGATGATCACCATTCCGGAGCCATGGGCAAATAACGATACCATTTCCCAGGAAAAACGTGACTTCTATCAGTATTATGCCACTATGATGGAGCCATGGGATGGACCTGCATCTATTCTTTTCTCAGATGGAGATGTGATGGGTGCAGTGCTTGACCGTAACGGTCTTCGTCCGTCCAGATATTACGTAACATCCGATGGCTGCATGATCCTTTCTTCTGAGGTTGGAGTATTGCCGGTACCGGAAGAGAAAATCATATTAAAAGAGCGTCTTCATCCTGGAAAAATGCTTCTGGTAGATACGGTTCAGGGCAAGATCATTGACGATAACGAATTAAAAGAGATGTATGCGAAGAAACAGCCATACGGCGAATGGCTGGACAGCAATCTGGTACATTTAAAAGATATTAAGATTCCAAACGAAAGAATGGAAGAATATACAGAGGAACAGCGTTCTCGTCTTCAGAAGGCTTTCGGATACACTTACGAGCAGTATCGTACTTCTATCCGAAACATGGCGTTAAATGGTGCTGAGAGCATTGGCGCAATGGGTGTGGATACACCGTTGGCAGTATTTTCCAAACAGAACAGACCGCTTTTTGACTACTTCAAACAGCTTTTTGCACAGGTAACCAATCCGCCGATCGATGCGATCCGTGAGGAGATTGTCACCAGCACAAGCGTTTATGTTGGAAAAGACGGAAACCTTCTGGAGCAGATTCCGGAGAACTGCAAGGTATTAAAGATTAACAATCCGATCCTTACCAATACAGATATGCTGAAAATTAAGGAAATGCATCACGAAGGCTTCAAGGTGGCTGTTGTCTCCACTCTTTATTATAAGAGCACAAAGCTGGAGCGTGCTATTGACCGTCTGTTTGTGGAAGTTGATAAAGCATACAGGGACGGTGCCAATATTCTGGTACTTTCCGACAGAGGCGTGGATGAAAACCATATGCCGATTCCGTCTCTGCTGGCTGTTTCTGCAGTACATCAGCATCTTGTAAAGACGAAAAAGAGTACTTCTCTTGCTATTATCCTGGAATCCGGCGAGCCGAGAGAGGTTCATCATTTTGCTACTCTTCTGGGCTATGGCGCAAGTGCAGTCAACCCATATCTGGCATTGGAGACAATCCATGAGCTGATTGATACCCATATGCTGGACAAGGATTATTATGCAGCTGTAGACGATTATAATCATGCAGTTATCAGTGGTATTGTTAAGATTGCTTCCAAGATGGGTATTTCTACAATCCAGTCTTATCAGGGATCTCAGATTTTCGAGGCAATTGGTGTATCTCAGGATGTTATCGATAAATATTTCACAGGTACTGTAAGCCGTGTTGGAGGCATTACACTGGAAGATATTGAGGAGAATGTAGAAAAGCTTCATTCAGAAGCATTTGACCCGTTAGGACTTACCACAGACCTTACTCTGGATAGTGTGGGTGCCCACAAAATGAGAAGCCAGGGAGAAGAGCACCGTTACAATCCGGCAACCATTCATCTCCTTCAACAGTCTACAAGAACAGGCAGCTATGAGATGTTCAAACAGTATACAGATCTTGTGGATAAGGAAAATCACGGCAATCTTCGTGCGCTTATGGACTTTAAGTATGCAGAAAATCCTATCCCTCTTGAAGAGGTGGAGAGTGTTGATGAAATCGTAAAGCATTTTAAGACTGGTGCCATGTCCTATGGTTCCATTTCTCAGGAAGCACATGAGACACTTGCTATTGCAATGAACCATCTTCATGGAAAATCAAATACCGGTGAGGGCGGTGAAAGCAATGAAAGACTGGATTCAGCAGGAACAAAGGATGACAGATGTTCTGCGATCAAACAGGTAGCCAGTGGTCGTTTCGGTGTTACCAGCCGTTATCTGGTATCTGCAAGAGAAATCCAGATCAAAATGGCACAGGGCGCAAAACCTGGTGAAGGTGGACATCTTCCGGCGAAGAAGGTTTATCCATGGGTTGCGAAAACCCGTCACTCCACACCTGGTGTTTCTCTGATCTCCCCGCCGCCGCATCACGATATCTATTCCATCGAGGACCTGGCAGAGCTGATTTATGACCTGAAAAATGCAAATAAATATGCAGATATTTCTGTAAAGCTGGTTTCTGAGGCTGGCGTTGGTACGGTTGCAGCCGGAGTTGCAAAGGCTGGTGCACAGGTAATCCTGATTTCCGGATATGATGGAGGTACTGGTGCAGCACCCAGAAGCTCCATTCACAATGCAGGACTTCCGTGGGAGCTTGGACTTGCTGAAACCCATCAGACACTGCTTATGAACGGACTTCGTAACCGTGTCCGCATTGAGACAGACGGTAAACTGATGAGCGGTCGTGATGTTGCAATTGCAGCACTTCTTGGTGCAGAGGAATTCGGTTTTGCTACAGCACCTCTTGTAACTATGGGCTGTGTAATGATGAGAGTCTGCAATCTGGACACCTGCCCGGTTGGTGTAGCTACCCAGAATCCGGAGCTGAGAAAGAGATTCAAAGGCAAACCGGAATATGTTGAGAACTTTATGAAATTTATTGCCCAGGAGCTTCGTGAATATATGGCAAAACTGGGTGTGAGAAGCCTGAAAGAGATGGTAGGACGCACAGATCTTCTGGTTGCTACAGATGCAGTTGATGAGCCGCACAAAGGTAAAGTAGACCTTAGTGCAATCTTGAACAATCCATATGCAAAAGTTGGCAGCGAGGTAACCTTTGATCCGAAAGCAGAGTACAATTTCCAGCTGGAGAAGACTCTGGATGAGAAAGTTCTTGTGAAGAAATGCAGTCGCGCAATTCATGGCGGTGAGAAGACCAGATTTTCGGTAGAAGTAAAGAACACAGACCGTGCATTTGGAACAATCCTTGGTGCGGAGATTACCAGAAATAATAAAAACGGACTGCCGGAAGACACGGTAGAGATTGATTGTACAGGAGCCGGAGGACAGAGCTTTGGTGCCTTTATCCCGAAGGGTCTTACTCTGAAGCTTACCGGCGACTGCAACGACTACTTTGGAAAGGGTCTTTCCGGTGGCAAGCTGATCCTGAAGACTCCGGAAAATGCCGGTTACAAAGCAGAAGATAACATTATTGTCGGCAACGTTGCTCTTTATGGTGCAACTAGTGGAACTGCCTTTATTAACGGTATGGCAGGTGAGCGTTTTGCAGTTCGTAACTCTGGTGCCAATGCAGTTGTGGAAGGTGTGGGAGAGCACGGCTGTGAGTACATGACCGGTGGTCGTGTAGTAGTTCTTGGAAGAACCGGCAAAAACTTTGCAGCAGGTATGAGCGGCGGTATCGCTTATGTTTTGGATGTGGAAAATGTTCTTTATAAGAACTTAAATAAAGCGATGATTTCTATTGAAAAAGTAGACAATAAATATGACAAAAAAGAACTGAAAAATCTGATCGAAGCACATGTAGCTGCAACGGGATCGGAGCTTGGACAGAAGGTTCTGGATCAGTTTGACATGTATCTGCCTCACTTCAAAAAACTCATTCCAAATGAGTACAAGAAGATGATCACATTAAGTGCAAAGCTTGAGGAAAAAGGTCTGAACAGTGAGCAGGCGCAGATGGAAGCATTCTACGAAAGCATAGGAGTTAAGCATTAAGGAGGCAGAAGATCGTGGGAAAACCGACTGGATTTTTAGAATATAACAGAGAGACGGCAAAGGTTCTGCCGCCAAAAGTAAGAATTGCCAATTTCAAGGAGTTCCGTACTCCTCTTAATAAAGAGAAACAAAAACTTCAGGGAGCACGCTGCATGGCTTGCGGCGTTCCCTTCTGCCAGGCAGGCATGATGATCGGCGGCATGGCTTCCGGATGTCCGCTTCACAACCTGGTGCCAGAGACAAATGATCTGGTATTTACCGGAAACTGGAAACAGGCGTTTCTTCGTCTGAACAAGACACACAGCTTCCCGGAATTTACCTCCCGTGTGTGCCCTGCACTTTGCGAGGCAGCCTGTACCTGCAACTTAAATGGAGAGCCTGTTTCCACTAAGGAAAATGAACGTGCCATCATTGAGACTGCATATGCAGAAGGCTGGGTTGTTCCACAGCCTCCGAAGGTTCGTACAGGAAAGACCATAGCAGTTATCGGAAGCGGTCCTTCCGGACTTGCAGCAGCACAGCAGTTAAACAGAAGAGGTCACAATGTAACTGTATTCGAAAGAAGTGACCGGATCGGCGGACTTCTTCGTTACGGCATTCCAAATATGAAGCTGGAGAAATCTGTGATCGACAGAAGACTGAAGCTGATGGAAGCTGAGGGTGTGAAATTTGTGACAAATACAAATGTTGGAGTGGATATTACAGCAGAGGAACTTTTGAAGAAATATGACCGTGTAATCCTTTGTTGCGGAGCTTCCAATCCCCGTGATATTAAAGTGCCGGGAAGAGATGCAAAGGGAATTTATTTTGCAGTAGACTTCTTGAAAAAAGTTACCAAAACTCTTCTGGACAGCGATTTCACCAAAGCTCCCTATGAAGAGGCAAGAGGCAAACATGTGCTGGTAATTGGCGGTGGTGATACCGGAAATGACTGTGTGGGTACTTCCGTACGTCTCGGCGCCAAATCTGTAACACAGCTGGAAATGATGCCAATGCCGCCGACAGAGCGTGCTGCTTCCAATCCATGGCCGGAATGGCCAAAGGTCTTAAAAACAGACTATGGCCAGGAAGAAGCAATTGCAGTGTTTGGACATGACCCCCGGGTTTACCAGACAACCGTTACTGATTTTATCAAAGATAAAAACGGAAATGTCTGCCAGGCCCGGATCGTAAAGCTGAAAAGCGAGAAAGATGCCAAAACAGGCCGTATGATGATGGTTCCGGTAGAGGGGACGGAAGAAGTGATCCCTGCAGACCTGGTACTGATCGCAGCTGGTTTCCTTGGAAGCCAGAAATATGTGACTGATGCATTTAAGGTTGCAACAACTGCAAGAACTAACGTAGAGACAAAACCGGAAGCTTATGAGACCAGCGTACCGCGGGTTTTCACAGCAGGAGATATGCACAGAGGCCAGTCTCTGGTAGTATGGGCAATCCGTGAAGGAAGAGAAGCCGCAAAGGCAGTGGATGAATCCCTGATGGGATATTCTTATCTGTAAATTGGCAAAAAAATGCTTTGTGGAATAATACCTGCTGAATCGCTGTCGGGAAAATAAAAAAGAGAGTATATAAAAAGTATGGTCGGGGGCAAACTAAATTTGCTCCCGATTTTCCGTTCTGATACAAAAGATTTATTTTGTACATCATTTTATACAACGCTGATATGGTAAAGTGGTAAAAAATAAGTTGACAAAGCATGACCTCATTGCTATAATTACCTCCATGAACAAGGGCGTTCTTCAGAAGGGTATCTTTTTGAAGTGCGCCTTTTTTGTTTAAATAAGTCATGCGTAATGGATGGATGAGGGCATGAGAGTGAAAGAAGGAGAGAACACCATGGGGAATTACACCAGAGAAGAAGTGTTACAGATGGCAGAAGACGAGGATGTAGAATTCATTCGTCTTCAGTTTACCGATATGTTCGGTACTTTGAAAAATATTGCGATTACAGCTCGGGAGCTCCCCCGGGCACTGGATAATGAATATGTAGTAGACAGCTCCTACATTGCCGGAATAGCAGGGGAGAAAGAGCCGGATATGTATTTACATCCGGACTATAATACTTTCACCATTCTTCCGTGGCGTCCGCAGCAGGGAAAGGTAGCCAGACTGCTCTGTGATATCTACCGCTCAGATGGAACGCCGCTTGAGAAAAGCCCGAGATATATTCTGAAACAGGTGGTAGAGATGGCTGCTAAGGAAGGCTATGTTTGTGAAGTGGATCCGGAATGTGAGTTTTTCTTATTTCACACAGATGATAACGGAGTTCCCACTACACTGACTCATGAAAAAGCTGGATATCTGGATATCAGCCCGCTGGATCTGGGAGAAAATGCAAGACGTGATATGGTTCTGAATCTGGAAGATATGGGATATGAAATTGAATCTTCCCATCATGAAACCGCTCCGGCACAGCATGAGATTGATTTTAAATTTTCCGGTGCAAATGAAATGGCTGACTGTGTGATGACTTTCAAAATGGCAGTCCGCACCATTGCAAAACGGCATGGACTTCATGCAACCTTTATGCCAAAGCCGAGAGCTGAGGTGAATGGTTCCGGTATGCACATTCATTTTGCATTGTATAAAGATGGAAAAAATATATTTGCTGATCCTGATGATGTAAATGGTCTCAGCGAGGATGCTTATCATTTTATTGGAGGTCTTCTTGCACACAGTGAAGAGATGGCCGCCATTACCAATCCGCTTGTGAATTCCTACAAGAGACTTGTACCTGGCTATGATGCTCCTACAGAACTGACCTGGACAAAGAATAACCAGAACTCTCTGATCCGTATTTCCAATTTAAGATCAGACAGCCTGGCAATCGAGCTTCGAAGCCCAGATGCATCTGCAAATCCTTACCTTGTGTTTGCTGTTTGTATTGCAGCCGGTCTGGATGGAATTCAGCAGAAATTATATCCTACCAAGGCATCGGATCGTTCTTTTTCCGAATCTGACCAGAAAGCTATGAATATTGGAAATCTTCCGCTGAACCTGGATGATGCCCTTACACATTTCGAGAATAGCACCTGGATCCAGAGTGTACTTGGTAAAAAGTTCTGTGAGGAATATGCAGCTGCCAAGAAGGAAGAATGGCTGAATTATATGAGACAGGTAAGCGAGTGGGAAATCAGCCAGTATTTATACAAGATTTAAGATAAGAGAGTAGCATGGTATGAACAGCAGCATTGTAATTGCATTACCGAAAATCGATGACGCAAAGAAAATACGTACCATATTGAACCGGCACGGTTTTTCTGTAGCTGCGGTATGTTCAACTGCTTCAACAGCACTTGCCAGCATGAGTGAGTTGGACGGAGGTATTCTGATCTGTGGTTATAAGCTGACGGACCGGTATTACCGGGATGTGCTGGAAGATATTCCTTCATATTTTGAAATGCTGTTGCTGGCATCTGGAAGAGTGATTGCGGAAGCGCCTACATCCGTCCTTACTGTGGAAATGCCAATGAAAGTCAGCGACCTGGTAAACACGGTGGATATGATGTTGTCCCAGATCGAGCGGCGGCTAAAAAAAGAGAAGAAGAAACCGAAAACGCGTTCCTGGAAAGAGCAGAATTACATTTCCAACGCAAAGTTTCTTCTTATGGAGCGAAACCATTTAAGCGAAGAAGATGCATACCGGTACATTCAGAAATGCAGTATGGATTCCGGGACAAATATGGTAGAGACAGCTCAGATGGTTCTGATGCTGTTATATGATGAGGTATAGTCTAAGGCAGAATTCTAATCCTGTTGTATAGGATTTTTCAGAAATTCTGGCTGGGGTTTTTATAAGATATATTTTTATGATTTTAGGAAATGGAGGATGAGGAAATGGAGTTTTTGGATGGAAGCTGGAAAAAAGAAGTGAGCAGCTGGGATGCACTGATGGGAGAAGAACTTCTGAATCAGGAAGCCATCCTGGAGGGCGCCATTCACAGTATCCGCAACATGGGAGATGTTGCATTTGTAATTATCAGAAGAAGAGAGGGTCTGTTTCAGACCGTTTTAGTAAATGAGGATGTTGATTTTTCCATTCATGATCTGAAAGAAGGCATGACAGTAAGAGTAAAAGGTGTTGTAAATAAAGAAGAGAGAGCGCCTCATGGCAGAGAGCTTCACATTCGTGAAATTCAGGTGCTGTCTTCTCCGGCTGAACCTCTTCCTCTTGCAATCGATAAATGGAAGCTGAATACTTCTCTGGAAGCCAAATTAAATTACCGTTCCCTTTCCCTCCGCAATATTCAGGAGCGCGCAAGATTTAAAATCCAGGAAGCTTTGACAAGGGCTTTTCGTGATTATCTCTATGAAAATGGATTTACGGAAATCCATACGCCGAAGATCGGAGCCAGAGGTGCTGAGGGAGGCGCGAACCTGTTTAAACTCAGCTATTTCCATAAACCGGCTGTTCTGGCTCAGAGCCCACAGTTTTACAAACAGATGATGGTGGGAGTTTTTGACAGAGTATTTGAGACCGGACCTGTTTTCCGTGCTGAGAAACATAACACCAAAAGACATTTAAATGAATATACGAGTCTTGATTTTGAGATGGGCTATATTGATAGCTTTGAAGAGATCATGGCTATGGAGACTGGCTTTTTGCAGTATGCAATGAAGCTTTTAAAAGAGGATTATGCAAAAGAACTGGAGATCCTGAAGGTTGAGCTTCCAGATGCTTCCAGGATTCCGGCAGTTCGTTTTGATGTGGCAAAAGAGCTGGTTGCGAAGAAATACAACCGTCAGATCCGTAATCCATTTGATCTGGAGCCGGAGGAGGAAGCCCTGATTGGTCAGTATTTTAAAGAAGAATATAATGCGGATTTTGTTTTTGTTACCCATTATCCATCTAAGAAGCGTCCGTTCTACGCAATGGATGATCCAGAGGATACCAGATTTACGTTAAGCTTTGACCTGCTTTTCCATGGCCTTGAGATCACAACAGGAGGACAGAGAATTCACGATTACAATGCCCTTCTGAAAAAGATAGAGGACAGAGGTATGGAGACAGAAGGAATGGAACAGTATCTGGATACATTTAAATACGGTATGCCTCCTCATGGTGGTCTTGGAATCGGTCTGGAGCGTCTTACCATGCAGCTTCTCGGGGAGGAAAATGTCCGTGAGGCATGCCTGTTCCCAAGAGACCTGAACAGACTGGAGCCATAAAAAAGCTGGATATCCAGAAAAGATTTTGGTATGGATCCAGAGTGGAGCGTAATAATTTCTGTGCAGGAGGATGAGAAAATGGCAAAACAGATTGACGATGAAACCATGGAAAATGTCTGCATTCTTGCAAAACTTTCCCTTACAGAAGAAGAGAAGGAAAAGGCAAAAAAAGATATGCAGGAAATGCTTGATTATGTAGATAAGCTGGATGAACTGGATACATCCAGTGTTGAACCAATGTCCCATATTTTTGGCGACCAGAATGTATTTCGTGAGGATGAAGTTACAAATGGTGACAACAGCGAGGCAATGCTTGCAAATGCGCCAAAAGCCAAAGAAGGACAGTATCAGGTTCCAAAGACCATAGGATAGGAGACATTCACATGGAATTAGAAAAATTAACAGCCTTACAACTGGCTGATAAGATTAAAAAACATGAGGTCAGTGTTCTGGACGGCGTCAAGGATGTCTTTTCTAAAATAGAGGAAAAAGATAACAGAATCCACGCATATCTGGACACTTATAAAAAAGAAGCGTATGCAAGAGCAAAAGAGGTGGAAAAAGGCATTGAGGACGGAACTTATACCGGTCCTCTTGCCGGTGTTCCCATTGCCATCAAAGATAACATTTGTGTACAGGGAAAACCTACTACCTGTGCGTCAAAAATTCTGGAAGGATTTGTTCCCCAGTATCAGGCAGAGGTGATCAGCCGGCTTGAAAAAGCAGGAATGATCATTATCGGAAAAACAAATATGGATGAGTTTGCCATGGGAAGTACGACGGAAACTTCTGCCTATGGCATTACCAGAAATCCATGGAATACAGAGCATGTTCCAGGCGGCTCCTCAGGCGGCTCCTGTGCAGCTGTAGCAGCAGGAGAGGCTTATCTGGCACTGGGCTCTGATACAGGAGGTTCCATCCGTCAGCCAAGTTCTTATTGCGGTGTGACAGGAATGAAGCCTACTTATGGTACGGTTTCCCGTTATGGGCTGGTTGCATATGCCTCTTCTCTGGATCAGATCGGACCGATTGGAAAAGATGTGGCAGATTGCGCAGCACTTCTGGAAGTGATCGCTGGCCATGATCCGAAAGACAGTACTTCCATTGACCGAAAAGACCTGGATTTTTCCAGTGAGATGACAGATAAGATTACAGGAATGAAATTTGGTGTTCCGAAGGAATATCTGTCAGAGGGAATTTCGCCAGAGGTAAAAGATGCCTTTATGGAAACCCTGAAAGTGCTGACCCAGATGGGAGCAATTGTAGAATTTTTCTCTGTCAAAACTATGGAATATATGATTCCGGCATACTATATTATTGCCAGCGCAGAAGCAAGCTCCAACCTGGAGCGCTTTGATGGCGTAAAATATGGCTATCGTGCAAAAGAATATGACGGTCTTCATGATATGTATAAACGTACTAGAACGGAGGGCTTTGGAGAAGAAGTAAAACGTCGTATCATGCTTGGTTCCTTTGTTTTAAGCTCTGGTTATTACGATGCTTATTATCTGAAAGCCCTGCGCACCAAAGCACTTATTAAAAAAGAGTTTGATCAGGCTTTTGGAAAATATGACGTGCTTCTTGCCCCGGCAGCTCCTTATACAGCGCCGAAGATCGGAGAAAGCTTAAAAGACCCTATGACAATGTACCTTGGGGATATTTATACAGTTGCCGTAAATCTTTGCGGACTTCCAGGAATTACAGTTCCCTGCGGAAAAGACAGTGCCGGACTTCCAATCGGAATCCAGATGATCGGAGACTGTTTTATGGAAAGGAAGATCCTTCGTGCTGCCCATGCCTATGAAAGCGTAAGAGGAAATTTTGGAATACCAGAGGAAGGAGGTAAGAGAGCATGAAACAGTATGAGACTATTATCGGACTTGAGGTTCATGTAGAACTTGCCACCAGAACAAAGATTTTCTGCGGCTGCTCCACAGCATTTGGAGGGGCACCCAATACCCACACCTGTCCGGTGTGTACTGGTATGCCAGGTTCTCTTCCGGTATTAAACAAAAAGGTAGTAGAATTTGCCCTGCGCGCAGGACTTGCCACAAACTGCAGCATCAATCAGTATTGCAAATTTGACCGTAAGAACTATTTTTATCCGGATAATCCGCAGAATTATCAGATTTCCCAGCTGTATCTGCCAATCTGCCATGATGGATTTGTGGAGATCGAGACAGAAGCTGGCAAGAAAAAAGTCCGGATCCATGAGATGCATATGGAGGAGGACGCAGGTAAGCTGATCCATGATGAGTGGGAGGACTGCTCTTTGGTAGATTATAACCGAAGCGGTGTTCCTCTGATCGAGATCGTTTCTGAGCCGGATATGAGAAGTGCAGATGAGGTTATCGCTTATCTGGAAAAGCTTCGTTGTACCATGCAGTATCTGGGCGTTTCCGATTGTAAGCTTCAGGAGGGTTCCATGCGTGCTGATGTGAACCTTTCTGTGAGAGTGGCAGGAAGTGATACACTTGGAACCAGAACAGAGATGAAGAACCTGAACTCTTTTAAGGCCATTGCACATGCTATTGAGGGCGAAAGAGAGCGTCAGATCGAGCTTCTGGAGATGGGTAAAAGTGTCATCCAGGAGACCAGAAGATGGGATGACAATAAAGAGTCTTCTCATGCGATGCGTTCTAAGGAGGATGCAAAGGATTACCGCTATTTCCCGGATCCGGATCTTCCGCCGATCCATATTTCTGATGAGTGGATCGCAAAAATCAGAAGTGAGATGCCAGAGTTCCGGGAGGAGAAGGCTGCCCGTTATCAGAGTGAGTTTGGTCTTCCGGAGTATGATTCCCAGATTCTTACAGAGTCCAGACATCTGGCTGCTTTGTTTGAAGATGTGGCTACGCTGAGCGGCAATCCGAAAAAGGCGGCAAACTGGTTTATGGTGGAAGTGCTTCGTCTTATGAAGGAAAAAGGCATTGAGGCTGAGAAGTTAAGATTTACACCGCAGCATCTTGCAGATCTTCTCACAATGGTCGATAAGAAGGAGGTAAGCCCACAGAATGCCAAGAAGGTATTTGAAAAGGTATTTGATGAGGATGTTGATCCGGTAGCTTATGTGGAAGAGCATGGCTTAAAGATCGTGGAGGATACCGGGCTTCTTAGCAGCACCATCAGCAGGATTCTGGATGAGAACCCTGGACCGCTGTCTGAGCTTCTTGGAGGTAAAGAGAAGGTTATGGGCTTCTTTGTCGGTCAGATCATGAAGGAAATGAAGGGCAAGGCAAACCCGGCAAGCGTGAGAGAGGCGCTGCTGGCTGAGGTTGAGAAGAGAAAGTAGATTTACAGGAGGATAATCAGATGGTTACCGTTAATCATAATTATTTAAAACTGCCAGGAAGCTATCTTTTTTCTACAATTGGAAAAAAAGTGCGTGCCTATAAAGAAGAGAATCCGGATAAAGAGGTGATCAGCCTTGGTATTGGTGATGTGACACAGCCGCTGGTTCCGGCTATTATTGATGCTCTTCACGGGGCAGTCGAGGAGATGGCTCACGCAGAGACTTTTCACGGTTATGCGCCAGATCTTGGGTATGAATTTCTGAGAAGGGCAATCGCAAAGAACGATTACCAGGACAGAGGATGCAATATTGCAGCAGATGAGATTTTTGTTTCTGATGGTGCGAAAAGTGATTCTGGTAATATTCAGGAGATTTTTGGAACAGACAATAAGGTTGCTGTGTGTGACCCGGTTTATCCGGTTTATGTGGATACCAATGTTATGGCGGGCCGTACCGGAGAGTATAATACGGTTCATGAGAATTTTGACGGTGTGATCTATATGCCATGCCGCAAGGAAAATGGATTTTTGCCGGAGCTTCCATCAGAAGTGCCGGATCTGATCTATCTTTGCTTTCCAAATAATCCGACCGGTTCTGCTATTACAAAGGATGAACTGCAGAAATGGGTGGATTATGCCAACAAAAATGGCTGTGTGATCATTTATGATGCAGCTTATGAGGCTTATATCTCTGAGGAAAATGTACCGCACAGTATTTATGAGTGCGAGGGTGCGAGAACATGCGCGATTGAACTTCGAAGCTTTTCCAAGAATGCCGGATTTACTGGTGTTCGTCTTGGATTTACGGTTATTCCGAAGGAACTGGTACGAGATGGGGTATCACTTCACAGTCTGTGGGCAAGACGTCACGGCACCAAGTTTAACGGTGCTCCTTATATTGTACAGAAGGCAGGAGAGGCTGTCTATTCTGAGGCAGGTAAGGCTCAGCTGAAGGATCAGGTTGGCTATTATATGAGAAATGCAAAGCTGATCCATGATGAGCTGGCGAAAGCTGGCTTCTCTGTTTCAGGTGGTGTGAATGCACCTTATATCTGGCTGGAAACACCGGATAAAATGACTTCCTGGGAGTTTTTTGATTATCTCCTTAAAAATGCAAATGTGGTTGGTACGCCAGGTTCTGGTTTTGGTTCTCATGGAGAGGGCTATTTCCGTCTGACTGCGTTTGGAACTTATGAGAATACTCTGAAAGCCATTGACAGGATCAAGAGTTTGTAATTATAATTGAAGAAAGCTGAAAAACAGGGCGCATCTCTGGCGAAAGCTGGGGATGTGCCCTTTTACGAAGGAGGAGTCTGGATATGAAGATCAATCGTATTGAGCATATGTGTGAGGGGAATGGACATGTGATTATCAAGGAGCTGCTGGATGAGCAGCAGTTAAATGGGAAGTGTGGGCTTTATGCAGAGGTGACTCTGGAACCGGGATGTTCTCTTGGTTTTCATATGCATTATGGGGAGAGTGAGACCTATTATATTCTGACCGGGGAAGGGGAATATAATGACAATGGGACTTCCTGGAGACATGTGAAAGCAGGCGATATTACCTTTACACCAGATGGAAGAGGTCATGGACTGGCGAATACGGGGAATACGGATCTGGTGTTTATGGCGTTGATTATTAAAGATTGAGAGTGTTGCTATGCTCGCAAACCTGCCGAAAATCCCCAAGCCCCACAAGCAGTACCCGCTGCCACCTCCCCTGTGTATCGGTTGGAACTGGTTCAAATGTGGTATGACTTATCACTTTGGCGAGCGGGGCTCGCAAAACGATTGCGGGGGTGTGGCAAAGGGAAAAGTATAGAAAAATATTTAGGAGTTTAGAAATGAATCATACAGCAGAGAAATTACTTACATTTATCAAAGAGAGCCCTACTGCATTTCAGGCAGTGGAGATGATGAAAACAAGATTTACGGAGAATGGATTTACAGAGTTAAAGGAAGATGAGCACTGGGAGATAAAAAACGGTGGGAAGTATTTTGTGATCCGGAATCATTCGGCAATCATTGCATTTACCGTGCCGGAGGTTTCCAGCGACGTGTTCCATATTATTGCAAGCCACAGTGATTCCCCGTCTTTGAAGATCAAGGAGAATCCAGAGATGGTGGAAAATGGGTATGTGAAGCTGAATGTGGAACTTTATGGTGGTGCGCTTCTGGCTCCCTGGTTTGACCGCCCCCTTTCTGTGGCTGGACGTCTGATCGTGAAGGAGGATGAACAGATTTGTGAGAAGCTTGTGATTGTGGACAAGGATATGTTGATGATCCCGAATCTGGCTATCCATATGAATCGTGAGGCGAACAGCGGTTATAAGTATAATGTGCAGAAGGATATGCTTCCTCTTTATGGCCTGGAGAGCGCTAAGGGATCTTTCTTTAAAACTGTGGCAGAGGCAGCAGGGGTGAAAGAAGAGGACATTCTGGGACATGATCTGTTCCTTTATAACCGCATGCCTGGTACGGTTTGGGGCAGTGAGGAGGAATTTGTCTCTGCGCCAAGACTGGATGATCTGCAGTGCGCTTTTTCCTCTATGGAAGGACTGATTGCTGGAAAAAATGAGAAGAGCATCTGTGTACATATGGTAATGGATAATGAAGAGGTGGGAAGCGGCACCAGGCAGGGGGCTGCATCTACTTTCCTTCGGGATACCCTCCTTCGCATTAATCTGGGGCTTGGAAGAAGCTACGAGGATTATCTGATCTCTCTGGCAAAGAGCTTTATGATCTCTGCGGATAATGCACATGCGATTCATCCGAACTACCCTGAGAAGGCGGATCCGGTGAACCGACCGCATATTAATGCCGGAATTGCGGTGAAGTATAATGCGAACCAGAAGTACTGCACAGATGGTATTTCGGCAGCGATGTTTAAGGAACTCTGTAAAGAGGCAGGGGTATCCTGTCAGGTTTACGTGAATCGTTCGGACGTAGCCGGCGGCTCCACTCTGGGAAATATTTCCAATACGCAGGTGGCTTTAAATACAGTAGATATTGGACTGCCGCAGCTGGCTATGCATTCTCCTTATGAGACTGCCGGTGTGAAAGATACCTGCGACTTTGTAAAGCTTGCGGGGGTATTTTATGCCTGATAACATTTTCAAGGGAAGTTATGAAGGTGCTTCTTCTACAGGAAGTGGACAGCAGATTCACAAAAAAGCAGTGTTTTTTGATGCTGATGGTACGATCTGTGATATTGAAAAGGGGACACCGGCCAGTGCTGTAGAGGCGATTACAAAACTGGTGAAGAATGGCCATCAGGCATGGCTGTGTACAGGAAGAAGCAGGGCGTTTGTGCCTGATTATCTGGAACAGATCCCTTTTACAGGAATGATCAGTGCCTGTGGATGTACCATTGAGAAAGATGGCAAAAGGCTTTTTAACAAGGAGATGACCACGGAGGCAGCATGGCATTCGGTGGAGGTCCTTCGGAAATATGGCATGATTCCGGTGATGGAGGGTGCTGATTGGATGTACTACGATAAGGATGAGTATAATACAGATATTAACTGGTATGCTGATCTGATCACAAAGGCTCTGGGGGCTAAGTGGCGTCCTGTTAAGGGGTATGAACACGACCTTCATATTAATAAGATCAGTTCTAAGATCGTGCCGGGAAGTGATCCTGAGAAGGCCTGTGCGGAGCTTGAGGACTATTATGAGTTTATTGGCCATGTAGGGGAAGGTCTTGCCGGGGATACCATTGAGATGATCCCGAAAGGCTTTTCCAAGGCTGTTGGCATTGCAGCTGTATGCAGGATTTTTGATATTGCACATGAAGATACCATTGTATTTGGTGACAGCAATAATGACCTGTCTATGTTCGAATATGCAAAGACGAAGGTGGCAATGGGAAATGCGGCATCCGGAATCAAGAAGCTGGCTGATTACGTGACAACGGATATTTTTCATTATGGAATTAAAAACGGGTTGGAGCACCTGGGATTGATTTAGATGTTACTTTAGAGCATTTCAGACAATTCGCGTACTCCGAGATAAGGGTAAAGGATAAAATATGGCAGAGCAATTAAATTACCAATGTAAATTTGAAAAATACAAAGAAGAGCTGATCAGATTGCGGCGTCATTTCCACAGGCATCCGGAACTGGGGCTTCAGGAGTTTGAGACATCTGCTTTTATACAGGAGTATCTGGGAAAATTAGGCTATCGGTTTCGGATTGTGGAGCCTACGGGGATCATTGCGGAGCATCCCTGTCAGGATGAGGCAGCTTTTGCCGGCAAAAAGAAAGTTGTGCTTCGCGCAGAGATGGATGCACTTCCTATACAGGAACAAACCGGACTGTCTTACGCATCGGAAAATGCCGGAGTCATGCATGCCTGTGGTCATGATGGCATCGTGGCTTCGGCGTTGGTGCTGGCGAGGATTCTGGCGGAAGAGGGAGAGGATTTTCCAGTGCGGATGCGGTTCCTTTTTGAACCTGCTGAAGAAATCGGTGAAGGTGCAAAGCGAATGCTGGTAGCAGGTGCCCTTGATGGAGAACCAGATATTTTTCTCATGTTTCATTACGCAGTGGATCAGTCTTTTGGAATGGCAGTGCATGAGGGACAGGCTTCGGCTATGATCAATGGCATGGAAATCCGTGTTCATGGAAAATCCAGCCACTGGTGTGAGGCTCATAAAGGAATTGACAGTATTTATGCGGCTTCTCTGGTGGTAAAAGCCCTTCATGATCTTAATGAAGCGTATAAAGGAAAAGGTCCCTGCCTGATCGGAATCGGAACCATTCATGGTGGAGAATACTCTAATATTATTACAGATCTTGTGACTCTGCGGGGAAATATCCGGGCTGCTTATGAAGAAGATTACCAGGCGCTGGATAAGCGGCTGAAGGAAACCCTGAATGAAATAGAAGCAAAGACGGGAACAAGGATCGAGTTGGAATATCCAAAGCCTGCAGTTCTGCCTTTTGCAAATGATCCGGAGCTTACCAGGATTGCGGAAACTGCAGGAAGGAAGATATTTGGAGAGCAGTTTCTTCTGGAAGGCGAGGAGCAGCTGTTTTTGTCCGGAGACAATGCCTATCGGTATTTTTTACATACAAAGGGCTTGTTCAGTGTATTTCTGGCAGGAATTCCTGATAAGGGTTATCCGCTGCATCATCCGAAATTTCAGATTGATGAGGATATTTTGCCATATAGCCTGGAGGCATTGTATGAAATACTGTCTGGCATTGACAAGGATATGTAACAGAATCCATTAAATCAATCCTAAACTCTTGCAAATGAACAGCCAGATAGTGAGAGTAAAAGCACTGAATAATGTAGTGAGCATAATGACACTGGAGGAAAAAGACCCTTCGTGCCCCATGTTTTTTGCCATAATATAACAGCTTACTGTGGTAGCAGAACCAAGCATGATCAGAATGGCAACCAGCTTGTCATGGGTAAATCCAAGTCTGACAGCAACTGGAAGAAAAATGGTGCAAAAGCCGATCAGCTTCATAAAAGTGCAGGCGATAGTTGCTTTTAATCTGGAAAAAGCTTTTCCAAAATGAAGGGCACCACCCATGGCCATCAGTCCAAGAGGTGTGGCTGTTTTTCCGAGGTTATTGACAGTAC
Organism: Ruminococcus sp. 1001136sp1; assembly: GCF_039841815.1. Lineage (NCBI taxonomy): Bacteria > Bacillati > Bacillota > Clostridia > Eubacteriales > Oscillospiraceae > Ruminococcus > Ruminococcus sp. 1001136sp1. The sequence goes on along the minus strand of NZ_JBDPGY010000033.1, from coordinate 12,009 downwards.
TGGAAAGGATTGTTGGAAGAGGCAGACGAAGGACAGACCAGATAAGACCTGCCAGGATTCCAAGAATAATAGGGTTGCTGGCAATTCCTTTTAAGGTTTTTAGGAGCATCTGTTTGTTCATTCCCTGATTGTCAGGCTTCATAAAAGAGAGAACCATGACTGCCATTACATTATAGAGAGGAACGCTTGCTATGATCATAAGAGGTGCCATACCGGCATCTCCATAAAGGTTCTGGATGATAGCAATGCCGAGGATTGCCGCGCTGCTGCGGTAAGAGGCCTGGACAAATTCTCCCTGTATGTCCCTTGGATTCAGCAGGAAGGAAAGACCGATAGAAATGGCAATGCTGCAAAACGTAGCGCCAAAACAAAAGAGAACAAACTTTGTATCCCAAACTTTAATAAAATCTGATTCAGCCACATTCATAAACAAAAGTGCGGGTAAGGCTGCCTTGAATACAAATTTGTTCATCTGTGCAACAAAGGAATCATCATAAAGATTAATTTTTCGAAGAAAATAACCCAGCATAAGGGTCAAAAAAATAGGAATGGTTGCATTGAGGCAAAAAATCAGATTATCCATAAAAAATTCACCTTTCTAAGTTTGTCAACATGTTGCTGTTCATTCTGTTCACAGTAACCCCGACATATCTTTTTTGATTATAAACTTTTTCCAATAATTGTCAAATTTTGTTTTCTGTGGTATCGTAAGAATGAAAGGCAACGAATGGAGGAGAAATATGAGATACGGTAAGATTCGCGTAGAAGATGGAAACCTGATCTTTTTCAGACATATGATACAGAATAATCTTCCTTGCAGAGATATTGTCTGGGCGTATATCCATCGGGAAGGCGAAAACGCAGAAGAAGCAGTGAAGCAGATGATCTCTAATTATCTGGTGATCATTACCAGGAGAAAGAAGCGATATCAGTTTGAGATGACGGAGCATGAGGCACAGGACTGCCTGCGGATTCTGAAACTTTTCAATCCGGAAATGGCTACCGGATTTCCTAAGGGCGGACGGATTACGATGCAGAGTCTTTCCAATACAAGAGATCTTGGGGCGATCGCCACAAAGGATGGGCGTCATATCCTTCCCAGAAAGCTTATTCGAAGCGGAAATCTTTATCATGCTTCTATGGCTGATCAGCATGTTTTGCAGGAGGACTGCAAGCTGAAGACCGTGATTGATCTCAGAGACCAGCTGGAACGAAATGAAAGACCGGACATTGTGGTAAAGGGAGTGGAATATTATCACATCCCCATGATCGATGAAGAGACTATCAGTGATTCTCCGAAAAGTGTTTTGGGAATACTGCAGACAAATGATATGTTGAAAAAGGTTCTGGAGTATGATGGCGATATAGAGAGTCTGATCGAGCAGCAGTATGAGAATTTTGTAAAGGATCAGTATTCAGTGAAACAATGTGCCAGATTTATGGATGTACTGCTGCATCACGAAAATGGTGCTGCTCTCTGGCACTGCAGCTTCGGAAAAGACAGAGTGGGGGTAGTGACAGCCCTTCTTCTTTGTGCTCTTGGAGTTCACAGAGATGTGATCCGGGAGGATTTTATACGTTCCAATGTGTGCCTGGCAGGAGAACTGGATTATATGCTGCGTTACCTTGAGGCAAACAGACTGGACAGTATTGCAAATGTAAATAAAGTATCAGCGCTTTTCAGGGTAAAAGAGGAATATCTGGACAGAATGTTTCGTACGATTTATGCGGAATATGGAAATGTGGAGCGTTTTTTGAGAAGAGGACTTTATCTGAACCAAAAGACAGTGACAGACCTGCAGAGTAAATATCTGATATAAAATATTTACGTAAAATATAGATACTTCATACTGTGTAAATATGTTAATAGTGAAATGAAAGTGTGTTATATGAATAAAAATGCTTTAATGCTATAAAACATTAAAACTTTTTTGAAGTGTAGCATTGACAAAATAAATTATGTTGTTATAATGATAACCATATCAATCTGAAGCACGAAAGCAGGATTATATTTATGCAAAATAAGATTTTATCTTTACTAGTTGACAACACGTCAGGTGTACTCAGCCGGATCGCCGGAATGTTCAGCCGTCGTGGTTATAATATTGACAGTATCACTGCCGGAGTTACAGCGGATGTGAATTATACCCGCATTACAGTAGTGTGCAGCGGAGATGACGCAATTCTTGATCAGATTGTGAAACAGCTTGCGAAGCTTGTTGATGTAAGGGATATCAAAGTCCTGGATCCATCTGACAGCGTAGTTCGTGAGACTGTTCTTGTGAAGGTTGCAGCCGCACCGGAGCAGAGACAGGGAATTGTTTCCATTGCGGATATTTTCCGTGCCAAGGTTGTAGATGTGAGCAAGGATTCTCTCATTGTAGAAATGACAGGCAGCAAGACCAAGCTGGAGGCATTTATTAATCTTATGGGAGATTACGAGATTCTGGAACTGGCACGTGCCGGTGTTATGGGTCTTGAGAGAGGCTCTCATGGGGTGAAATTTTTGTAATTGCGGAAGCGCTGATCAGGCAGATGCCGCAGGAGGCAGATGCCGCAGGCGGAGAATTCTGAAGGCAGGATTATTTATTTGGTTTGCTAAGGGGCGTATTTCTGGAATGAATAATCATACACAGAATATGTATATATATTCCCTTAACGATATATATTTTTAAGTTTTAACACAGTAGGAGGAAACGAAAATGTCAGCAAGAATTTTTTACCAGGAAGATTGTAATCTCTCTTTATTAGATGGAAAAACAATCGCAATTATCGGTTACGGCAGCCAGGGACATGCTCACGCACTGAACCTGAAGGAGTCCGGATGTGACGTCATTATCGGTCTTTATGAAGGCAGCAGATCCTGGAAGAGAGCTGAAGAGCAGGGATTTAAAGTATATACAGCAGCTGAGGCTGCAAAGAAGGCTGATATCATCATGATTCTGATCAATGATGAGAAACAGGCTGATATGTATAAGAAAGATATCGAGCCAAACCTTGAGGAAGGCAATATGCTTATGTTTGCTCATGGTTTCAACATTCATTTCGGATGTATTGTTCCGCCAAAGAATGTAGATGTTACCATGATTGCTCCAAAAGCACCAGGACATACAGTAAGAAGCGAGTATCAGGCTGGCAAAGGAACTCCTTGTCTGGTAGCTGTTGAGCAGGATTACACAGGAAAAGCACTTGACAAAGCACTTGCATACGGACTTGCTATTGGTGGTGCAAGAGCAGGACTTCTTGAGACTACATTCCGTACAGAGACAGAGACAGACCTTTTTGGAGAGCAGGCAGTACTTTGCGGTGGTGTTTGTGCACTTATGCAGGCTGGTTTCGAGACTCTTTGCGAGGCTGGTTATGACCCAAGAAATGCATACTTCGAGTGTATCCACGAAATGAAGCTGATCGTAGACCTGATTTATCAGTCAGGCTTCGCTGGAATGAGATATTCCATCTCCAACACAGCTGAGTACGGTGACTACATCACAGGACCGAAGATCATTACAGAAGATACAAAGAAAGCAATGAAGAAAATCCTTTCCGATATCCAGGATGGTACTTTCGCAAAAGACTTCCTGCTTGATATGAGCCCAGCTGGACGTCAGGTTCATTTCAAAGCTATGAGAAAGAAAGCTTCTGAGCATCCATCTGAGAAAGTTGGCGAAGAAATCCGTAAACTCTACAGCTGGAACGGCGAAGATAAGCTTATTAATAACTAAGCAAAAAAAATCCGGGGAAACCCGGATTTTTTTGCGCTACTTCGGTGTAGCGAAGCGGAGCCGAAGGGACCCGTAAAAATCCGGGGAAACCCGGATTTTTTGCGCTACTTCGGTGTAGCGAAGCGGAATTTCTCTAGATTTCTGCCAGTTGTGTCAGAAGCTTCTGATTTTCGCTCCCTTTCTTGCATACAAATCCGATTTCCCTTGATGGGAAAGTCAGACCCAGAGGCGCTTCCACAAGTATTTCTTTATCAAGATCATTTTGCACAAATTCTTTGATCACACATGCAATTCCCAAGCCCACCTGTGCAAACTGGATTAAAAGATCCATGGAACTGACTTCCAGAATGTGACCAAGCTGCATCTGGTGCTCATGAAGCATGGTATTGACGGACTGTCTGGTTATATTCTGTTCGTCAAGAAGCATGAAAGTAGCAGTGTGCTGAAGGGGTTCTGATGGAAAAAGCTGGTGCTGATTCTCCAGGTATTGATGTGTAGCGACAAAGGTATCCTGGATCTGCAGCAGAGGCAAAAATTCGTATCCGGATAGCTTCTGCGGTCGTCCGATCAGGCCGATGTCTATTTTGTCTTCTTCAAGAAGTTTCAGGGTCTGGTAGGTGGGCTGGCAGGAGATTGTAATACGGATTTGCGGATTGGCAGCTATGAAATCTTTCAGCCTGGGCATAAGTACATATTTGCATAAAGTGGTGCTGGCACCGATGCGCAGCCTGGGAATCTCTCTGGAACGATTGTGAAGAATGGAATCCTCTCCTTCGGAAAGAAGGTCGAAGGCTCCTTTTACTTTTTCATATAGAATCTGGCCGTCAGGGGTGAGGGTTACGCCTCTGGAACTGCGCTTGAAAAGAGTGGTGTCCAGATTATTTTCCAATTTCTTAATGGCACGGCTGATGGCAGGCTGGCTGATGTACAGCTCCTTAGCAGCGGATGAGATATTGCCAGTGCGGCTGACTGTGTAAAATATATGATAAAGAGACAGATTTTCCTGCATAAATTCCTCCTGAATATATAACAATATTGCTTACCCTTGTCCATGACAATATATCTTACAATGTACAAAAATCACGCATTCGAATGATTTTTCGCCAAGTTTCTCAGGTTTTTGTGAACTACGCTCAAAATAATACTTTACAGAATAGCACCAGTGAACAGTGATATATAACTACAAATTATAATAACTATGATTAATATGTATTTTTATTATAACAGAAAGTATGCTAAAATATCAACATACAATGAATCAGGAGGAATACTAAAATGGGAATGACAATGACTCAGAAGATCCTGGCAGCGCATGCAGGTCTGGATCATGTAGAAGCAGGACAGCTTATAGAGGCACAGCTTGACCTTGTTCTTGGAAACGATATCACTTCTCCGGTAGCTATCCATGAGATGGATAAGATGACGGTAGATACCGTATTTGACAAAGATAAAATTGCACTGGTAATGGATCACTTTATTCCGAATAAGGATATTAAGTCTGCTGAGCACTGTAAATGTGTTCGTGAATTTGCCTGTCGCCACGATATCACCAATTATTTTGATGTAGGACAGATGGGAATTGAGCATGCGCTCCTTCCGGAAAAAGGTCTTACAGTTGCAGGCGATGTGATTATCGGAGCTGATTCACACACCTGTACATATGGAGCTCTTGGAGCTTTTTCCACTGGTGTCGGAAGTACTGATATGGCAGCTGGCATGGCTACAGGAAAAGCATGGTTTAAGGTACCGTCTGCCATTAAATTTAACATCGTTGGCAAACCGAAAAAATGGGTAAGCGGTAAGGACGTGATCTTACATATCATTGGAATGATTGGCGTGGACGGAGCTCTTTATAAATCTATGGAGTTCGTGGGAGAGGGAATTAAAAACCTGTCTATGGACGACCGTTTTACTATTGCTAATATGGCAATTGAGGCTGGCGGAAAGAATGGGATTTTCCCGGTTGATGATCTTGCAATCGAATATATGAAAGAGCATTCCAAGCGCCCGTATACAGCATACGAGGCTGATGAGGATGCTGTTTATGAAGCTGAGTACACAATTGATCTTAGCACATTGGAACCAACCGTTGCGTTCCCTCATTTACCAGAGAACACTAAGACCATTTCTGAGATTGGAGAGCCGGTTGTTGTAGACCAGTCTGTAATCGGATCCTGTACGAATGGCCGTATTGACGACCTTCGTGTTGCAGCTCAGATTCTGAAGGGACGCAAGGTTAAGAAAGGGCTTCGCTGTATTGTGATTCCTGCGACTCAGGCAATTTATCTGCAGGCAATGGAAGAGGGGCTTCTTAAGATTTTCATTGAGGCTGGAGCAGTTGTAAGTACACCTACCTGTGGACCGTGCCTTGGTGGATACATGGGTATTCTGGCCGCTGGTGAGCGCTGCATTTCTACTACTAACCGCAACTTTGTAGGACGTATGGGACATGTGGAGTCTGAAGTTTACCTGGCAAGCCCGGCAGTAGCTGCAGCAAGTGCAGTAACCGGTTATATTTGTGCACCGGAAGAATTAGGATTATAAGGAGGAGTACTTATCATGCAGGCAAAAGGCAGAGCTTTTAAATATGGAGATAATGTTGATACAGATGTTATTATTCCGGCACGTTATCTGAATTCTTCAGACCCGGCAGAACTGGCAACTCATTGCATGGAGGATATTGATAATACTTTTGTAAAAAGAGTACAGAAGGGTGATATTATTGTAGCAACTAAGAATTTTGGCTGCGGTTCTTCCCGTGAACATGCGCCGATCGCTATTAAGGCAGCTGGTGTCAGCTGTGTTATCGCAGAGACATTTGCCAGAATTTTTTACAGAAATGCAATCAACATTGGACTTCCGATCATTGAGTGCCCGGAAGCAAGCAAGGGCATTGATGAGGGGGATGAGGTAGAGGTGGATTTTGATTCTGGCATGATCTACAATCGCACCAAAGGAACTGAATTTAAAGGGCAGGCTTTCCCGGAATTTATGCAGAAGATCATTAAGGCGGAAGGACTTGTTAATTATATTAATGCACAGCATTAATATAATTGTTAACAGGCAAAGTAAAATATCCTGTTAAAGGGCAAAACTCCCAATCAATAGAAATTTGTCCAAGCATAAAAACTGACCTTGATGGACTGGGAAAACCAGCTGTCAAGGCCTTTTGGTATATGGGCGAAAACCTTGATTTCTGTGATTTTTCTCAATAAAATTGCAGTTTTACCTACGTTCAAGGTTCTTTTATAATTGGATAGGAGAGTTATACATGGGTTACCCGTCTATTCCGTTCACAGTAACACTTACAGACGATTTTAATTTGTTTTTTGAAAAAACTGTTGATTTTTATTATAACATTTGATACAATATCAACTGTTCGCGGGGTATGGCGTAGCTTGGTAGCGCGCACGGCTGGGGGCCGTGAGGTCGCAGGTTCAAATCCTGTTGCCCCGATTAATGCAGTAAAATCAAGGGTTTGCGGACTTTCTGTTTTAATGAAAAATAGAAAGGTAATCAAAAAGGCAATCAAAAGTAAAAAAGGTAATCATTTCTTATAAACGACAAAATATATTTATAGGAGGATGAGCCTGCAAATGTGGTAAATTTAATAAGATTTCACAGAAAATTCACAAAATCACAGAGATTTTATCTGTGGTTATTTTTTTGTTCAAAATTAAATATGAATACCTGAATAAGTCCATGAGTTTTTGATGTGTTACTCGTGGGCTTATTTTAGTGTTCATTTATGAGCACAAATATGTGTCATCCTCTTTTATTAGCCTATGCACAGTAAATAACGCTGTGTATGGGCTAAATTTCGTTTATTTCATTTCAGACAACAATTTCCCCACTAATAGAATTAAAATCGAAATTTGAGCCGTATAATGCGTTTTAAAGCATTACTATAGAGCAAACTATAAAACTGTGATTTTATGGGACAATTTCAGAAAGGAATCAGACCAGATATGGATAAAAATGTAATACGCCGGGGCGAAATCGTATCAGACTCCGGTAAGCTGTATTCTGTGATCGGTGTACTGGGAACAGTGCTGTACATTCAAGAGACAGATGCAGGAAATAAAAAGGTGGACTATCAGCTGAAAGAGATAGAGCCACTGTTTAGAAAAATTGAATATGTGAAAAAGGCTTGAAAGGGTGTCGGTTGTTTCTACTCCCTTATAAAGTAAGAAATCGCAAGCCCTTAATGGGGTATGTGTTTTTATATTATGTATCAGTGCCACCTGGCAGCACTCATAAATAAAGCCAGGGCAGAAGGGCAGTCAAGATATGACTGTCTTTTTTGCTTAGAACGAAAGGAGACTTATGTTAGATGATAAGACAGTTACAGATAAGACGGAAGATGAAAAAAATATTGGGGAAAAGGCTGCTGCCCCAGAGACAAAATTATGTACGAAATGCGGAAGGACATTACCGATAAGCAGTTTCTTTACCAGAAAATATGAATCTGGAAAGGTTGTACCACGTTCAGAATGCAAAGAATGTACAAACGCAATAAACAAAAAGAATAAGATCAAGAAACGTAATGAGAAATTGTATGGAGTACCGCCAAAACCAGATATTCCAGCTCCAAAATATGAACGGCAATATAAAACAATCAATTCTAAGAGAGAACTTGATTTGTCTAAAACTGGGCTTGATATTACATTACTTGGAATGGATGAAACTTTCATAAAACAGAATGATTATCAGGATATATGGCTGTCAAATTATGGAAGAGTATTACAGTTAGAGAATGAACAGTATCAGCTTGTACAAGGACAATATGACGAAAATACGAAACGATTATATTACATGCTAAAGAAAAATGTGTTCCGTAGAAACAAGTGGATTTTTGAAGAAGAAAAAGTGTATGCAGATGTTGCAGTTGTGAAAGCTTTTGTTGTAAATACAGACTGGCACAATAACATATATATTTGGCACTGTGATAATGCTATTGAAGATAACTATTACAGAAATTTATATCCGCTGAATCAGAAAGAATATGAGGCTGTACAAAAAGTGTTTGATCTTACTGGAAAAGTATCTGAGAAAGATATTGCAAATATAAAAGACAATAAGAAATATAAACCTAGTGGATGGGAAGCTGAGAATTTTATACCTACTGTTTGTAGTGTTGGATATATTGGTTGTTCAGATGAAAAGGGCAAGAGTAATACAACTGTTTATAAGAAGTGGAGAGCCATGTTAAGTCGCTGCTATAATGAGAAAATCCAAAACAGACAGAAGACGTATAAATGCTGTACAGTATGCGAGGAATGGAAGAATTTCAGTAATTTTAAAGAATGGTATGAGAGTCATAATTGTGGTGATAGTTCCTTAAATTTGGACAAAGATATTCTGGTGAAAGGTAATAAAGAATATGGTCCCGAGAACTGCTGTATTGTTCCTGAATTTATTAATACATTATTTACGAATGGTAAAGCTAATCGTGGCAAATATCCATTAGGTGTACATGCTGAAAAAAGTAATGCTTGTGGAATTAGATATTATAGGGCTGCTTTTGTGGCAGATCAGAAGAGTATTAAACTTGGTACTTTCAAAACACCGGAAGAAGCATTCCAGAAGTATAAAGAGTATAAGGAACAATACATCAAGGACACTGCGAAGAGATACAAGGACAAGATTCCATACAGTGTGTATGAAGCTATGATGAACTGGAAAGTTGAGATAACAGATTGAGAGGGAGATATTGTGGAACAAAATGAAGAATTACAAGGGTGTGTATTTGCAGTACCGTCCAAGACACCATGGATCACAAGTAAGCCACTTGTACATAAGAAAAAGCAACATTCTGAAGAGTATTTGCGGATGAAACGAATTTTTAGAGAAAATGACTTTTCTGTGTATACCGATCCGGAAACAGGAGAAATTGTTTGCAAGGTGATTCCTAAAGACATGGATGCAGACCAGAAATCTAAAGCCGAACGTGCAGCCCAGCTTACAGCCCTTGCAGATCTTATGGATTCCAACGGTTACACGATTGATGAACTGAAGGAGCTTATGTCCACGCCGAAGCCAACTGTAGATTAATAACACACTATAAAGCCTGGGTGAATGCCTGGGCTTTTATTATGGTCATTAGACCACATTGTACATAGAAATATACAGTAAAATATAGTAATATATTAGTAGAAAAGAACAGATTGGAGGGTTGACAATATGGACACATATACAGAACAAGACAGATTAAATGATTTCAAATATTTTGTAAGTATATACCAGGATCTATATAATAAATATGGAAAATCCTTTATAGCACTGAAAAATAAGAAAATTCTTGGAGCATTTAAAACAGTGAATGAAGCAATACAAGCTCTCTCAGACAAATATAAGCTTGGTACATATATTATTCAGGAATGTAACGGTGATGAATCAGGGTATACAGCATCTATTATGACAACATTTATAAAAGAATAAGAGGAAAATATGAGTCTGGAATACTTTCAGGGAATAACAAGAAGATGGGATAAATTAGTAAGTCAGATAATAACAGAAGTATTTATTACTTCAGATGTGCGTGATACAGATATTGTTATTGATGAAACCAAAGAGTGGAATGCTTTGTGGGATACAGGTGCTTCTTGTACATCAATTAGTAAAAAGGTTATTAAAGAATTAGGATTGAAACCAACTGGAAAACACAAAGTGAATACAGCAAGTGAAGAAATTTTGACAAATGAATATAATATCAATTTAACAATACCAAAATGTGTAGAAGCAACTGGCTTATCAGTTATAGAAAATAATATCGAAGATAAATTTGATTGTATTATTGGAATGGATATAATCAGAACAGGAGATTTTTCAATTACTAATAGAGATGGACATACAGCGTTTAGCTTTAGAGTGCCATCTATAAAAGAAATTGATTATGAAAAAGAAATGTACGAATTAGCGAAACAATTAGTTGCAGAAGCAGAATCTTCTTGAGAATAGATGTATCACAATATTTACATAGTCTACATCAAATCCGTGTTATAATATCCCTAGAGAGATCCACCACTAATCCGCCACACAAGGAGGTAACCATAATGTCAACACAGATTGCTGCAACACCAGTAATAAAGGGTGAAGAAGCTAAGAAGATATATAAAGAAGCCAATCGGAACCCTTCTCCGAAGGCTGAAATCGGTGCTAAGAAATTAGCCGACATGTTTGAGAAGATGATGAGGTAACAAAGGCTCTGTGCCAATTCACAGGGCTTTTACTATAGCCCAACACGTATAGTTTTTGAGCGTATCAGAAATTTAATTTCGTTTTTATTTTTAGATCCTAATCATCATATTTATATGAATAAAAGATTCGTAGATCAAAATAACTCTTTATTTTATGAATATTGTCCATTATATCAAAACAATAAATGTGAAAGAATGAATTATTTAAAAACATGCTTCGCTTTTGAATTTCTGGATCAAGAAGCATTAAATGCTACATATGGTTATGCTTTTTTTTCATCATCCGATCAAAACTAACATACTTAATACATAACCATACAAAAGATAGTCAGGCTCATGCGGCTTGGCTTTTTACTTATCAATCTTACTTACATTTCAATCTCACACAAAACCCACAAAATAGAGTTTACATATGCTTGAATTGGAAGCTTTTGGAATTATAAGCTTTAAAGGTTATATTGCATTATGCTAGGCTTAAGGATATATGCGCACTCTCTTTTATGGATTTTTTGGGAAATGTGTTTTAGGTGTCTGGGTGGAACCGGAGTGTTGAAACTAGGTATAGAATAATAATAGGGTAGTTATACAGGAAATTGTGTAATTGCCCTATTTTTTCGCTTTTTGTGGATTGACTTCTATGTTGTAGCGATTTACTATTATAGTACAATTAGTTCGATACTATAAGATGTTGGGAGGACACAAAGGATGAGAAAGAAGATGTTATCGGCAATCTTGGCTGCAGCTGTGGTTGTTACAGCAGTCCCGATAAGTAGGATTGCTGTAATGGCTGAAGAAAATAGGGGAAAAGATGAATTTGCTACGGAAATAACTGATGAATTTGAAAGTGAAACTGATTTTATTATTGATGAACAGATTGCAAATGGTTTCTATGATGAAGAAGCACAGGAAATGGATCAGGATGGATTTGGAAGCAGTGATGCAATCGAGTTTATGATGGAAAATGCTGAGCCTACTCCTCCTGCTGAAAATCCTGGATTGGTTATTGTAAGAGCAGCAGATGGAACCCAGACATCCTATTCCACATTAGCAGAGGCAATTGCGGCAGCACCGGTTAATATTGGCAAGGA